>DAOTZT010000404.1:0-9376 GCA_034434255.1 Anaerolineales bacterium | reverse complement strand
GCAGAGGAGTCATTATTAACATCACCACTTTGTTCCTGGGCCTGGCAATTGGCGCGACCATGACAGCCGAGAAATTCCTGTATGACCCGGCGACCGGCTTCCAGTTCCGCACGCTTGGCATCATGGTTCTGGGACTGCTGGCCTTTATCCTCGATACGGTGGCCGGGCTGACCTTCGGCAAAATCATGTCCTTCTTCAGCGGCGGAAAAATCAACCCGCTGATTGGGGCCTGCGGCATCAGCGCCTTCCCAATGGCCGGCCGCCTTTCGGCGCGCGCTGCGCTTGATGAAGACCCCGATAACTTCATCCTGATGCACGCCATGGGCTGCAACACGGCCGGTCAACTCGGCTCGGTGATTGCGGGCGGGGTGCTGCTGGCGATTGTGAGCAAGATGCTAGGGATGTGAGGCGGAGGTCAGTTTTTTGACAAAATGTACCAGCCGCTCGGCTTCCTCGTATCCCAATCGTTTATGCGCAGCGATGCTGGTTTCGTTCCCAATCCAGGTATCGGATGCCATTTCGGTCAGGCCGCGTCCGCGCGCCCAAACCTCCATCGCCCGCACCAACGCACCGCCCACGCCCTGGCGACGCAGGTCTTCGTCCACATACCAGCCTTCGATGTAGCCGACCGGCCCTGTTTCGCAGCCATCGGCATATTTACGAATGCCGCCCTCCAGGAACCCGCCGGGGCGTCCGTCGGGACGAATGGCGATGAAAACCGGCGTATCGGGGTCGGCCAGCAAGTCGCGCATTTCGGCTTCGTGTTCTACAAGAGTAGCGTCGGGCCATAGTGCGCGGCGCATGCGCAGCCACTCACCCCAATCCGATTGTTCCAGGCGTCGAATCATCGGTTATTTCCTTCTCAGTGTAAATTTTCGCGCAAATTCCCGGGCCGTTTCGACGGGGTTTTGGCTTTCACCAATCTCGCGCACGCAGGCCGAACCGACGATGACTCCATCGGCAATCTGCCCAACGGTGGCAGCCTGTTCGGGATTGCTGATGCCAAACCCAACACAAACGGGGATATTGGTATGCCGACGGACGCGCGCGATGAGTTCATGCAGCCCGACGGTGATGTCTTTGCGCGCCCCAGTGACGCCGGTGACGCTGACGAGGTAGATAAATCCCTGGGCGCTGCGGGCGACCGTTTCCATGCGCTCCTCGGGGGTAGTGGGAGCGAGCATGGTGATGAGGGGCAATTGTTGGTCTCGATACGGCGGCGCGGGTCGAGTGGACATAGACTGTATTGGCCCCCCGCCGCCTATTCGACCAACGGTATCAAGTACCTGCCGAAATTCATCCGCTTCTTCCGGCGGCAGGTCGGGGATGATGAAGCCATCGGCCTCGGCTTCAGCGGCGGCGCGGATGAAACGCTCCAGCCCGTAGGCCAGAATCGGGTTGTAGTAACCCATCAGAATCAGGGGAATCTCCACGTCGCGGCGGCGCAGTTCAGCCACAGCCGCGAGGACGTGCTGGGTGGTGACGCCCTGCTCGAGGGCGGTCTGGGTGGCTTTTTGGATGACCGGCCCATCGGCCAGCGGGTCGGAGAAGGACAGGCCCACTTCAATCAGGTCGGCGCCGTTTTTGGCGAGGGCTTCCAGCACATCAATGGAAGTGGGAATGTTGGGGTAGCCGACAGGGTAGTAGGGCATGAAAATCGGTTTGTTTTTGAAAGCGGATGCGATTCTATTCATGGATGCCTCGTGAAAAAGAAAAGGGGGAAAGAAATAAGGGAAATCCGCTACTCGTTACTCATTTCTCATTACTCATTGCCCAATTCTTTGATAACCGTGTTCAGGTCTTTGTCGCCGCGCCCAGAGAGATTGACGAGAATAATTTGGTCTTTGCGCATTTTGGGAGCGCGTTTGAGAGTTTCGGCGATGGCGTGGGAGGATTCGAGGGCCGGGATGATGCCTTCGGCGCGGCACAGGATCTGGAATCCGTTGAGGGCTTCTTCGTCAGTGGCGGATGTGTAGAAGGCGCGTTCCTGGTCGCGCAGATAGGCGTGTTCGGGGCCAATCGCAGCGTAGTCCAAACCGGCAGAAACAGAGTGCGTTTCGGCGATTTGGCCGTCTTCGGTTTGCAGGACAAAAGTCCGGGTTCCATGAATCACGCCCAGGCGTCCGCGCGAGGGGTCTCCAAAGCGAGCGGCATGTTTGCCAGTGGCGATTCCGCTGCCGCCGGCTTCTACCCCAACCAGTTCGACATCCGCATCCTCGATAAAGCCGCTGAAAATGCCGATGGCATTCGACCCGCCGCCGACGCAGGCGATGACGGTATCGGGCAGGCGGCCCACTTCCTTGAGAATCTGTTCGCGGGCTTCGCGGCCAATCACGGTTTGGAACTCGCGCACGATAGTGGGGTAGGGATGCGGGCCGAGGGCCGAGCCAAGCAGGTAGTGGGTGGTGCGGACATTGGTGACCCAGTCGCGGATGGCTTCGTTGATGGCGTCTTTGAGGGTTTGAGTGCCGCTGGTGACAGGGCGAACTTCTGCACCAAGCAGTTTCATGCGGAAGACGTTGGGTTCCTGGCGGGCAATATCCACTGCACCCATGTAGACGACGCATTCCAGGCCAAGCAGGGCGGCGGCGGTGGCGGAGGCGACGCCATGTTGGCCCGCGCCAGTTTCGGCGACGATGCGGCCTTTGCCCATCCGTTTGGCGAGCAAGGCCTGGCCGAGAGCGTTGTTGATTTTGTGCGCGCCGGTGTGGGCCAGGTCTTCGCGCTTGAGGTAGATTTGCGCGCCGCCGAGTTGTTCGGAAAGCCGCCGGGCATACGTCAGTGGGGTGGGGCGGCCAACGAAATCGGCCAGCAGTTTGTTGAATTCACGCTGGAATTCGGGGTCGCGCTGGGCAGCGACAAACTCGGCTTCGAGTTCGGTCAGCGCGGGCATGAGCGTTTCGGGGACGAATTGTCCACCGTAAGGGCCAAATTTTGGGGGGAGGAGGCTGGGCATGAAATGCTCCGGGAATGGTTATAAAAATTTAACAGGATGGACAGGATGAACAGGATATGGGGTTTTTTCCGGTTTTATCCTGAAAATCCTGTATGTCCTGTTTCGTTTTGTTTTTTGTCTTGTTCACGGACCGCGTTTACAAAGGCTTGCATTTTGGCCGGGTCTTTGACGCCGGGGGCGGATTCGACGCCGGAAGCGGTATCCACGCCCCAGGGTTGAACGCGGGCGACGGCTTCGGCGACGTTTTCGGGGGTCAGGCCGCCTGCCAGCAGAAGTGGAATCTGTTTCGCCAGTTTGGCGGCAGCGTCCCAATCGGCGGTGACGCCTGATCCGCCGTAGAGGCCGGGGACGGAGGCATCTACCAACAGGGCGGGAACGGATGGGGGAACGGATGGGGGAACGGAGAAGCGGATGGCGGTGAATATCCGGTTGTCGGTTTCCAAATTCGCTTGCAAATCCGATTTTAGACGAATGGCTTTGAAGGCCAGGGGGCCGAGCTCGGCCAGCATTGCGGGGGGTTCGTCGCCGTGCAGTTGGGCAAGGTGCAATTGGGCGGTTTCCAAAATGGAACGGATCTCTGAAACGGATGAGTTGACGAAGACGCCAACCAGGGTAGTTTCAGGATGTCTTTGGTATAAAACAGATGTAATCTTGCGGCAGGCATCTGGGGCAATGTAGCGCGGGCTTTTGGGGTAGAAGTTGAAGCCGAGCATATCCGCACCGGCTTCGATGGCAGCCAGGGCGTTGGGGAGGGTTTTGATGCCACAAATCTTAATTTTCGTCATTAGGGATACCCTCACGCGCTACGAACCAGAAAGTTCGCGCACTTTGGCGGGGATATCCTGCGCTGTGACCAGGGCTTCGCCGACCAGGACGGCGTCTATGCCGATTTTTGCCAGGCGGGCCACATCGGCGGCGGTGAAAATGCCGCTTTCGGCAACGAGGGTGATGTCGGCAGGAATCATTGGGCGCAGGCGTTCGGTGGTGGTCAGGGAGACTTCAAAGGTGACGAGGTTGCGGTTGTTGATACCAATTAAGCGGATGCCAGGAATCCGCAAGGCGCGCTCAGTTTCGGCTTCGTCGTGGACTTCGACCAGAGCCGTCAGGCCCAGGCTGAGGGCGCAGGCGTGCAGGTTGGCGAGGCGGGCGTCGTCGGGTAGGGCGGCGGCGATGAGCAAGATGGCGTCGGCGCCAGCGGCGCGGGCTTCGTAAAGTTGGGATTCGTGTATGATGAAGTCTTTTCGTAAGAGCGGTAACTGGTGATTGGTAATTCGTAATTGGCGCAGGGTTTCGAGTTTGCCCTGGAAGAATTTTTCGTCGGTGAGGACGCTGATGGCGGATGCGCCGTTTTGGGTGTAGAGGTCGGCCACTTCTATCAGGTCGAGGCGCGGAGCCAGAACTCCCTTCGAGGGGCTGGCTCGCTTCAGTTCGGCAA
This sequence comes from Anaerolineales bacterium, assembly GCA_034434255.1. Taxonomy (GTDB): domain Bacteria; phylum Chloroflexota; class Anaerolineae; order Anaerolineales; family Villigracilaceae; genus UBA877. The sequence goes on along the minus strand of DAOTZT010000404.1, from coordinate 4,985 downwards.
TCAGGGCGACCCCCACCCCCTGCCCCTCCCCCACAGGAAGAGGGGAGCAGCGGCGCTTGACTGCGGCGAGGAAATCGCGCGGGGGCGGGGAAGACTCTGCAGCGCGACGCAGGGCCGGGGCGTCGAGCGCCGCGATTTCCAGGCGTTTTTGGTCGAGGATGGTTTCGAGGATGTTGGTCAACGGATGGCCTCCGGCGGAACGAAGAAACGGATTGAGGCAACGGATATGAAATGGAGAAACGGATTTTAAGCGGAGGGCGGGGTGAAGGATTGGCTGAATTCGACGAGTTGGGTCATTTTGGCAAGGGCCGCGCCGCTGGTTAGCGAATCTTCGGCTTCGACCAGGGCGGTTTTGAAGTCGCCGGTTTGAGCAGCAAGGGTTGCGGCGGCATTGAGCAAGACGGCATCGCGGCGGGGTCCATTCAGTTTGCCGGTGAACAGGTCGCGTATCATCTGGGCTGCTTCGTCGGGAGTGCCGCCGCGCAAGTCGGCGATGGTGGCGCGCGGCAGGCCGTAGTCGGCGGGGTCGAGGTCGTAGGTGCGGACGGCGCCCTCGCAGAGGTGGCTGACGCGGTTGGGGCCGAGCAGGCTGAGTTCGTCCGTGCCGCCTGCGCCATGAATGACGAGCGCGGCATGGCTGCCGAGTTCGTTGAGGACGTGGGCAAGCGGTTCGGTCAGCGAGGGGGCATAAACGCCCGTCAGTTGAATTTCGGCCCCGGCGGGGTTGGTGAGTGGGCCAAGGACGTTGAAGATGGTGCGTTGGCCGATTTCTTTGCGCGGGCCAACAGCGTATTTCATGGCCGGGTGGAATTTGGGCGCGAACATGAAGCCGATGCCAACTTCTTCGATGGCCTGGCCAACCTGTTCGGGGGTGAGCTCGAGGTTCAGGCCGAGAGCGGCGAGGACATCAGCGCTGCCGCACTGGGACGAGACGGCGCGGTTGCCATGTTTGGCAACCCGGCGTCCGGTTCCAGCCACGACAAAGGCAGCTGCGGTGGAGATGTTGAAGGTGTGCGCGCCATCGCCGCCGGTGCCGACGATGTCGTAAATGGGTCGGGAGCGGTCGCTAACCGGGACTTTGAGCGAAACAGCCCGCATGGCGCGCACCGAGCCGGTGATTTCTTCGATTGTTTCGCCTTTCATGCGCAGGGCGGTGAGGTAGGCGCCAATTTGAGCCGCGGTGGCCTGGCCGGTCATGATGATGGTCATGGCCTGCTCGGCTTCTTCGGCGGTGAGGTTGGTGTGGTTAATGGCTTTAGCGATAAAGGGTTTTAACATACTGGCCTCCGGGGGAGTTGCTCGATATTGGTTATTCGATGTTCGAGTTATTGAGTTCCGAATATCGATCTATAAATTGAGAAAGTTTTGCAAAATCTGCTTGCCGTGCTGGGTGAGAATGGATTCCGGGTGGAATTGGACACCGTAAGTTTCGGCTGTTTTGTGTTTGAGACCCATGATTTCACCTTCGGATGTGAAGGCGGTCACTTCCAGCTCGGCGGGGACAGGCGATTCGACAATCAGCGAGTGGTAGCGGGTGGCCTCGAAGGGGCTGGGGATGCCGCTGAACAATCCCTGGCCGTAATGGTGGACGCGCGAGGTTTTGCCGTGCATCAGGCGCGGGGCGCGCGAGACTTTGCCGCCGTAGATTGCGCCCAGGCATTGATGACCCAGGCAAACGCCCAAAACGGGAATTATCCCCGTGAAATAGCGCATGGCATCGGCAGAGATGCCGCCATCGGCGATGGGGTCGCCGGGGCCGGGGGAGATGACCAGGTGCGAGGGCTGGAGGGCAATCAACTCATCGAGCATTACCTGGTCGTTGCGGAAGACGCGGATATCAGCGCCGAGTTCGCCGAAGTATTGGACGAGGTTATAGGTGAAGGAGTCGTAGTTATCGATGATGATGAGCATGGGAGAGCCTTTCTAAATGCAGAATGATGAATGCAGAGTGCAGAAGACGCGGGGTTTTATTTTGCATTTTTCATTCGCATTCTGCATTATCTTTCTTCCGCCATTTCAACCGCTTTCAGAACGGCGCGGGCTTTGTTGAGGGTTTCTTCGTATTCTTTGGCCGGATCCGAATCGGCGACGATGCCGGCGCCCGCTTGGACGCTGACGGTTTGGCCGTGTCCAACCAGGGTGCGGATGGCGATGCAGGTGTCCATATTGCCGTCGAAGGAGAAGTAGCCAATGGCCCCAGCGTAAGGGCCGCGCGCTTCGGGTTCGAGGTCGGCGATGATTTCCATGGCGCGTACTTTGGGCGCGCCGGAGACAGTGCCAGCCGGGAAGGTGGCCCGCACCAGGTCGAAGGCGCTTAGTTCGGGGCGCAGCGTCCCTTCGACGTGCGAGACAATGTGCATGACGTGCGAATAGCGCTCGATGTTGAAAAACTCAGGCACTTTGACCGTGCCAAATTCACAGACACGGCCCAGGTCGTTACGGCCCAGGTCAACCAGCATGACGTGTTCGGCGCGTTCCTTGGGGTCGGACAGCAGGTCGGCGGCCAGGGCTTCATCGGAGACGATATCCGTTCCTCGCGGACGCGTCCCGGCAATAGGGCGCAGGCTGGCTTTGCGGCCTTCGAGACGCACAAAAATCTCAGGCGAAGCGCCAACGATGTAGAACGGTTCGCCATCCAGGTCGCCGAAGTCGAAAAAGTACATATACGGCGAGGGGTTCAGCCGTCGCAAAGCGCGGTAGATGTCGAACGGGTCACTGTGTGCCGGGCGCGAGAGCCGCTGTGAGAGCACGACCTGAAAAATATCTCCGGCGGCGATGTGTTCTTTGCCAACCTGCACGGCCTGCTCGTATTCGGCCTGGGTCAGGTTCGAGGTCACTTCAACGGAGGCAGGTTGCGGGGCGTCTGTTCCGCGCGGGAGCGGCAAACGGGCGCGTAAACGCGCTTCGATGTCGTCTAACTTGCGGTTGGCCGCGTCCACATCCCCATCGAAGGCATAGGTGATGATGTTGATGGTGTGGCGGGCGTGGTCGAAGGCGATGATGGTATCGGCCAAGAGAAAGACCGATTCGGGCAGGCTGTTGGTTTTGAGTTGTCCTTGCAGCTTTGGCTCGAAGTACCGAATGGTTTCGTAGCCCAGGTAACCCACCAGCCCGCCAACGAAGCGCGGCAGGCCTTCGGGAAGTTCGGGGGTAAATCCAGATAACTGGGATTGCAGGTAGTGGAGCGGGTCTTGCCCTTCGGGGATTTGGATATGCTCGACGGCGTTTGCCGAGCGGCGTTCTACGCTCTGGCCTGTAATCCGATATTCATAGCGTGGTTCAATGCCGATAAAGGAGTAGCGGGCAATGCGCTCACCGCCCTGAACTGATTCGAGCAGGAAGGAGGAGCCGCCGCCGCGCATCTTGAGATAGATGCTGGCCGGGGTATCCAGGTCGCCTGGCAGGCGGCGGATGATGGGGGCGATGCCGGTGGTGGTTTGGATGAGTTCGGTGACCATAGGTGTCCTTTCTTAACAGAATAGTCCCCTCCGTCCGTTGGGACGAGAGGGGACTCCCGTGGTACCACCCAATTTACGCCTATGCCTATAGAAAATTCCTGTTGTGATGCAACAGGAATTTGAAGCCAGCGTCACTCTTTTCGGACACGGTACTGTTCACTAAACAGTGATTATGTCCTCGCTCTGTAACGGGAGTTCCCGGATTGGGTTACTTTTGGACTTCAGCTGCTATCCGTTTTCCGGTGGGCAGCCGTTGCCAGGTTCACCCGCTCAACTCGGTGGGCCATTCGGCTTCTGCGCTTTTACCGGATTCACACCAGACACCGGCTCTCTGAAAATCGCTTTGAAGCGTACTCGTCCACGTCTTCGTTTCTGGTTGTTAAGTTAGGCATGATTATATGCCATGCAACAGATTTGTCAAGACAAAAACAGGCAACAAAAGAACTGCCCCACATGTGATGATGGAGCAGTTCCAATTGAAATGGCGAGTATCAGGCTGGGTCAACCCCTCAGCGCCCGCTTTTCGGCGACCTGGACGCGGGCCGCCTCGACTTCGGCTTCAGCCAAACCCTGGGCTGCCGCTTCGGCGCGGGTGGCCTCGGCCCGAATTTTGGCAGCGCGGGCGTGCTTTTCGGTTGCAGTCGATTCGGCCTCGGCTTCGACTTTCAATGATTCGACCAGTGCAATTTCTTTGGCGCGTTCGGCGGGGCGCTCAATCTGGCAGACTTGTTCAATCGCCAGGCGTTCAGCCTCGGCTTTGGTCTCCGCCAGTTTGATAGACGCGTTTTTCTGCTGTTCGAGGGCGCACAATTCAGCATCAGGCTGCACTTTGGCAGGGTCGGTCTCGTGCGCGGCGGTCGCGGCGGCTTTTGCCAATTCCAACTGCCTGACTTCCAGTTCGCGGCGGCGAATTGCGAGGGCTTCCTGCTGGGAGAGCGTTGCAGTTTCAGCTTCGCGCTCGGCTTCTCGGTTGCGGCTGTTGATGAGACTACCTGTTATGGAGCGCTTCGACGCCTTCATCGTATTACCGCCACCAATCGGGACGGTAAAACTGATAGTCTTGAGATTGATGACCTGGTAAGAGGGTTCAACTTCCACCGCATGGGCGGTTGACGGCATTCGCTACCAGTCTATTTCACCAACGTCAACCTATAGCCGGTCGCCCTCCCCCAGCATGACCCGGTCCGAGCCGCGCGCAATTTCCCAGGGATAGATGACACGCGCGTCGGTGACATCGGCGAAGTAGTCGGGGCGAACCGAGCCGAACAGGCTGCGGTACGGGTTGAAGTGCAGGACGCAGGTTTCGGGGAAGCCGCCCGCTGACGAAACGCGATTCTTGACGGCGGTAATCGTCCGCCCGGAGCCCCACACGTCATCCACTATCAGGGTGGCGCGCCCGCGCAGTTTGTCCTCGGCAGGGAACTGAATAAACTGGGGCCAGGCCATCAGTTTTTGGTCGCGGCTGGCCTCGAAAGGGAAGTCGACGGCGCTGCGGGCTACGTCCCGCTGGACGTGGGCGGCTGGTTC
>DAOTZT010000403.1:0-2486 GCA_034434255.1 Anaerolineales bacterium | reverse complement strand
AAAAAAAGTGGTAGAATCAAAAAAGCCCTGTTACGTCAGGCAGGGCTTTTTCAAAACTCGACGCGAGGCGCTTCGCGTCCATCCCATAATAGCAAAAGTCGCCTCGCGTGTCAAGTATCACAGACACGGAGGCGATATGCTTTTTAATTTCAAAAACCATACAATCAGAAAGGAGTGCAAAAATGATTGCCAACACACAAAAAGCCCCCGTGGCAGCGGGGGCGGCGGGGGAAGTAGGGGAAAAGTTTCCCCTAGTGCAAGAAAATTCTACCCCATTTCAGTCTGGATTACAAGCCCTTCGATGGTTTGCCCAACACGGCGGCAAGTTTGTCAAAGTGGCCGCCTGGAACGCCAAAGTAAAAAACCCTGGCAAGCAACCCCTGGGCGATGACTGGCAAAATCAACCGCTCGAACTCGAGGCCGTTTTGCCTCATGTCAACGGAGGCGGCAACGTAGGCTTGCTGTGTGGGCAAGCCAACCTTGGCTTGCTCGATATAGACGCCAACTTTGCGGAGTTTTGCAAACGCTTCCCGCGCTTTCAAAGCGCGCCTGCCATTGTACGAGACACCGCCGACCGCGCCAAACTGGTCATTCGGATTGACGGCGAAATGCCAGAAAGCCGAAAATTCCTCAAAGGGACAGAAAACAAGACCGAATGGCTCGCGGTGGGGAATCAGGGCGTTATCCCGCCTTCGAGACACCCAAGCGGGGAATACTATCGCCTGGTCAACGACGCGCCGATTCCTGTCCTGACCGCAAGCGAATTGATAGCCATTGTCGAAGCCTGGACGGGCCTCGTCTGGAAGCGCGTCGAAACGCCAACGCGCGGCAAACTGGCCAAAAGCACGCTGGCATTTATTCAGAACGGCGCACCGGAAGGCTCACGAAATCAATCCTTATTCGAGGCGGCTTGCGACCTGGCAGGCTGTGGCTATTCCCACGCCGAAGCCATCAACCTGCTCTTGCCCGTTGCGGAACGATGCGGCACGCCAGCCGCCGAAGCGGAAGCCACCATCGAAAGCGCATTTTCAAAGCCTCGCCGACCTGCCCGCCCGGATGCGTTCCTGTCCGCCGAAATCCCAAGCGCGCACGCCGAAGTCAATCCGCCTCAACCTGCTGAAGCGGGCAGCAATCGCTATCGCATAATTGACGGCGCGTTATACGCCATGGACTACGACCGCGACGGCGCGCCGAAGTACAAGTTTTTGGCAAACTGGCACGCAAAAATCATCCGTGAAGTGGCCCGCGATGACGGGCAGGAAATTACCAGGCGATTTGTCATCACCGGTCAACTGGCAAACGGCGGCAAACTGCCAACCTGCGAAGTAGATGCCGCTTCGTTTGCTTCGCTCAACTGGGTAATTCAGAACTGGGGATTACGGCCAAACATTGCGGCGGGTCAGTCTGTCCGTGACAAAATCCGTGAGGCCATCCAGTGGGAATCGAAAGATGCTGAATCCATCACGGTGTACACACATACCGGCTGGCGTGAAATCGAGGGCAAGCGGGTGTATCTCACCACCAGCGGCGCGCTCGGCATGGAAGGCATTACCGTTGATCTGGACGGCAAATTGAAGCAGTACGCCCTCCCGACTAACCAGCAATTGAACGCCGTCAACCCGCAAGACGCGCTTCGCGCAAGCCTGCGTTTTCTGGACGTAGCCCCCACGTCTGTGACCTTCCCGCTGTGGGGAAGCATGTACCTGGCGCCCCTGGCCGAAATCAGCCCGTTTGACTTCGTGTTGTGGGTGTATGGCGAAACAGGAAGCATGAAATCAACGCTCGCGGCTCTGGCGCTCTGTCACTATGGCCGGTTCGATTACCTGCACCTGCCCGAAGGGTGGGGAAGCACCGATAACATCCTGGAAAAGCAGACCTTTGTCATCAAAGATGCCCCCCTGGTGATAGATGACTTTGCGCCCCAGGCGACCGCCATAGACAGCCAGACCTACCAGCGACGGGCGGAACGATTGATTCGGTCCATCGGCAATCACATCCCACGAACACGCATGAATGCCGACACAACCACCCGGCCCGGCTTCCCGGCGCGCGGCCTGGTCATCTCCACGGGGGAGCAATTGCCCAGCGGTCAATCCATCGTAGGGCGGTTACTGCCCGTCGAGGTTCTTCCGAAAACGACTGACCTAGAAAAACTGACAGCAGCCCAAAACCAGGATGCCGCACTGTATCCGTATGCGCTGGCGAATTACCTGCTCTGGCTGGCTGCCAACTGGCAAGACATCAAAGACAAGTACCATGAGTGGCACCGCGAACAGCGCAATTCTGTGCGGTCTTCGCTCAAAGGTGATTTTCACGCTCGCACGCCGGAAATGTTCGCGCACCTCCTGGTAGGCATTCGCTTGGCATTGACCTATGCCGCAGAGCAGAACGTCATCAGCGAGAATCAGGCTTCGGCCATGTTAGCCCAGGCGAAACAAGAGCTGCTCACCCTGGCCGCGGCGCAAAGTGAACACGTCGCCGACGAA
>DAOTZT010000402.1:0-2805 GCA_034434255.1 Anaerolineales bacterium | reverse complement strand
GGCGCGGCGGCTGGAGCGCGTCCTGACCACCGATCCGGGCATGGGCATCGTCCGCCACGCCGACGCCGGCTATGAGCAGGCCATCGCAGCCGCCAAACGGCACGGGATCAAGATGCCGATGCTGAAAGCATAAGCGCCATGGAGAAGAGACGAATTTCGGGGTGGCTGTTGCGGCCTCCGGATTGGCAGGAGATTAGTGCCGTGCTTTGTGCCTGGCGTTTGTGGGTATTGGGCGCCGCACTCGGAGCCCTGGTCGGGACGGTGGCCTATTTCCTGTTTCCTCCCCTTTACCGTGCCCAGGCCACGATCTTGATTGACCAGAATGTAGAACAGGTGATTGTTCAAGAAGCAAGCGACCTGCGCAAATACACGTATTTGCAGCGTGAGACCGATAAACTGATCGAGATTGCAAAATCGGATGCCGTCTTTCGCTGTACCAGTGAACAGACAGGCGTCTTGGTGGAGAGTCTGCGAGACGGACGGCTCTTCCTGTCTCAGCCGGGTGACGGTGGCTGGCACTTTTTGGCTGATGACAGCGATGCAGAACAGGCGCAAGCGATGGCGTCGGCCTGGGCGCGCTGTTTCTATGAAACATTGTTGCAAAAGCCGGCAGGGATAAGCCCTCTTCTGGAAGTCAATCCTGTGCAAGTAGACGATTTGCCGGTCGGGCCTGCTGTTTCGATGGCCGCCTACATTTTTGGCGGGTCGCTTTTCAGCGCGGCGTTCCTCGCGTTATTGATTTTGTTTATTCATCCGGCTTCCAAACGCTTATGAAATTGAGCATACACCCCGCTTACCCCAGGTTGAAACGCTTGTTATGGGGGATGAGCCTGTTTTTGCTGCCGGTCACCAGTTTCCGCTACCTGCCGTTGGGCAGCGGCACACAGGTCAGGCCTCTCTCTTTGGTGCCTTTGGGAGGATTGCTGGTTGTCTTACTGCTGGAAAGTGTAGAGAAGCGCCGCTTCCTGCTGAAGAACTCTGTTGCCTCGCTGCTCCTGGCTTTTGTCCTGGTCGCCTTGATGGCGACGATGGTCGGCGGATGGATTGGCGTCCCGAATTTGTATGAATACACCTACGCAAGTCGCGTTGTGCGCGCCTGGGTCTCGCTGGGGATGGGGATATTATTCTTTCTGGTCCCTGCCGCAATGAACCGCAACGAGGAAGATTTGCGTTTTACTCTCAAATGGCTGTATTGGGGGCTTGTGCTGCACGTTTTCGGCGCGGTCATGCAATTGACCAACTATTATGTGCTCGAAACCGTGTTTGAAGATCAGCCCTCCCTGGCCGATCTGGTGGATCCGGTTCAGAAGAAAATCATGATGGCGGGGTTGCCAGTTAACCGCCGCATTTCAGGCATGGCGCTCGAACCTTCCTGGCTGGCCTCACAAATTGCCTCAACCTACTTTCCCTGGTGTTTTGCGGCCTGGCTGGCAGGCTATTCCTGGATTCGGAGACGGCAACTCTTGGGAGTCTCGGCGATTTGCCTCCTCCTTGCAGCCCTGACGTTCTCCCGGACAGGCCTGCTCGTCATCGCTGGCGCTGGGTTGTTGACTTTTCTTCTTACCGGTCAGGAACATCTTCGCCGGGCGTGGCAATGGTTCTGGAGCCCTTTTCGTACGCATGGCATGCACAAGCGCAGACAGGAACTGGCGCAGAGAATCGCTTTGCTGATTTTGATGGCCGCCGCGGCAGGGGGAATCTTCCTGTTTTTAGGCAGTAACCATTATTTTGCTCAACTTTGGGAAGCAAGGTCCACTTCGCTGACTGATTATTTTGTCGATATTTATGCCGGACCTCGTCTGGCTCTGGCGCAGGCGGGCTGGCAAGTCTTTGAAAAATACCCGTGGAGTGGGGTAGGCCTGGGCGCGGCTGGTTTTTACCTCCATCAGTTTTTGCCGGATTGGTCGCATTTTAACATTCTAGAGACAGCCGAATTGCTGTCTCCGGACAATACAGTCTTTCCCAATACCAAAAACCTCTATATCCGTTTGCTGGCTGAAACAGGCATTTTTGGATTCTGGATCTTCATTGCTTTTTATTTCGTGTTGATCGGCAAGAGCCTGGCCTGGGCCAAATCGTCTGACTCCTTCAAGCGATTCGTGGGCATTGGAGGCTTGTTTGGCGTTCTGGCGGTTGCGGCCCTCGGACTGAGTTTTGATTCTCTGGCGAATCCAATGATTTGGGTGACTCCAGGCATTTTGCTGGGGCTGAGCGATGCTCTGCTTACAGAAGGGCACCTTTCTGGCTAATTGCGCTGACCGTTTTGCCCGAAGTCAGTTTTTAGCCGATGACAAAATTATCAATCAGCCTGGTGTTTCCAATAAACACGGCCATGGAAAGCAGCGTTTTGCCAGAAACTGTTTCCAGTTCTTCGAGCGAGTCGTAATCTGCACAGGAGACGTATTGCAAACGAGCCAGTGGCTCGGCTTCAATCACCTGCCGCATGATTTGACGAAGGACCTCGGCGCGGCGCTCGCCTTGTTCGTAGGCTGTCTTGGCTGCGCTCAACGCCCGGAAGAGTACGGTGGCTGCCTTGCGCTCTTCCGGCTTCAGGTAGGTGTTGCGGCTCGACATTGCCAGCCCGTCCGGTTCGCGCACGGTGGGGCAAACGACAATTTCAATCGGGAAATCCAGGTCACGGGTCATGCGCCGAATGACAGCGGCTTGTTGCGCATCTTTTTGCCCGAAGTAAGCGTATTGCGGTTGCACGGCATTGAATAACTTGGCCACGACGGTCGTGACGCCGCGAAAATGCCCGGGGCGCTGCGCTCCCTCCAGCGGAGCCGTCAACGCCTCGACCGTGAC
>DAOTZT010000401.1:0-1996 GCA_034434255.1 Anaerolineales bacterium | reverse complement strand
GACGCGCGTCACGCTGAAATCACTGGGGCGCACGAGCAGACCGTTGACGTACTCAAAAGGCTGTTCGAGTTTCGTCCCTTCTTCGTGATAGAGGATGGTCATCTGCGCGCCGAGGCTGGCATACATTCGCTGCGCCGTGGCCTTGATGCGCGGGTCGTTGTTGGGGGCAGAAGCGACGATGGGTTTGCGCCCAAAGACCTGGGCGACGTAGGTGTAGCCACCCGGCCGCGAACGGTCGAGTTCGCCCGTTTCCAGGTTCAGCGCATAGGTCTCGTAATCCATGAGCGTCTGGTAGAGGGCGTCGTCGTCCAGCCCTTTCAGGCGTGCGTCGAAGCCATTGTAGAGCGGGTGCGGCGGGCGGATGTGGTAACTGATGGTCATGTTCGAGTTCTTGAAGCGCTCGATGACATCGGGGCGGTTTTCCGCCAGTTCGCGGGTGATTTCGGTGGTGAAGTAGAAGTCGCCACGCACGTTGTATTTCTCGAACAGGTCCACCAGTTCGAGGAGGATGTCGGCGCTTTCGCTGGGGTGAGTCCAGTCGTGGACGTTGATGACGAAGGAGATGTAGCCCTCACCCCCGGCCCCTCTCCCAGTGGGAGAGGGGAGTATTGGGGTAACGGGAGCAGGCGTCGGGGGGGTGGGAAGCGGGGCGGTCAGATTGCAGGCCAGCGCCGCAAACGTCAACAAAACAAACAGCAGGGTCTGTCGTTTCATGTTTCAGTCCTTATGATTTGCGAAAGAGGGTAAAGAGCAATCCGCCGACCAGGAAAAGGGGAGTAGAAGCCATCAGGCACAAACCGGAGATGAACAGCCCGGAAGCCGCCTGCCGCTGCGCTTCCTCTAATTGCAGACGGTCTCCGGCAAAAATGTGTTCAGGAAGCACGCCGCCGGTCGCCGATTTCTTCCCCAAGACCGTCACCAGGTCGCCGTCGAAGAGACCGCGGTAACGCTTCGAGCCGTCGGGCAAGAGTTCTCCTTCGTACTCGGCTTGATGGGGACCAGTCCCTTTGACCATCTGGACGTGGAGGTCGCCGCTCAAGCGGGCGCTGCTTGCCTTGAGAAGCGACACTGGCTGCCCGTTGAGTTCGAGCGTCAAGGCGGGGATGACGGTTTCGGCGCTTTCCCAATGGCCGATCGGCTCAGACGAAACTCTAGCATCGTTTGAGGGCAGAGTCACTTTCCACTCCTCTGCAGAATAGGCAACGAAATCGAAGCGGTCGAGCAGCGGAGCGTTGCCTTTCAGGGTGCCGGTGAACAGCAGTTCCTCCCCCGGCTGTGCCGCAGCCACCTGCGCGGCCTCTTCCGTCACCGGCAGGCGGGAAACGCGGTATGCCTGAATCGCCTGCGCAGGAGCAAAGCCAAAGGCCATCAGCCCGCCGCAGAGCAGGCAGAGAGCGGAAATCGCCATGATTGCCAGAATGGAGCGGATACGCTGGCGAACAGATGAGAGGAAATTGAATCCCAGCAGGATCATGGAAACGTCTCCTTTCCCAATCTTCGGTTAATGCTTGCGCCTGAAGAATGCTATGCTGGCAGCACGCCCCAGGGCGAAGCCGACGACGAGCGTAAGCAGCATCACAAGCGGCGTGTACCATTCCCAGCGATAGGAAGTGCCCACAAGCGGGTAAACTACCGAAGAGATCACCGCGCATTCTGTTTCCTCACTGCTCATTTTGAACATACGCATCGTACATTTCCGGCAACGTTTTCCACTCCACCTGACCGGCTTTCACATAGGTGTCGATGCGTTGCAGCCAGGTTTCGAGCATTTTCGGGTCGAGCGCTGAGTTTACTTTTGGAGAATCACCAGTTGGGTCGTGTACCAACCCAACTCGATCGTTGTGCCAGTCGGAACAAACGATTCAAGTTGATCGCTCGCATCGTTCACTTGCCACAATATCACTGCGCGATGCGCCGTCACGGCGTACCAAATGAGTGAAGCAAAGATTTCTCGTCCACGAAGGACATGAACACAAACCTTTCGTGTTGCTTCGTG
>DAOTZT010000400.1:0-9756 GCA_034434255.1 Anaerolineales bacterium | reverse complement strand
TTTCACTTCACTTCTCACTTCTCACTTTACTCCTCACTTCTCTCTCCTCTCTCCCCTTCATGCCTCGTCGCTTCTCCCCTCCCTACTTTTTGCTGTTTCTCTCCTTCCTGGCCCTGCTCTTTCTGACGCTTGGCTTTGGCATTTCCTCCCTGGCCGAGAGCATCTTTGGTCCTCCCAGCCCGGCTCTGAGTGCCTGGCAACGTTTCAGTTTTGGCCTGGAACTCCTTGCCAGGCTGGACCGTCTCACTCTCCCGCGCGATCCGGGTGGTGCAGAAGTCCTTTTCGTCATCGAGCCAGGAGAGAGCGTATTCTCGATTTCCAATCGCCTTGAGCAGACCGGTGTCATTGCAGATGCGCGAGCCTTTCGCCTTTACCTGGCCTGGACAGGCATGGATGCTTATATTCAGACCGGTACCTTTCGTCTGAGTCCGGCGCAAAGTGCGCGTGACATTGCTGCCATGCTGCAGTCGGCCATGCTGACCGAGGTCACGTTTACCGTCCTGCCTGGTTGGCGGCTGGAGGAAGTGGCCGCTGCGCTCCCGACCTCGGGCCTGGCCATTGCTCCCAATGAATTTCTCGCTGCCGCAGCAAATCCTGGTTTCACCCCCGACCCGATTCCCCCCGGCGCTTCTGCGGAGGGATTCCTGTACCCCGAGACCTACGTCCTGCCTCGTACCACCACTGCTCCGCAACTGGTCTCGGTGCTGATCCAGACCTTTCTGGCGCGCCTGCCAGAAGATTACCGGCAAGCCTATGCCGCACACGGCCTGACGCTCTACCAGGCAGTGACTCTGGCCTCCATCCTGGAGCGGGAAGCAGTGGTCGAGGAGGAAATGCCGCTGATTGCCTCGGTCTTCTACAACCGGCTGGCAATCGGCATGAAACTGCAAACTGACCCGACTGTCCAGTACGCGCTTGGTTTCAACCCTGTGCAAAATACATGGTGGACGACGCCGTTGAGCGTGGCTGATTTGCAGGTCGATTCCCCCTACAACACGTACCGTTATGCGGGTTTGCCGCCTGGGCCAATTTGCAGCCCGGGTCTGGCCGCGTTACGGGCGGTGGCCTACCCGGCGCAGTCGCCGTATTACTACTTCCAGGCCAAATGTGACGGCTCTGGCCTGCACAACTTTGCCGAGACGTTCGAACAGCACGAACAAAATTATTGTCCGTGAACGATTGATTATCGGCTGCAGAATGCCAACAGGGCCTAATCAAGCCACTCGACGATGGTCGCCTCGCCCTGACCGACCCCGACACACAAAGTGGCAAGGCCATAGCGCACATTGCCGCGGCGACGCATTTCGTGCAGTAAGGTGGTCAGGATGCGCGCTCCCGAGCAGCCCAGTGGGTGACCGAGGGCGATCGCTCCGCCGTTGACGTTGACAATTTCGGGGTCGAGGCCGAGGTCTTCAATGACGGCCAGCGCCTGGACGGCGAAGGCCTCGTTGAGTTCGACCAGGCCGATGTCCTGCAAGCGGAGACCGGCCCGGGCGAGGGCCTTTTGGGTAGCGGGCACAGGTCCCAGCCCCATGGTGCGCGGCGGGACGCCTGCTGCAGCTGAGGCCACAATCCGTGCCAGGGGCTTGAGGCCCAGGTCGTGGGCTTTGTCCTCGCTCATCACCAACAGGGCCGCGGCGCCGTCGTTCAGCCCCGAGGAATTCCCCGCAGTGACGGTACCGCCCTCGCGAAACGCTGGTTTCAGCCGCGCCAGGCTCTCCAGGGTGGTGTCGCGGCGGGGGCGTTCGTCGGTGTCCACTACTTTCACCTCGCCTTTTTTCTGGGGAATAAGGACGGGGACGATTTCCTCGGCGAATTTGCCTGAATCGATGGCAGCAATGGCCCGTTGATGCGAGCGCAGCGCGAATTCATCCTGCATCTGACGGGTAATGTGCGGTCGTTCAGCGGCGATGTTTTCGGCGGTTTCCCCCATTTGTTCTGTCCCATACATCTCTTTCATTTTCGGATTAGGGTAACGCCAGCCCAGGGCAGTATCCCAGGCAGTCAGGTTGCCAAAGGGGTAGCCGCTTTCGGCTTTGGGAAGGGAGTAAGGGGCGCGGGACATGGATTCGACGCCACCAGCGATGAATATCTCGCCTTCTCCTGATCGGATGGCGCGCGCCGCGAAGTTGACGGCGGTCAGCCCCGAAGCGCAAAGCCGGTTCACGGTCACGCCGCCGACTGTGACCGGCAAGCCGGCCAGCAAGGCAGCCATGCGCGCCACGTTGCGGTTGTCCTCGCCAGCCTGGTTGGCGCAGCCGAAATAGACTTCTTCTACCAGGGCCGGGTCGAGGGCGTTTCGCTCGATCATTGTCCGAATGACGTGGGCGGCCAGGTCGTCCGGGCGGACGGCGGCCAGGGCGCCACCCAGGGCGCCGATGGGAGTACGGATTGCATCAACGATGACAGGAGTTTTCATAGGAGCCATTTCTGAGAGGGGGATGGATTATTGTGGTACAGTGGTGCTTACGCTGCTTACTTTGGGCAGTTCTACCTCGCCGATAAAGCGGATGCGCTGGGTGTTGATGACAATTGCCTCACGTTGCAAGAGCACGTTGGGATTGGCCTGAATGGTGACAGTTGCCTGGGTGATGGGCAGGAAGGCGTCGCTTGAATCGGCCATGATGCGGAGCAGGTCGAGCGATCCCTGGACGTGAATCTCCCCGCGTACTTCCATCCCGTCCAGGATGACGTAGATGCCGTACCGATCTTTGGGGTATTTGATGAATCGACGAGGAGGGGGAGCCTCTTTCTGCGGCGGTTCGAAAGCCAGGACAATGCCTGATTTGGGGAGCACAGAGACTTGCGTTTTTTGCAGGATTTTAGCGGGGTTTTCCAGGCGGGCGATGCCGGCATTCCGAACAACGATGTTTTTCTCGCGGCGGTCGTTGAGAAAGTCCGAAAGCCGCTGGTCTCGTAAGAAAATCGTGCCGTTGACGAGGTGGTCAGACGTAAAAAACACAATCTGGTAGGGGTAGGCCATTTCAGGCATAAGACACCTTCCTCCAACGTGGCGGTGAGTTCATTCTAAACCACAGGAGATGGTCGTGTCAATGCGCAAAGCGTTGTTTTCAGGGGAAAGGAATTTCTGACAAGGTTGAAAATCGTGATTTTGAGGAGAGGATTTTTGTACACTGCTTAAATGACGCATGGCACTACCTTTTTTGCCCATCTCTGAACATAATCGTTCTGCAAGAAAAAATTCGCTAATTCTTGTCTTACTTCTCACAATCGTAAAGGAGGTACTTGAATGCCCGCAAAAGGTTGGATTCAAGTCAATGATTTGTATTGCAAGGGCTGTGAACTTTGTGTTTCTGCTTGCCCGCCCCAAGTCCTGGCACTTGACATGGAGCGCCTGACGCCTAAGGGCTATCATCCTGCTCACATTGTCAAAGATGGCTGCACCGGTTGCGCAATTTGTGCGCTGGTTTGTCCGGATGCGGCCATCACTGTTTATCGGGAAGTGACCAAGGCGGCGACGCCCGTAGCGGCAGGAGGTCAATCATGACACGTGAACTCTGGAAAGGGAACGAAGCCATTGCCGAGGCGGCTATTCGAGCCGGTTTGGAGGCGTATTTCGGCTATCCCATTACCCCTCAAAATGAAATTCTTGAATGGATGTCGAAGCGGCTTCCAGAATTAGGGCGTGCATTTGTCCAGGCGGAGGCCGAACTGGGCGCCATCAACATGGTCTATGGCGCGGCCTGCACCGGTGCACGGGTGATGACCTCCTCCTCCAGCCCTGGCATCAGCCTGATGATGGAAGGCCTGTCCTACATTGCCGGGACTGAGGTGCCGATGGTGCTGGTCAACGTCATGCGCGGTGGGCCGGGCCTGGGCAATATCGCTCCGTCGCAGGCAGATTACAACCAGATTTGTAAAGGTGGCGGGCATGGGGATTATCATCCCATTGTCCTGGCTCCAGCGTCGATTCAAGAAGCCGTGGACCTGATGCCTCTGGCCTTTGATCTGGCAGAGAAGTATCTCAATATCTGTTGTGTTTTGCTGGACGGTTCCATTGGCCAGATGATGGAGCCGGTCGAATTGCCGGAAATGCGCCCTGTTCAGCGCAAGGACTTCCCCTGGGCGGTCAACGGCGCAAAAGGTCGGCCGCGCCGCATTCTGACCTCGATTTACCTCGACCCGCCTGAAGAAGAAAAGACCAATTTGCGCCTGCTGAAGCGTTGGCAAGAAGTGCAGGAAAAAGAAGTTCGTTATAAAGAATACTTTATTGACGATGCTGAGTTTGTGGTCATCGGCTTCGGGACGGCGGGGCGGGTGGCGCTTTCAGCGGTGCGCGCTGCTCGTGCCCAGGGCATTAAGGTCGGCCTGTTCCGCCCGATTACGGTGGCTCCCTTTCCCTACAAGCGGGTGGCTGAACTGGCGAAGAAAGCCAGCGCTTTCCTGGTGACTGAAATGAACTCTGGCCAAATGCTTGAGGATGTCCGTCTGGCTGTCAATGGCAGCATCCCGATTGAGTTCTATGGCCGCCTTGGCGGTGTAGTGCCCTTCCCCGATGAGATTTTGAGCGAGATTCAGCGGATGACGAAGGCTAAACTGAGCGCTGAGGCTGACCCGGTTCTTAACTGGATGAAACGTATGGAAATGGTTGCGAGGTGAACATGGCTACCTTGATGGTTCCTGAAAATCTGGTTTACGAACGTCCCAAATCTTTTACCGATACACCAACCCACTATTGCCCTGGTTGCACGCATGGTGTGGCTCATCGCCTGATTGCAGAAGTGCTGGAAGAGATGAACCTGACGGAGCGGGCGATTGGCGTTGCGCCCGTTGGTTGCGCCGTCTTTGCTTACAACTACTTCGACACTGATTTCGTCGAAGCCGCTCATGGGCGTGCGCCAGCCATGGCCACCGGCATTAAGCGCTGCCTGCCCGATCACATCGTCTTTACCTATCAGGGCGATGGCGACCTGGCCTCCATCGGCATGGGAGAAATTGTCCATGCTGCAGCGCGCGGGGAGAATATCACCGTCATCTTCATCAACAATGCCAATTACGGCATGACCGGTGGTCAGATGGCTCCCACCACCCTGCCTGGCATGAAGACCACCTCCTCGCCTAACGGGCGCGACGTGGAAACACAGGGCCATCCGATTCGTGTGGCCGAGATGCTTGCCACGCTGGATGGGGCCGGCTACGTTGTCCGCCGTTCGCTCCACGACCCGGCCAATATCCGCAAGGCCAAGAAGGCCATCCGCACTGCTTTTGAGGTCCAGGAGCGCAAACTGGGCTTCTCGCTGGTCGAACTGCTTTCTACCTGCCCCTCGAACTGGAACCTGACGCCGGTTGAATCGCTCAAGTGGCTCGAAGAGCACATGATTCCCTTCTTCCCGCTTGGCGATTACAAAGTAGCCCCGGCTGTGGCAGCCGCAAAAATTTAGACGACAGGGAGCGTGATACCATGCAAACCGAATTGATTCTCTCTGGCTTTGGCGGGCAGGGCATCATGTTCGCCGGGCAGGTACTTTCCTACGCGGCCATGGATGTCGGCAAGCAGGTGACCTGGATTCCCTCCTACGGTCCCGAAATGCGCGGCGGCACAGCCAACTGCACTGTCGTAATTTCGGATGAAGAAATCGGCTCTCCGGTTGTCAAGAACCCTGATGTGGCCCTGGTCATGAATCTCCCCTCCCTGGACAAGTACGAACCGCTGGTCAAACCGGGGGGACTGCTGGTGATCAATGAATCGATGGTAGATCGCGGCGCCCGGCGCGATGATATTACGGTTGTGATCGTGCCGTGCAGTGAGATCGCTGAAGAAATCGGCAGCATCAAACTGGCAAACATGGTTGCCGTTGGCGCGCTGTTAACTGGCTTGAAAGCGTTGACGGTGACTGATGTCGAAGCAGCGCTGAATGCTCATATGCCCGGTCGTCACAAACACCTGTTGCCCAAAAATATTGAGGCGATTCGCAAGGGCTATGAGTATGCCAAAGCGCACACCATCGCGGCAAAGGCCTGAGTCTGGCTGGGACTGCTCACAAACTTTGCCCTGATCCATCTCGTGTTTTTTGCAACACGTTCTGATGGACAACACAAGCAGGTGATTAAACTGTAGAAGCCGTACCTGCCATGGTCGGCTTCTACAGACATCTTGGGCTAATCTCTACAAGGCGAGGTGGCTTTATGAAAGTTCGGGCGATTATTCTGGCGGGTGGGGAAGGCTCACGATTGAGCGTGCTGACTGCCAAACGGGCCAAACCGGCTGTCCCCTTTGCCGGTAAGTACCGCATCATTGACTTCTCTCTCTCCAATTGCGTCAACTCGAACATCTTTGATGTGATGGTCCTGGCACAATACCGCCCACAGTCGCTCATTGAGCATATCGGCGCGGGCGCTCCCTGGGACCTCAATCGCGATTTTACCGGTGGCGTGCGCATCCTTACCCCCTACAAAGCCCGCTTCGACGCCGATTGGTACGAAGGCACGGCTGACGCTGTCCAGCAAAATTTCACCTTCATCAAGCGCGGCTCGCCCGATTACATTCTCATCCTCTCTGGCGACCATATCTACGCCATGGATTACGAGCCGATGATCGCCTTCCACATCTCCCAGCAGGCCGATTTGACCATTGCCACCATTCGTGTCCCCCTGGAAGAAGCCTCGCGCTTTGGGATTTTGAAAATCAGCAAAGATTACCGTGTTCGCTCCTTCGTCGAAAAGCCTCAAAATCCCCCCTCTCGGCTGGCGAACATGGGCGTTTATCTGTTCAACCGCGAAGTGCTCGACCGCGCCTTGTGGGAAGACCACCAGGATAAAAAATCATCTCACGATTTTGGCAAAGACATCATCCCCAAACTGGTCAAAAACCAGACGCGCGTCTTTGCGTATCCCTACTCTGGCTACTGGATGGACGTCGGGACCATCGTCTCCTACTGGCAGGCGCACATGGACCTGTTGGCGCCTGACCCGGCCCTCAAACTCTATGACCGCAACTGGATCATTCACACCCGTACCGAAGAACGCCCGCCCACCCGTGTTCCCCAAACAGCCCACATCTACGCCAGCATGATTTCGGATGGCTGCTACATTCAGGAGAACTGCCGGATTGAAAGCAGTGTCCTCTCCCCTGGCGTCGTCGTCCGGCCGGGTGCTATCGTGCGCGAATCCATCATCATGACCGATGCCGTCATCGAGAGCGGCGCGGTCGTCGAACGTGCCATTCTCGATAAACGCGTGTGTGTCGAAGGGGGGGCTCGCGTGGGGGGCGGAATCGGCAACCCCGACATCCGTATCGCTGTTGTCGGCAAAAACAGCATTGTCCCATCTGGTGTTGTGATCGAACCGGGCGGCGAAGTTGGCACCGACGTCATCGCCTCCGACTATCCTGCTCCAGTGGTAAAATCAGGCGAAATCATTGTAACGAAGAGACTCCCCTATGAAGTTTGAACGTTCTGCTGGCATCCTTCTCCATCCCACCAGTCTGCCCGGTCCCTACGGAATCGGTGACCTCGGCCCGGCTGCCTACCGCTGGGTAGATTGGCTGGCCGGTTCTGGCTGTAAACTGTGGCAGGTGCTCCCGCTTGGCCCCACCGGTTACGGCGACTCGCCCTACCAGTGTTTCTCTGCCTTTGCTGGCAATCCCTACCTGATCAGTCCCGATTTGCTCCTGCGCGATGGCCTCCTCACCCCTGCCGATCTGGCCGACATGCCTAAATGGAATCCGCAGCGGGTGGATTTCGGTCGCCTGTTCGAATGGAAACCGGCCCTGCTGGAAAAGGCCTGGCGCCGTTTCGCCGCGGACCCGGGGCCTGCTGCCGCCAAATTTACCTCCTTCAAGGCTGAAAACGCTTTCTGGCTCGATGACTACGCCCTCTTCACGGCCATCAAAGAGGCCCAGGGCGGTGGTGCGTGGGACGGTTGGCCGTCCGGGTTGCGTCGTCGCGACCCGCGCGCCCTCGACAAGACCCATGAGGCTCTTGCGCCTGCCATTGAGCGCGTGGCTTTCATCCAGTATCTTTTCTTTGAACAGTGGAAACAACTCAAGCAATATGCCAACAGCCGCGGCATCAAAATCATCGGCGATATCCCCATCTTTGTCGCCTACGACTCCGCCGATGCCTGGTCACACCCGGAACTGTTTTACCTGGATGAAAACGGCAAGCCCTCGGTTGTGGCCGGGGTTCCCCCCGACTATTTCTCTCCCACCGGCCAGTTATGGGGCAACCCGCTTTATCGCTGGGATGTCCACAAAGCCAGCGGTTATGAATGGTGGCTCAAGCGCATTCGCTTTACCTTGCAAGCCGTGGACATCGTCCGCATTGACCACTTCCGCGGCTTTGCCGGTTACTGGGAAATCCCCGGGGACGCGGAAACGGCTGTGAACGGGCGCTGGGTGCCGGGTCCGGGTGCCGATTTTTTCAACGCTGTCCAATCTCAACTGGGATCAGGTCTGCCCATTATCGCCGAAGACCTGGGCGAAATCACCCCCGACGTCATCGCTTTGCGAGACCAGTTTGGTCTGCCCGGAATGAAGATTCTCCAGTTTGCCTTTTCTGGCCCCGACAATCCCTTCCTGCCGCATCAGTTCAGCCGCAACAGCGTGGTCTATACCGGCACCCATGACAACGACACGGCGCGGGGCTGGTTTGAGACAGCATCCGACCACGAAAAGGACTTCGCCCGGCGTTATTTCCAACGGGATTGGGCCAATGGCGGCGATTTTGCCTGGCATCTCATCCGCACGGCGTGGGCATCCGTCTCGGTTTTTGCGCTGGCTCCCATGCAGGATTTCCTGGGGTTGGGCAGCGAAGCCCGTTTCAATTACCCCTCCCGCCTGGGTGGTAACTGGGAGTGGCGCTTGCAAGAAGAGGCCCTTACGCCCGACCTGCAGAATCGCTTGCGTGAGTTGAACTGGTTGTACTATCGCTAACACCAACCGCCCCGGTCCAATGCCGGGGCGGAATGATTAATGGGGCAAATATTTCGTTCTTATTTCTTATCCCGTAAACGAGCCACAATCTCTGCATAGCCTCGCACACGCTCGTAGGTTTCCTGGTTTAACTTGCTGAGTTCTCGATATTTGCGAAGGAAAGTATGGAAAGCGTCATTCTGCTCACCAGATGAATCCTTGATCTCCTCTGCTCGCGAGGGGGCAGGGGCGCTGATTCGACGTAGCAGTTCGTTGCGCACTTCGCGTAACTCTTCGCGGCTCAAGCGGATCCAGGCGCCATTCTGACGTTCAATCACATATTTCCCCGGCCGGGACTGGCTGGGGTTTCCACCAGTGCGCCGTCCTCTCTGATGAAATTCCAACTGCCGCCCTCTCAAATGATCACATCAATGAGTCTCCTGCAAAAAGGTGAAAATCGAACCACAAAGACACGGAGACACGAGTAAGTAAATGAAAGGAAACTTTGTGACTCCGTGTCTTCGTGGTGAAACTTCAGGGTTTTTGCAGTGGAGTCATCAATCGCCTGGACGAATTCATGTACATCGCGCACGCAAGTAATCTTGATGCCATCCCCATCGCAATCGTCCGATTGAATTCTGCCGTTCCCGTGGGAGTCCAGTGATACTCTCCAGGTCATGTGCCCCTTCCTTTCTTCATGAGGTTCTCATGCCAGCGTTTTGAGACGAATTGGTGGATAAAGTAAGTATAAGGCCATGAGTTACAAGTTAAGGTTTTTTTGGTCGTGTCAAGGGCATTTTTGAGCGGATTTGCTGGTCAGAAATACCAAACTGCATGAGCAGAGGCTGGTTGGCTGGTCGGCTTCTCAAGTAAAGTGCGATTTT
>DAOTZT010000399.1:0-1920 GCA_034434255.1 Anaerolineales bacterium | reverse complement strand
GGCGAGATGCGCAATTTCGAGCGCCTGACTGATGACCTGGTGCGCTTCCGGGTAGCGGTCACAGGTATAGAGGGCATAGGCCTGACGGATCAGGGCATGGACGTATAGCGTGGGGAACTCGCGGCAGGCCGTCAGGGCATTTTCGACCAGGGACAGCGCTTCCGCTGCCTGTCCGCGATAGTGCGCCAGCACGCTGCGCAGCAGGGCGGCTTGGGCGCTCAGTTCGCGGACCTGGCGCGAGTCGCTCGACCCAATCAGGGCAATTGCCCGCTCAATGGCTTCACCCGCCTGCTCGAAGGCGGCCAGGTCGGTCAATTCCTGGGCGTGAGTCAGCCAAAAGCGCGCCGCCGCCACAGGCTGATTCGCCGCTTCGTAGTGGGCGGCAATTTCGGCGGCAAACCCCGTCTGCCCGGCGTGAACCGTCTCCAGCGCGCGGGCGGCCTGTTCGTGCAGGAGGCGGGCGCGTTCCGCGGGGATGGATTCGAGGATGATCTGGTGAATCAGTTGGTGCGGAAAGGTGTAATCGTCCAACCCCGCTGAAACCGCATCCAGAATCAACCGCTGCGCCTGTAAATCGTCCAGCACGGCAGCAAAGGCGGGGGCAGGCCAGCCGAGCAGGGTTTCCAGTTCGAGATGGGAAAAAGAAAAGCCCAGCACGGCAGCCGCTTCGAGCATGCGCTGCGCCTGGTCACCGAGCTTCGTCAGGCGCAGCCGAATCGTCTCGCGCAGGGAGGCGGGGGAGCGGCGCGCCATGCTTTGCGCCTGACGCAGGCTTTCGGCGGCTTCGCGCAGCAACAAAGGCAGCCCGGCGGCGTAGCGCTGAATCTCATTCAGCAGGGAGGCGGTGACGGTCTCGCGCCCGAGCATTTTTTCCAGAAAGAGGCGCGTTTCGTTTTCATCGAAGGCGCGCAGGGGAATTTCCTGGGCGCAGCGACGGCGGCGCAGGTCGCGTTTCAGGTTCAGCAGGGCGGCGGGGGCTTCGGCGGCGCGGTGCGTGAGCAGCAGCAGGAGCGGCAGAGTCTGGCAGGTGTCGGCCAGGTCTGCCAGCAATTCCAGCGAGGCGTCATCCGCCCAGTGGACATCTTCCAGAACCAGAATGAGCGGCTGCTCCAGCGCCAAAAACGTGATTCCCTGGCGCAGGGCGGCGCGCAGTTCGGCGGCATCGGGTTGGGCGGGAGCGAGCAGGCCGGGGCGCAGCAGGCTCAGGTCGGGGACGAGCGGCAGCAGGCGGTTCATCCATTCGGGCGGGATTTGGGCGTTGCGCGCCAGCAGGGGGGCGGCCGCGGCGAAAATCTGCTTCCAGGGCGCGTAGGGCGTGGCGGGGGAGGCGCTGGCGGGGGGCGGGCAGTATCCCCAAAACACGCGCGGCAGGTCCTCGCCGCAAGATTCCATGAAACGGCGCAGGGCTTCTTGCAGCAGGGAGGTCTTGCCCACGCCCGCCTCGCCCGAAATGAAAACCATTCTTCCCTGGCGTTTGCGCGCCTCGGTCAGCAGGGTTTGTAAATGCGCCAGTTCGGGCGCGCGGCTGATGAACAGCGCTTCGGACGCGGGCTTTTTGGGCAGGGCCAGGCGCGGCAGGCGATTGTTGAGGATGTCGCTATAGAGCGCCATCGTTTCGGGCATGGGCTGGGCGTGGATTTCGCGCTTCAATTCATCGGCTAATCTTTGGTAAGTGTTCAGCGCGGCGGCGCGATTGCCCGCGAGCGTCTCCAGCGTCATTTGCAGGCGCACGGCTTCCTCGTCCCAGCGGTCTTGTTCGGTCAGTTTGCGGCAGCAATTCAGGGCGTGCTCCAGTTGATTTTGTTCGAGGTAAGCCAGCGATAGTTTTTTGAGCAGCGCGCGGTAACGGCTGCGCAATTCTTCACGGCGGGCAAGAATCCACTCGTCCGTGTCCACGCCTGTTGCCAGGTCGCCGCGATA
>DAOTZT010000398.1:0-3431 GCA_034434255.1 Anaerolineales bacterium | reverse complement strand
TTCTGCATGGAGATGTCCTGTCTCTATTTCCAAATTCTCGAGCCGTCTGAGCAGAGAGGTCGTCGTCAATGCTTGTTCAGGCATGGGTATAGTTTAACACCACTCAGGCTAAAATGGGTAGGTAGTTACGAAAAAGTGGGGTGTTTTTCCTGCTAAAGATTCTTTTCGGGCACAGCCGCGCCTTGCAAAATGCGCTCTGGATGCGTGTAAACGATGAATTGATCACGCCGTGCATAGCCAATCAGGGTGATGCCCCATTTCTCAGCGAGCATTACCGAAAGCGAACTCGCTGAGGTTCGCGAGATAACGATTGGGGCACCGATACGAGCCGCTTTCTGGATCATTTCTGAACTGACCCGGCCAGTGGTGACCAGGATCTTGTGGGGCGGGCGAATGTCTTCCAGAAGACAGCGGCCAGCAATTTTATCCAGGGAATTGTGACGGCCCACATCTTCTGCAGAGACGAGCACCCGTTCTCCATCGCTCAGAATCGAGGTGTGGATGCCACCGACCTCCTTGTAAAGGTTCTGCGCGTTAAGCAGGCTTTCCACCATCTGGGTGATGTTGTGTGGGTTCAGGACAAAACCATTCAGGGGCAGGCACGTTTGAATTTTTTCCAGAATGACTGCCGTGGCTCCGCCGGTGCAGCCGGATGTGCGGCGCCAACTTCGAGGCACTTCAGCGGGATGATTGAGCCATACGTCAACGTTATCGCCATGCTCACAGACTTGAATGAGTTCAATCTCATCCTTGCTTTTGATTGTGCCTTCGTTGTACAGAAACCCTACAGCCAGCGCCTCCAGGTCGGTGGGCGTACACATAAGTGTAATCCATACCTGCCCGTTGACCGTCAAGGACACGGGTGTCTCGACAACAACGTTCCTCCCCAGCGTCTCCCATTGACCTGCACGATAACGCAGGAAGTGAGGGGGGCGGGATTCATAGTCCATCAGGTGTCCTAGCCTCCCCAGGGCATGTGGGTGTAGAGTTCGTAGGCCTGGTCGTGCATTTTCTTGAAGAGCGCCTCGTGGCTTCGTTCCCATTTTGCCAGCATTTGTAACACTTTTTTGGCCTCGCCTTCCGCTTGTTTGGCTGCCTTGGTGTAGTACTCGGCGAAGTCCAGTTCGATCAGGTAGGCCATGCGCAGGACAGGCAGGTCGGGAACCATGGCTTCAAGGACGGTCTGGTCGAGCATTTCTGATTCGGCGCGTTTGGAGAAGAAAGCGCCTTCTTGGAGCGCTTGCTTCAGCGCGGCGCTGCTGCCGGGTTGACCTTTGTCTAAAGCAGCAATCTGGGCTTCGATGAACTCGATATGCTTTTGCTCTTCGGCGGCCAGTTCCTTGAAGGCGCTGACGGCTGCGGCGTGTTTCAGCCGGCTGGCGTTTTCTTCAAAGAAACGTTTGCCTTCGTGTTCCCGTTTAAGGGCGTACTCGTAAATTTTGCGAATGTCCATATCGTTCCTCTGACGAATCGGTCAACTCCTCGCCGCATAAAACGCGGCGGGATTGTAATATATTTCACAAATTGAGAAGAGGTGCAGTCTGTCATCAGTTATCAACGTTATTTGTCACGTTTCAGTGGCAGCATCTCAAGCGGAGGAGGGGCTTCGAGCAGGCCTAACAAATCCGCGGCAGCATTTCGCCGGGGAGCATATCCACCAGCCGCGTGCCGCCGATGGCGGTTTTCAGGCGCACCTGGGCTTTGCCGCTTTCAAGAACGCGCCCAATTACCGCTGCATCTTTCCCGTATGGATGTTGGCGCATCGCTTCGATGATTTTTTCGGCATCTTGTCCGGCTACAATGGCCACCAGTTTGCCTTCGTTGGCGATATAAAGCGGATCGAAGCCAAGCATTTCACAGGCGGCCCGCACTTGCGGCTTGACCGGGATGGCCGTTTCTTGCAGTTCGATGCAGACTCCCGACTGCTGGCTGATCTCCACCAGCGCCGTGGCCAGGCCGCCGCGGGTTGGGTCGCGCAGAACGTGAACCTCTCCGGCTGATAGCATCTCGGCGACCAGGCTGTTGAGGGGGGCCACGTCTGAGACCAGGTCGGTTTCGAAGCCCAGGCCCTCGCGCGCCGAAAGAACGGCAATGCCGTGATCCCCGATCGTTCCCGATACCAGCACGACGTCGCCGGGGCGGGCGTTTGCACCTGAGATGTTCACGCCGTTGGAGATGCGTCCCACGCCGGAAGTGTTGATGAACAGTTGATCTACGCTGCCTTTTTGAACCACTTTGGTATCACCAGCGGCGATGAACACGCCTGCTTCCGCAGCAGCCTCTTGCATAGAGTGCACCACCCGCTGCAAGATTTCGAAGGGCAGACCCTCTTCGATGATAAAGCCGCTGGTCAGCGCCAGCGGGGTGGCCCCAACCATGGCCAGGTCATTGACCGTGCCGCACACCGCCAGGCGTCCGATATCGCCGCCCGGAAAAAAGAGCGGCGCGACGACATGCGAGTCGGTCGTGATGGCGAGGCGTTCGTTTGCTGCCTTCAGCACTGCCGAATCGTCCAGCGCCCGCGGGGCGGCCTGACCCAATTCGGGCAGGAAGAGGCGCGTCAGCAGGTCATGGCTCAATTTTCCGCCCGAACCATGACCGAGAACCACGTTGTCTTTGGGCGGCAGGGGTAACGGACAAGCGTAACCTTCGAAATTCACTTCATCAGTCATTTTCCACCTGTCTGTGATAGCGGTAATAGGCTGCGCACGCTCCCTCCGCCGAGACCATCGGCGCGCCGAGCGGTGTCTGGGGGGTACATTGTACGCCGTAGGCGCTGCATTGCGGCGGTTTTTTCAACCCTTGCAGGATTTCTCCGGCAATACACAGCGGCGATTCCTGTGTTCGAATCTGCCCCACTGAGAAACGGATTTCGGCGTCGAACTCTTCGAATTCGGGGCGCAGCCCCCACCCCGATTGGGGGATGACGCCAATGCCGCGCCACTTGCGATCCACCGGCTGGAAGACGCGCTGGATGACTGCCTGGGCCGGGCGATTGCCCTCGAAGGTAACGGCGCGCTCGTACGCGTTCTCGACCTCGAAGCGGCCCGCCTCGAGTTGACGGACGGCGGCCAGCACGCCGCGCAGCAAGTCCACCGGCTCAAAGCCGGTCACCACAATCGGGACGCGGTACTTCTGCGCAATCGTTGGGTATTCGTGATACCCCATCACCGCGCAGACATGCCCCGCCGCCAGAAAGCCCTGGACACGGTTCGAGGGCGAGCCAAGAATGGCTTCCATAGCCGGTGGCACGCGCACATGTGAAACCAGCACCGAAAAATTTTGGTTCATTGGGAATCGTCGTGGTTAAGCCAGATATGGTGGTCTGATGCAAAACAATCGGGAGCCATTCAAGTCCAGGAAGAGGCGTTGAAAGAAGTGTTTGAGATTGAACAGGCCATAACAACGGCGCTTCAAGACTTTGATCTTGT
>DAOTZT010000397.1:0-14377 GCA_034434255.1 Anaerolineales bacterium | reverse complement strand
GCGCTGATGATCACCCGCTCCCCCAGGCCGGCCCACTCGTAGAGCCACCGGGCGTCTGCCGGGGAGAGGTTGACGCAGCCGTGTGAGACCGGCGAGCCGAAGTCGTCGTGCCAGTAGGCGGCGTGGAAGCCCAGGTCGCCAAAATAGGTCATGAAATCCGGCACTCCTTCGAGATAATAGACGCTGATCGAACCGGCGGGCGGCGTCAACTGGATATAGGGGAACTTTTGCAGGATGGCGAACCGCCCCGGAAATGTCCAGCCGGGCTGTTTACCGGTCGAGACGAGGGTGGCGAAGACCAGTTTACACTCGTTGTAGACGCGCAGGGTCTGCTCGGCCAGGTCCACGTAAACGAAGCGGCAGGTGTTTGCCCCTGCGTCGGCCGGGACCTGGGGACTGGTCAGCGCGACGGCATCGGCGGGCAGCCACTCGTCCGGGCCGACGGCCACGTAGCCGGGGTTTTCTCTGGGGGCAGGGACTTCGTGCACGACCTCGTAGCGGCGATAGGGGCGCACAGGTGTTCCGTCGGCGGTGAGCGATTGGGTGTCGGCCAGCACCCAGCCAAAGCGGAAGTCCACGTCGCGGGTCAACAGCAGGCCGCGAAACGTGGAGGGGGTCAACAGTTGCACATCGGCGGCGTCCATCCAGCCGTAATAGACGGTGTAGAACGTCTTGCCGTCACGGGTTTCTTCCCCTACTACCGAGACGTAGGCTGGGGCGTTGGGCAGGTAGCCGAAGTTGCCGGTGCCCTGGACGGCGTCGTTCAAGGTGGCATAGACGCGCGCTTGGGGGTTGGTCACCAGCCCGTAGCGGTATTCGAGGACGGTGTAGGACTCATCGAGCAGAGTGTACCAGGTCGGTTCGGGCGTTTGGGTGGGGGTGGGCGGAATGGTGGGGGTGGGGACGGGAGAAGGGGAGGCCGCCGGCGTGGGAGAAGGCGAGGGAGGGGGGGCAGGCGTCGGGTCCGCGCCGCAGGCGGTGAGGAAGAAGAGAAGGACGGGCCAAAGCAGGGAAAGGAGAGGGGCGAGGGGGGGCAGGTAGGCCGTTTTCTTCTCTTTTTTGAGAAAAGGAGCAGGGAGGAAGGGGTTAGACATGGGGCCAGTCCAGCAGGGTGACTTCGACCAACAGTCGGGGGTTGACGTTGGCGTCCAGTTGCTGAATGGCTTTTTCGGCCTGGGTGGTGAGGCGGCGAGCGGTATCCAGGCCAAGTTGCCGGGCGAGGGCATGGATTTCTTCGGCGCGGTCCACATTCATCAGCGGGGCCGAAGTGCCGGAGGCGGCAAGCAGGACGTCTCGCCAGTAGGAGAGCCAGAGGAGGAGGGTCTCGCGGGGCCGTTCTTTTTCGGCGTGTTTGCGGTCGGTGAGGCGCTCGGCGTAAGCGAATTTTTCGACCCGCGAGGCGGTGAGCAGGCGGTGGAGTTCGTCGATGCGCTGGCGGCGGAAGTCCAGGGAGTCGGGGTCAGCGAGCAGGCGGAAGGCGAGGCCGACGCGCCCGCCGGAGAGATGCGCCAGGAGGTGGGCAGTTTCAGGATCTGCGCCGTGCTCGTGCAGGGCGGCCTCAACCGTTTCGAGCGGCGAGGGGGAGAGGCGTAGCACCTGGCAACGGGAGACGATGGTGGGGAGCAGGGAATCGGGCGAATCGGCGGTCAGGAGCAGGAGGGCGTGGGAGGGGGCTTCTTCGAGGGTTTTGAGCAGGGCATTGGCGGCGCTGGGGTTGGCTTCTTCGAAGCGCAGGAAGAGCGCCACGCGGTAGCGGCTCTGGTAGGGTTTGAGCGAGAGCATCTGGCGCACTTCGCGCACTTGTTCCACTTTGAGCACACCGCCTTCTTTTTCAGCCTGGACGACCGTCAGGTCGGGGTATTGCATGGCTTCGATTTGGCGGCAGGTGCGGCATGTTCCGCAGGGTTCGCCTGGGGCCGGGGATTCGGGGCAGAGCAAGGCCTGGGCAAAGCGCAGGGCGAGGGTGCGCCGTCCGACGCCGCTCGGGCCGGTGAAGAGGTAGGCATGGCTCAAGGTCCCGCGCTGGATTTGGGCGCGCAGGAGGTCCACTGCCCATTGGTGGCCGAGGATGTTCCAGTTGGTCATGTGCGATAATTTTGTATCAGGTGAGGTGAAGACATGTGGCCTTCACACAGGTCTTTGAGCGGGCATTCTTTGCATTTTGGCTGAGCATGGTTAAAGCAGAAATTTGTGCCAAGGTAAATCAGGCCGTCGTCAAACGCAGCAACAGTCTGTTTTTGCAGCAGTAAGAAAGGATGTTGTAACCGTTGAATTTCGAATTTTGTTGGCTTCTTTTTGTGGGTTGCCAGGTGCTTGACTGAAATTTCGCAGTATGCGTCTTTTACATCGGCATCAAGATAGAGGGTAGTGGGCATCCCTCGAATGTTTGTTACCCGCAAATAGTCCATGCCCCCTTTTCCCTGTCTTTTCTGAATGACCTGTTTTTTTACGTAGTCCTCCTCTGAAGCCCAATGGAGCAAATAGCCGGTTCTCCAAAGAACGCGTCCAGCGTTCGAGTCGTAGGGAACTTCAAAGGAATAGTTTCCCCATGATGTGTCGTGTCGGCGGGTTATGCTAAAGGTGGAAACCATCCATTTGGCAAATAGATGGCAGGCTTTATCACCAATTGCTTTGCCCAACCCATAACGTTGGTGGTCTTTTAGTGCTGTTGTCATTCTCTCAGCAGAAGGGTACGTTTCAAGATAATCCAACAGGGGAGATGTGGATTTGTTTTTACCCAGGTCTTTTTCGAGAAGGAGAGGAAGCGCCAGAGGAACACCCCATCGAAAGACGGCGTAATTCAGAGCCTGTTTGGAGTTATCCATGAACAAATTGTATCGGCTGGGCTGGGAACGATTTTCTTGTGCCCATGCTTCTGCGCGAAGGGCTTTGATGGATTGATGTTGGGTAAGGATTTGATCAATGGCAATACCAATTTCCTGAAAGAAAGCAAGAGGACGGTGTAGAAAACGGATTTCATAGTGATACATTTCATTGGTCACGTTTACCAACATCTTGCGCACACCCACAATATCAGGGCCCTGGTCAATGACAGCATTCAAGAGGAGAAAGCGTGTTAATAGTTCGCGGCGACTGATATTTGTGCCATCCGTTTTGTCCAGAGAACGGTCATCCAGCCGGCCATTTGGCAAGAAAAAGTTCGCGAATATCTCTATCTCTGCCAGTTGGGGGGAGGAAGGATGTTCCTGGCCGATTTCAGCAATTTTTTGAATTAAATCCGCCACGTTTGTCATGAAGGTACCTTCTTGGTGCTATTTTTGACTCCACTGCAAAAACCCTGAAGTTTCACCACGAAGACACGGAGTCACAAAGTTTCCTTTCATTTACTTACTCGTGTCTCCGTGTCTTTGTGGTTCGATTTTCACCTTTTTGCAGGAGACTCATTTTTCCAAAATATCAAAGGACATTTGCTTTGCCGAAGAGGCTTTAGAAATGCCATTTCCGTTGGCAGCGGGTTCGTCAAAGTCTATTTTCTCGAAAATGGCTACCAGCTGTTGTTTGCGGATGGAAAGCGGTTCATTAACCCTTTGTCTGGCCAGCTGAACGTATTTGGGGATAATTTCATATCCCACTGCATTCCTTTGCAAATGATGAGCTACTTTTGTGGTTTGACCTGAACCCAGGAAAGGATCGAGAATCAAATCTCCTGGATAGGAATACAGGGAAATCAATCGGTAGGGAATTTCTTCTGGGAAAGGAGCGGGATGGTCAATGGTATCTGGCGGGACGGGGGCAATGTGCCAGATGTTGTTGGCCAGATCGAGCGTGAAGAGGCGGTTGATGGGGTAGGCAGCATTCTCTTTTTCTTGCTGACTGCGCCCCTCGTAAATTTTTGGCCCTGGTTTCTGGAATACGAGGATGTATTCATTCATGATGTTGGGGTAAAAATAGCCTGGATAAGGCTTTTGAATACTCACGCCAGCACGTTTGACACCTGCTGTACATTTGTGCCAGATAAAATCCTGGTAAAAATTCCAACGGCCTCGCATGCGCGATACAAAATCAAAAGGAACAGGGTAGAGCTCACCATCAAGCAAAACCGTGCCAATGACCACGGCGCACAAGCCACCAGGTTTGGTCACGCGAAAGACCTCGTCAAAAATTCGAATAATCCAGTCAAGGTATTCTTCGTAGCTCAGGTAGCCGTGGGCGTAACGGCGTGTGCGGTAATACTGGCGTTTATCGGCGGCGTGAATATCATAGTCAATTGCATTCCAGTAAGGGGGAGATGTGACAGTGAGGGCTACACTGTCATCTGCAATTTCAGTCATTGTCTCACAAGATTTTTCGTAAATTTGGACAGCCATTCTTCACTCCTCTCCCGCTCGCAACCGCAGGTAGGACTCGTACCGTTCGGGGCGGACCTGACCGGCCTCCACTGCGGCGCGCACGGCGCAGCCCGGTTCGACGCGATGGGTGCAGTCGCTGAACTGGCAGTGTGCCACGAGGGGGGCAATTTCGGGGAAGTAGCCGTCCAGTTCCTCGGGGGTGGTATCCCAAAGCGCCAGGGAGCGCAGGCCAGGGGTGTCGGCCACGTAGCCGCCGCCGTCCAGCGGAAACAGTTCGCGCACGGTGGTGGTGTGGCGCCCTTTGTTGACGGCCTGACTGACCTCACGCACGGCCAGCCCCAGGCCGGGCTGGATGGCATTGAGCAAACTGGATTTGCCCACGCCGCTTGGACCGGCCAGGGCAGAGACTTTGCCTGTCAGTTTCTCGCGCAGTTCTGCCACGCCTTGACCAGTTTTGGCGCAGGTGTAAATTACCGGGTAGCCGATGGCCGGATAAAAGCCAAACAGGCGCTCAGCCTGCTCTTGCCCCACCAGGTCCACCTTGTTGGCCACGATGATCGCCGGGATGCCTTGCTTTTCGGCGATGACCAGGAAACGGTCAAGCATGCGCAAATGGGGGTGCGGCTGGGCGCAGGCAAAGACGAACACGGCCTGGTCGGGGTTGGCCAGGAGGACTTGTTGATAGACGCCCTGCGGGCGTGGGTCGAGGCGAACGAGGGCGCGGGTGCGCGGTTCGACGGCCTCGATCGTGCCCGTTCCGTCTGGCTGACGCGTAATCTGTACCCGGTCGCCAATGGCAGCAATATCTCCGCTGCGGGGACCTTGCTTGAGGCGGCCGCGCAGGCGACAGGTCAGGATGCCGCTTGCGGTCTGGACGGTGAAAAAACCGGATTGAGAACGGATGATGATGCCGGTTTCAAGGTCAGCAGACATAGGGTCGCACGTTATGGCGCGGGGGTTGGGGTAGGGGTGGGAATAACGCCATACTCCGGGTCGATGACGCCGAAGGTTTTTTCCCAGGGGTAAACGGTTTGCGCTTTTCCGAAGAAGTAGATTTCCATGACTCGCCGGAAGATGGGCAGGGCCCAGATCGAACCTTCTCCCTGGTTTTCTACGATGACCACGACAGCGATGTCGGGCTTGTCGGGACGGTTGGCGAGGCTGTAACCAGCAAACCACGCCTGGGGGTTGGTCTGCCCGCTTTCGGCGGTGCCGGTTTTGCCAGCAGTGGGGATGGCAAAGGTGCCCAGGCGGGAGTAGGCGGTGCCGCGCGGGTTTTCGGCTACGGCGCGCATCGATTCCTGGATGGATTGCAAGGTCTCGGGTTTGATGGGCAGGACGCCGCGCACTTCAGGCTTGAAGACCTGGATGGGGTCTCCCACAGCGGGCTGGATGCTCTCGACCAGTTGCGGGCGGTAGAGTGTGCCGCCGTTGGCGATGGCCGCGATGAAATCGGCCACTTGCAGGGGGGTGACGAGCATGTCACCTTGACCAATGGCCAGGCTGGTGGCGTTCAGACCATCGGTGGGCAAGGGAATGTTGCCGGCGGCTTCTTCGACTTGCTCGATTCCGGTAGGTTGACCCAGCCCGAAGCCTTTGGCCATGTCGGTAATCGCACTGGTCATGCCAGCGGTGTAGAGGGTGTAGCCGATGTGGTAAAACCAGGGGTCACATGAACGCATGAGACCCTGCTCGAGGGTCAGTTCGCCGCTTGGCAAACTGTTGGGGCGGGTACAGGTATCTTCGCCGGTTTGAGCCTTTTCGTCTTCGCAGCGTTGCCATGTCCAGTCATAGAGGGTGATGCCGGGGATTTCTGTCCATTCGTAGGTGCAGTTATACACGGTGTCGGGGGTAAAAAGTCCGCTTTCCAGGGCGGCGGCCATGGTAACGATTTTGAAGACAGAACCGAGAGGATAGGTCCCAGTGGTGGCGCGGTTCTTTTCGATCGCCGGCACGTTCAACATTTCACTCAAGCCAATGAAGTTGTAATTGGCCGGATCGTACCAGTTGGTATCGGGTGCAGGAGAGGAGACGATGGCCAGAACGCGACCGGTGTTGACCTCCATGACGACGATGGCGCCGGGGAGACCGTCCATGGCTGCCTGGGCCTGTTGCTGCAGGTCGCGGTCAATGGTCAGGGTGAGGGAGGAGGCGGGTTGGGCTTCTACTTGGGCCAGGATCGTTTCGGGGGTTTTGTCGGCAGAGGCGAGGTAGAGCGTGGCGGCATTGCGACCGCGCAGGATGTCTTCTGCCCACAGTTCGATGCCTTGTACACCGACGCGTTCGCCGCCGCTGTATCCTTTCCGGCGGTATTCATTCATGTCTTCCTCGCTGATATAGAGCAAATGTCCGACAGTTTGGGGGGCGACGTTGGGGTAGTAGTAGCGGGAGGTGTACGGAATCGCCTGAATGCCAGAAAAGGCCAGTAAGCCAGAGGCTTCGGTGTCTTCGACGTTGGCCTCTCCCACCGGAACATAGAGACCAGCGGAGTAGTTGTAGTAATTTTGCTTGAATCGCTCCAGCGGTGCGCCCGTCAGGTTGGCAAGGCGGCGAAATACTGCCTCCTCGTCTTCGGCGGGGAGTCCGCCCGCGACCAGACCGAGGGCGTAGATGTCGGTTTCGATGGCAATGGCCTCGCCGTTGCGGTCGTAGATGTTGCCGCGCGAGGGCGTGGTGTAATAGGTGATCAGCGTCTTGCGGCCGACCAGTTCGGGCAGGATCAGAGCATCATTCCACTGAATGTGCCAGGCGCCATCTTCGAGAATCATTTCCGCAGTGACATCACGAGAAATATCACCGAAGAGAACGGTCTTATACGTGATGCGATAAGCGGCCTGGGCGGTGTCGGGGTTGGTGAGGGTGGATTGAATGGCGTATTCAATGGCGCTCAAACTCATGGCGTTGAAGATCTCGTCAAAGCGCTTTGCGAAATCTTCTTGGCTGATCGCAGCCCGGCTTTCGGCGGTGAGCGTGGCGTACATGCTGGCGTAGTCGAGGAGACGGTAAGAGTCAAGAAAGGCGCGAATGCTGCTTTCTACGCTTGGCGCGGGGGTGTTATAGACCGCTGCGGTGGGCAGGCTGGTGGTCTCGGTGGCGCGGGCGCAAGCGCTCAGGAGTAAAAAGAGGGAAACCAGAAGATGAAGAAAACGGCTAGATTTCATATGTTCCTTCTCTCTATCCGATCTGTTCCCCCGCCAGAACGCGGGAGAAGATAGGACAGCGATATTTGAGAGCAGACTGGCATTGTTCGGCCAGCGGCGATTTTGAGATGATGTCCAGTTTGGCCAGGGTGCGGCTGAGGTGGCAGAGGGGGAATCCCATCACACTGGCGTAACAGCCGCTCATATTTTCTACCGGATGAAAAGATTTGCTTTGAATGGCGTAAGCGCCGGCTTTGTCCAGCGGGTCGCCGGTGACCACGTAGGTGCGGATTTCCTCGTCGGTGTAGGCTCGCATGGGAACATTGGTGATGCACAAATCGCTCAGGAGTGTGCCGGTATCTTTTTCGAGCACAGCAATCGCGGTATAGACCTGATGGGTACGACCGCGAAGACGGTGAAGCATCTCCACGGCTTCGGCCAGGCTGGCAGGCTTGCCGAGGATCTCTTCGTCCAGCACAACGGCTGTGTCGGCAGCAATAATCACTTCGCCAGGGCGGACATGAGGCTCACAGGCTCTGGCTTTGCTCTCGGCCAGACGCCGGACGTAATCTGCGGGCTTTTCTCCAGCCAGCGGGGTTTCGTCTGTTTCGGTCGGCTGCACATGAAACATCCAGCCACCCAGCCCCAGCAGGAAACTTCGGCGGGGTGAATTGGAGGCAAGGACAAGGATAGGTTTGCGGCTCACAAAGTGTATTCTAACATATGACTCCGCTGCCAAAACTTGCTGAACCCAAAAGATGGGGGAATCCTTTGACCAGGAGAGTGCATCCCCTCGGGTACGCTTGGCGGTCGTTGCCAGGAACGCGCCTCGCAATGGCAACGCGGCCAAAATGTGGTATCGTCAAAATACAGCATTCCTCTGGCGCGTTTTTTGGGGCAGTTGTAAAATGTCTAGAACTCCTGCCATGCAGAGACTGTGAAAATCTTGGAGATTAGACAATGAAAGAACTGGTTGAACGCATCCGCCAGCAAGGGAAGGTCTTGCGTAACGGCATCTTGAAAGTAGATGGTTTCATCAACCATCAGGTGGACCCGCTACTGATGGATGTTTGCGGGCGCGAATTGGCGCGCCGCTTCGCCCATATCGGCGCGACCAAGGTCCTGACCGCTGAAATCTCCGGCATTGCCCCAGCGGTCATGACAGCGCTGCATCTCGGCATTCCCGTTGTCTATGCTCGCAAGACCAAGCCAGTGACCATGCCCGATACGGTGCTGCTGACTGTGGCGCCCTCCCACACGAAAGGGGTGATGACTGAACTCATCGTTTCCCCTGAGTATCTGGGCAACGGTGAGCGTGTGCTGATCATTGACGATTTCCTGGCTTCTGGCGCCACCATCTTCGGCCTGGTACGGCTGGCGCAGGCTGCCGGTGCCACCATCGTCGGCATTGGCACGCTGATTGAAAAATCTTTTGAAGGCGGACGGGCTCTCCTGGCTCCCCTCGGTGTGCCCATCGAGTCCCTGGCGATTATCCAGTCCATGGAAGATGGTCAGATTCTTTTTGTGGAAGAATGATGAGAGACGGCGGACTGCTGACCGCTGAACACGGATGACCGACTCCCTCGCTATCCTCGACTTTGGCTCGCAATATGCGCAACTCATCGCCCGCCGGGTGCGTGAGGCGCATGTCTATTGCGAACTCTTCCCCTGGGACGCGCCCGCTGAAACCGTGCTGGCTCTTCGGCCGCGTGGCTTTATCCTCTCCGGCGGCCCGGCCTCGGTCTATGCCCCCGGCGCACCGACCCTGCCCGGCTACGTGCTCGAGTCCGGCTTGCCTGTCCTCGGCATTTGCTACGGGATGCAATTGCTCACCCACACGCTGGGTGGCAAGGTCAACCCCTCCCCTGAACGCGAATACGGCCTTGCAACGGTTGAGACCCTGCTCTCCAATCCGCTGCTCACGGCGTCCTCCTTTCCCGTCTGGATGTCGCATGGCGACCGCATTACCGAATTGCCGGCAGGCTTTGTTGCCCTGGCCAAATCGGCCAACAGCCCGTTCGCAGCGATGGGCGATTTTGACCGCCAATACTACGGCCTGCAATTCCACCCCGAAGTGAAGCATACCCAAGGCGGAGCCGAGATCCTGCGCCGTTTTGCTGTTGACGTTTGCGGCTGTGTTCCAGACTGGACGCCGGCCTCCATCATCGAGACGAGCATCACCCGCATCCGCGCCCAGGTGGGGCGGGAACGCGTCCTGGCAGCGGTCAGCGGCGGCGTGGATTCGTCTGTCGCGGCGGCCCTCGTCCACCGCGCTGTCGGCGACCAACTGGTGGCCGTCTTCGTGGATACCGGTCTGCTGCGAAAGGGCGAGCCGGAGCAGGTGGTGCGCACCTTCCGGCAGGAGATGGGCGCGGAACTGGTAGCGGTGGACGCCGCTGACGAGTTTTTCGCGGCCCTGAAAGGCGTCACCGACCCCGAACAGAAACGTCGCATTGTCGGCGAAAAGTTCATCCGCATCTTTGAGCGCGAGGCAAAGAGACTCGGCGCGCCGAAGTTCCTGGTGCAGGGCACGATCTACCCGGACGTGGTCGAATCTGCTGCGCCGGACCGGAGCAAAGCGGCCAAAATCAAGAGTCACCACAACGTGGGCGGCCTGCCCGAGGACATGGAATTCGCCCTGGTCGAACCGCTGCGTTACCTGTTCAAGGACGAGGTGCGGGCGGTGGGGGAAGCGCTTGGCCTGCCTGAAAGCATGGTTTGGCGGCAGCCGTTCCCGGGTCCGGGCCTGACCGTGCGCGTGCTCGGCGAGGTGACCCCGGAGCGGGTAGCCCGTCTGCGCGCTGCTGATGCTATTTTCACCGAGGAACTGGCTCGTGCCGGTTTGCTGGGCAAAGGAGGGGGCACCAGTCAGGCCTTTGCCGCCCTCCTGCCAGTCCGCTCGGTGGGCGTGATGGGCGATGAACGGACGTACCAGGAGGCCTGTGTCCTGCGAGCCGTGGTGACCGACGATTTTATGACCGCCGATTGGGCGCGCTTGCCTTATGACGTGTTGGCCCGGGCGGCGAACCGAATTGTCAACGAGGTACACGGAATCAACAGAGTGGTGTATGATATAACCAGTAAGCCTCCCGCAACCATTGAATGGGAGTGAGGGAGGATTGAGGATTGTAGATTGAGGATTGTAGATTGAGGATTGGTCTGTCGCTGTGAGAGGATCGAAGCGGTCTCCGAGGTGACAAAAGATTGTTCCCCTGCGGTGATGCTTTGTGGCTTCCAGGTGCAGCGGCTTGCCATGAGAACCTCGCAACAGAGTGCTTGAAGAGAGAGGATTTGGAGGAGGAATGTCTGCTGAGATTCAGCCTGTTCTCCATACAACCCCTGAACCGCGCCGGGTCGTGCCAGCGGCGCCGATTCATCCGCTGGCCGCACTGACGACGATTGTGTTGGATAATGTCTTTGGCTGGGTCGAGATTGTGGACCCCCTATCTCTCTTGCTCACCAGTTTCCTGGTCGGTGGAATCGGGTTTGTAACCACCCTCTTCGTCCAGCGTTACCTGGCGAAGGATGAGTGGGGGACTTCGGTGGCCAAGGGACTGGTGATGGGTGTGATCTCTGGCGTGCCCTTCCAGGTGACTGGCACGGCAGTCGGGGCGATTTTGCTTGGGTGGGCCGGAGCAAGCAAGTGGATCAAATTGCCGTCGCGCACTTTGCCAAAGCCAGAACTGCCGACCGGAGAGATCATTGAGTCGGAAGTCCCGCCTCCCGACTCGCGTGATTGACCACTTTTGCATGCGTAAAAGCCTCATTGCGTTTTTTGTCTTTCTACTGTTTGCATTTACGGGGGCGTTGAATGCACGCGCCCAATCTGTAGCGCGTGCTTCTCTGTTTGCCCTCGATACGTCTGCCTATCCCACCCTGTTTGTTGCCCTCGATGTCTTTGATGACGGTGGAAATTTTGTCACTGGTCTCAATGCGGATCAGGTGACCCTGCTCGAAGACAATCTGCCGGTGACGCCGCTGACGTTTGAGCAGCGCCAGCCGGGGGTCCTGTTTGCCGTGGCGCTGGATCCGAGTCGGTCGTTTGCCTTTCGCAGCACGGATGCAGTCTCCCGGCTGGATAAAGTCAAAAGCGCCCTCCAGGCCTGGGCGGCCGCTCATTCCAGTTCGTGGGGCGATGTCCTGACCCTGGTTGCGACGGGCGGCGTCTCTACGACCAGTGACCGCGCGACAGCCGTGGCCGAGGCGCTCGCGGCGTATCAGCCTGACTTGCTGACCATCTCTCCCAGCCTGGATACACTCTCGAATGCTCTGGATGCTGTCTCGGTCACCGGCCCGCAGGTGGGGATGAAGCGGGTGGTGCTGTACATCGCCTCTCCGCCTGAGGCGGATTCTATTTCAGCGTTGCAGAACCTGACCCAGCGGGCCGTGGACTTGAACATCCGCGTCCACGTCTGGATTGTGGATTCCCCGGCCTATTTCTCCACCTCCGGCGCCACGGCGCTCAAGGACCTGGCCATTCGCACCGGTGGGCAATATACCCTTTTCAGCGATACCGATCCGTTGCCGGACCCGGAAACGTACCTGTCTCCCCTGCGTTACAGCTACGCCCTGACCTACGCCTCTGCCATTCGCACTCCTGGCATGCACACCCTGGCGGCGCAGGTGGCGGTGAACGGTGAAACGGTCACCACCGAGGCGCTTTCCTTTGACCTCAATGTCCTGCCGCCGAATCCCATTCTGGTTTCCCCGCCGGAGCAAATTGTCCGCCAGGGGCCAGACCCGCGCACGACTGACTTTTCCCTGTTCCAGCCTGCCCAGCAAACCATCCAGGCCATTGTGGAGTTTCCCGATTCGCATCCGCGCCCGCTGGCCGAAACGCGGCTTTACGTGGACGGTGAAATCGTGGATGAAAACACGAGCGAACCATTCGGCGAATTTTTGTGGGACTTGAACAGTTACGTTACGAGTGGCGATCACATTTTGCAGGTAGAGGCGGTGGATAGCCTGGGACTCAGGAATGTCAGCTTGGGCATTAAGGTCAATGTGACGGTTGTGCAGCCTGAGCGGGGTCTCCTGCCGTTCCTGGCGCGCAATAGTTTGTGGATTGTTATCGGTGGCGTAACCCTGGCGAGTATGACGCTCGGCATTGCTCTCCTGGTTGGACGCAGGCGCAAGGAGGAGAAAGAGACCAGGTCGAAAGATGTGTTGGGTGTCGTTGAGCCGACGCCAAAGAGACGCCTTTCTCTGACTGGCTGGCGCCATTCTTCCCAAAAGCAGGCTGAGGCTTATCTTGTGCGCTTGCGCGAGGATGGCCAGCCGATGGATGCGTTGCCAATACCGGTGCTGATTCCAGAAATGACCTTTGGTTCAGACCCCCTCGAAGCCCAACGCGTGCTTGATGACCCTTCGGTTGCGCCCTTGCATGCTCGTTTGAAGCAAGAGGAGGAACGTTTTGTTTTGATCGATGAAGATTCGGTGGCGGGTACGTGGGTCAATTACGAGCGCATCACATCCCCGCGCGTTCTGAAACATGGAGATATTTTGCACATTGGCAGAATCTCCTATCGTTTCCTGCTTCGCAATCCTGCTCATGTTTCTCCTCCCACGATTCGACGCGTTCAGGAATGATACGCACTTCTTCTGCTCATCTGTCTGTGGCGGCTCTTTCCCATCCTGGTATGGGTGGGCGGGCCAATGAAGACCGTTTCGCTGTCTCGTCCTTTCGGCTGTCGGAAGACAACAATACCCC
Organism: Anaerolineales bacterium; assembly: GCA_034434255.1. GTDB lineage: Bacteria > Chloroflexota > Anaerolineae > Anaerolineales > Villigracilaceae > UBA877. Next base: position 1,217 of record DAOTZT010000397.1, on the reverse strand, counting down.
GTCAGTTTTTGCCATTGTCTCCGACGGAATCGGCGGTCACCTGGCCGGTGAGGTGGCTGCTGAAATGGCTGTAGAAAAAATCAGCAGTGCCGTAGCCCAGTGCGATGGCCAGGATCCGGTGGGGGTCCTTAAACAAGCGATTCAAGAGGCAAGCGAGGCGATCGTAGCCCAATCCCGCGATGATGAACAATTGCTGGGCATGGGGACAACCTGCGCTTGTGCGTGGGTGATCGGGAAGCAGTTATACATCGCGTCTGTCGGCGATTCGCGCGTCTATCTTTTGCGTGGCAAGCACCTCTTGCAACTGACCACCGATCATACCTGGGTTCAGGAGGCGATTGAACGGGGGATTCTGAGGCGCGAAGATGCAGCCAACCATCCGAATGTTCATGTCATTCGTCGCTATCTTGGCTCTCCAAAGCCTCCTCAAGCCGATACTCGCTTGCGTCTGGCGCGCGAGGAGAGTGATACCCAGGCGCGCTCCAATCAAGGATTGTATCTTTTGCCGGGCGACGTCATCCTTCTCTGCACCGATGGACTGACCGATGTCGTCTCAGATTCAGAGATGGCAGACCTGATCGAGAATCGTGAATTGAATGACGCGGCGCAGCGGCTCATTCAACTGGCCTGTAGTCGGGAGGGGAAAGACAATATCACGGTGGTCTTAATGCGCATGCCCACGCCAGCGCCTGTTCCATCTCGCTTCTGGAAGTGGTTTTGGGTTGGCTTGGGGGTCTTGTTCTCGTTGGGGCTGCTGATTGCCCTGGCTGCCTGGTTGATATTCGGTGTTCTGCTCAAATAGGGGAAGGGGGCGCAATCTCCCTGCCGGCGCGGGGATTGCTTCGTTGCTCCGCTCCTCGCAATGACCCGCGAGACCTGCCTTGCGAGGGAAGGATGGGGGGCAATAGAAAAAAGGAGAGCGTTCGGCTATTCGTTTTATTGGCCACAGATGAACACCGATGAAATAGATTGGCTCCATAAAAACCCAAAATTTGCATATCAGCAAACTGGGTTTATCAAAATCAGAGTTTATCTGCATTGATCTGTGCTGAACGGAATTATCGAATGCTTTCTCTAAAAAATTATGGTAACTATTTTGACAATGTCATCTTTTCGTATAGTTGTCATTGCGAGGAGCGTTTTTTGCGACGAAGCAATCCCCTCGCAAACCAGGAGACTGCTTCGCTTTGCTCGCAGTGACAAAATGCGTAGAGTTT
>DAOTZT010000396.1:0-3066 GCA_034434255.1 Anaerolineales bacterium | reverse complement strand
CCTGCTCTCGTTTCTTCTCTCTCTGCCCACATCGAACAAACAGATTCTCCCACCAAGCCCAAAAAGAGCCCCTGGCGCAATTTCAAATGCGGCAAAGCCCTATACCAGCCCCCACTCCCCCCGAAAATTTAAGCCACACCCCTGAGTAGAAAATCCTTTTCGACTTCGACGTTGCCCAGGTGCGGCAGGGTGAACAGCACGCCGTTGAGGAGGCTGAGGACCAGCCAGTTTTTCGTCAACCGCCTGCTGCCTTGCAGCAAATAGCCGCGAAAGAAGAACTCCTCCGCGCTGGTTTGCAGTGGAATCAATAGCAGCGCCGCCAGCAAATATGGCCAGGTCTGCAAGAAACTGGCATTGAAGGTGTAGCGAACCCCCATAAAAATCACATTGACGAGCGTGACCAGGATGGCCAGCCCGGCTCAAATGCCTGCGCCGAGCAGCAGCCGTTTGCCGTTTAGCCGCCCGCTGGGACCAATCAGCGAGCCGAAGGAACGGCAGTGCAGCCAGGCGGTCGCCAGCCAGGTTCCGAGTATCAGCAAGCCAAAGGTCAGCAAGCTCACTGCAAATGCGGCGACAGAATTGGGGTCATTCAGAAAAGGAACGGTCAGGAACGCAGTGCCTATCATCCATACCAGCAGGGTGAGGACAATCCCCACCGCATAGCGCCACCAGGCGTTTTTTCCCTGGTCGGCTAAATCAAGATAGATGTTTTTGGACATTGGAAACTCCTGTAAAAAGATTTACTCTGTATTTTGGTCTTCTTCCATTAGGATAACCCGCAACGGATGCGCCATGAGGAAAATGCGGCGTTTGGTGCGTCCTTCGGCGGGTGGTGTGGCTTGCAGTGTCTCCAGAAGGTTGTAGAGAGCCTGACGCGCCTGGATGAACTCCTGTTCGGTGGCGTAAAAGGTGTAGTCGCGCGCCAGGATGTTGTTCAGGTCGGGTTCGCCGCGCTCCAGGATGTAACTGGCCAGGTCTTGCGCGGCGGAAGAGCCGTAGAGCCGCACATGGTCGGCGAATTGCTCCAGCCCGCCGGGTCGAGCAACATCCGCCGGGTCAATCAGCCCCTCCGCGGCGATGTAAAAGCGCTCTTCGATGCCGTTGATGTGCCGGACGCGCGCGATTTGCAGAACGCCTGCTTCCAGCATTTTGTGGACATGCCGGTAAAGCGATGGCTTGGGGACATCGGGCAGGACGTGCGCCAGTTGATTGATGGAGAGTTCGACGCCGTTGAGCGCCTGAAAAATGCGCATTCGCGCCGGATGATTGACGACTGAGAAGTTTTTGAGTGGCATGGCAAGCCTTGTATTGATTTCAGTATCGTTATCAAATATGATAACGATAGAAGGCGGAAATGTCAACTCATAAAGCGTTAACGGATGATTAAGAACGTCAATTTGGAGCAAACAGCGCAAACGCCCCGAAGGTTTGTAAGCCTTCGGGGCGCTGGAGGAAAAGACCAGGGTTTGTCAAGGCGTATTTTGCTCGCGAAAATATCCGATAGTATCCGGGCCAACAGCCGCCGACACTGAGTTTTTGAATGTCATTTTTCATTCCGCATTCAGATTTTCCCTTATCCAGGCAAGGACATCGCCGGGCGTGCCGATTTTGATTCCCGCTCTCTGCGCCACTTTTGGGTCGTCGAGAAAATGCCTTCGATTATGCGTTGCCAGATAATCCACTCCGGCTTTCATCGCCGCCAGCAGAATGGGAACATCCTCCGGGTCGGCCATCAAATGCAGATTTGATTCGATTTCCTGTAAAGTCGGATCGGGGACAATTTTCGGGTTGGCGTCCTTGAGGGCTTGACGGAATTCGGGCAGCGCGTCCGGAACTTTTCTGGCCATGGAACGCTCGATTTCGACGACGACCTGCTCGCTGATAAAGGTTTCGATCTGTCTGTTCTCCGACATCACCAACAGGACGCGCGCCGCGCCTGTGGATGAAATAATGCCTGCCATCACGGCGCTGCTGTCGAGGAACACTTTAATGTTCGACATAGTGTTCCTGGTAGTAGTGCCTTCTTTCATCGTCTAGGGTTGCAAGCAATTCCTCTAAATTGACATTGGCTTCCTTCGCTTTCTTTGCCACTTTATCGGCATTTTTCATCACTTTGCTTTCGAAAGGGACAAGAAAAAAAGAGCCGTCGCCAACGTCAATCAACTTGAACAACTCACCCTCCTCCAGTTTATATTTCTTGCGGAAACGGGCGGGCAGGGTCAGCGTCCCTTTGCTGCGGATTTGTAACGTGGTCATGGCCTTCTCCAGAAAATCGGAATTTCCGAATTTCTGTCATTATAACATAACGCGAACTCCTTCGTAACGTCGGTTTTTCAATGTTCGAGAAGAATTTCCGCGCTCTTGACGGCATCCATGCGCCCGTATGACCCGTACAAATACATGCCTTTCGGCCTGTCCCCATCAATGCAGACAAAAGGTAACTGCCTACCCTAAGCGATGAAGAACTCTCTAATTCTTGTCATTGCGAGCGTAGCGCATGTCCCGAGCGCAGCGTGGGGAAAGCAATCTCCCGGCAAGCAAGGGGATTGTTTCGCCGCCTGCGGCGGCTCGCAAAGACAAGGATGGATAGTGGGTAGGTTGTTACCAATGAGGCGGGAAAAGCGCGGATTGTTATCCGATGGGGGGAATTCCCACATTGTTTATCATCAAAATCGCTATTGACAATCTCGCTCAACGTGATGATAATCTCCTCTGTTCGCTGCCTGGCTATACCATGCTCTGGAGTAACAAAGTATGCATGAGGGTTCTCTAACGCAGGATTTGTTTGACCACGTGCTGGCTCATGCCAGCGAGGCCGGAGCGCGCCGCGTGACCCGCGTGCGCGTGACCATTGGCGCGCTGTCGGATGCAACCGCCGAGTCGATTCAGTTTTACTGGAACACGATGGCTCCTGGCACGATCGCCGAAGACGCTGTCCTGGAGTTCGAGAGCGTCCCCGGTCAGGCACGTTGCCCGGCCTGTGGAGCAGAGTTCGAGGTGGATGACCTCTACGCCGCCTGCCCCCACTGCGGCGCATTCCCGGTGACAATTAGCGGTGGAAATGGC
>DAOTZT010000395.1:0-2398 GCA_034434255.1 Anaerolineales bacterium | reverse complement strand
TGCGAGGAGCGTTCTTTGCGACGAAGCAATCTCCTGGCAGACCGGGAGACTGCTTCGCTATCGCTCGCAGTGACAAAAAACATAGCGTTTTTAGAACAAATGTTTAATGTGACATTGTCAAGGTAATCAGTAAGCAGTAATCAGTAAGCAGTGAACTTTACGAACTGGCACTTACCATGAAATTGTACGCCGGCGGACATCTCACCTTTTACATGCCTGGGCGCAAACACACGCTCGAACTCTCCCTGGGCGGCCCCACCCCGCTCAGGGACATTCTGGCGCAGGTGGGCCTTCCCCTGCCCGAAGTCGCCCTGGCTGCTGTCAACGGCGAACTGGTCGAAGTTGAAACAGCGCTTGTCTCGGATAGCAACCAGGTGCGGGTCTTTTCGGCAGTCAATGGGGGGTAGTAACACCGCCGATTTTTAGGGCAAGGCATTTTGCGCAAGGAGGAAACTTGCAAATACCTCCCTGCTCCACTGGCTGCCTGGTTTGCGGCTAAATTTTCGAGCGCACCTGGCGGTTCTCGAGAAACCAGCGTACAGTATCGGCAATCGTTTCCAACACCGGGCGCGGCTGATAGCCCAGTTCGCTTGCGGCTTTGCGATGACTGATGTCTGCGTTGCTTTGCAGCACCTCCAGCGAATAGGGGGTGAAGCGTGGCTTGACTTTTGCCCGCAGGTAATACCAGGGCGTGAACTTCGCCACCCATTCAGCCAGCGAGAACGGGATTTTGATACTGGCGAACGCCCGCCCCGTCACCTCGCGCACCGTCTCCAGCAGGTAACGCACCGAAATCTTGTGCCCACCGAGGATGTAACTCTCGCCGCGCTGACCCTGCTCTGCCGAGGCAATCAGCCCGTCGGCCACGTCGCGCACGTCCACGAAATCGTAAGCGCCTTCCACGTAGAAGATTGGCTTCGCCTCCGCCGCGCTGCGGATGACCTCGCCCATTTCGGAACCGCGGAAGTCGTATGGGCCGATGACCCCCGTCGGGCAGATGATGACTGCGTCCAGGTCCGTTTGCGCCGCGTTCTGGACCTCGAGGCTGGCCGCGGCTTTGGAGCGGTCGTACTCCCCGTAGGGATTGTTGGGGTCGAAGCCGAGCGACTCGTCAATCACCACCCCATGTGGGGCGCGTTTGATGGCATGGATCGAACTGGTGTACACCAGCCGCCGGATTCCGGCCCAGCGTGCTGCTTCGAGGATGTTGCGCGTCCCCTCCACGTTCACCTTCCAGACGAGCGGCTGGCGGCCGGGCAGGATGGAGATGACGCCCGCCAGGTGATAGACCGTTTCCACGCCGCGCAGGGCGGCGCGCAGCGAGTCGGGATCGAGCACATCCCCCTCCACGCGTTCCACGTCCAGCCCGCGCAGGGGAGTATCATCCTCCCCCCGCCAGACGAGGGCGCGTACCTTTTGACCGCGTTCCAGCAATTTGCGGATGAGTACATTGCCGATGTGGCCAGTTGCACCAGTAACAAGATTCATTTTAGGTTTCCTTTCCTTACAGAGACCATCACCACGAAGAGCACAACGGAACACAAAGGAGAAAATATTTTTCCTTCGTGCCCCTTTGTGTCCTTTGTGGTAAAGCAATCCGCATCATTTCGCCAGTCCATTCATCAAGATCTTCATGCTCTCTTCGGCCACTTTCTGCCAGTCGGCGCCCTGCGGATCGAGGACGCCCTGCAGAAATAACCCCACCGCCAGCGAAAGAATGACCTGCGCGGCTGCCTGTGGGTCGGTATCTGCCTTCAGCGAGCCTTCAGCGATGCCGTCTTCCACCAGTCTGGCGAAATGGTCGCGGTAGTGACGGTAGGGCGCAATGGTAGCCTCCCAGACCTTTTCGTCGCGGCTGGCCTGAGACCAGAATTCCAGGAACATCGGCAGGCGCTCGTCGGCGGCGGCAAAGATGACCGGCAGCAATTGCGTCATCTTCACGAAGGTCTCTGGGATGGTGGGCTGGCGCATGGTTTCCAGGCCGGCGTCAATCGTCTTCAGCCAGCCGTCGAGCAGGGCCAGGAAGACAGCCTGTTTGCTGGGGAAGTGGTGATAGAACGCGCCTTTGCTGACACCTGCATCGGCGCAGATGTCGTCCACGCTGGCGGCGTTGTAACCGGCCAGGGCAAAGCGCCGTACGGCGGCATCCAGGATGTTGGCGCGGGTCTCTTCGCTGCGTTGCTGGGTCATGTTTTTCTCCTTTTCAGCCTTGCCTTGCTGGCATGCGTGGTGGGGTGGCAGTTGATAAACATACCGACCAGTCGGTATTTTTTATACTCCTTTTTTGATGCGGAGTCAAGGGAATCTGTCCTTGCTTTCAGGCACATTTTAAACGTGACCTACTTTTCTCATCCCTCTTGTAGGTCACGTTTTAAACGTGACCTACTTTTCTCATCCC
>DAOTZT010000394.1:0-2185 GCA_034434255.1 Anaerolineales bacterium | reverse complement strand
TTCGGGGTCGAAGAGCGGGCGCCCGGTCTCCACCTCCCAGCCGAGGAAGTGCTGTTTCAGGTAGTTGTAGGGCGGGCGGGGAGTCACGTCTTGCGGGCGGATGCGGCTGTCGAAGACCCATTCGGCCTGATAGATTTGTCCGCCGGCGCGCACTGTGGCGTGCTCTTCCCCGTCTTCCACCTCCCCATCGCCGCGCAGGAAGGTGACGTTGTGTTTGGCGAGTTCGCCGCGGGCGTAGTCGTAGAAGTCGAGGCCGCGCAGCATGACGTAGCGAAACGGGTGCAGGTTCCAGGTCCGGGCGAACGAATCGCTGGCGAAGGCCAGGCGCGGCCAAACGCGGCGGGCGATTCCGTCGAAGGGCGAGGGGGCGTCCGTCCAGAAGCACCAGGTGCGGTCATTGCGGTCTTTGGCCTCCCGCTCGACGATGAGAATAGACTTTTCCCGCAACGGGCTGCGGACGAGGGCCAGCGCCAGGTTCAAGCCGGCCGCCCCGCCGCCGAGAAGGATGAAATCATAGGTCATCGGCGGGTTACTTTCATGAGAACGCCAGGGCGCGGTTCGAGCGTGGCGCCCATGTGCATGTGAACAGCAGGGTTGAGCAAGGTAAAGTTGAAGCGTTCGAGCAGGCGCGCCAGCAGGATTTTGGCCTCCACCTGGGCGAAGAATGAGCCGATGCAGTTGCGCGGCCCACCTCCAAAGGGGAGGAAAGTGTAGGGAAGATGCTTGACATTAGGGGCAAAGCGCTGAGGGTCGAAACGGTCGGCGGCAGGCCAGTATTTTTCGTGGCGGTGGGTGAGGTAGATGGAGAACATGACGCGCCGGCCGGCTGGGATGCGATAACCCTGGAATTCCAAGGTCTCAAGGGCGACGCGGTTGCTGACGTGAATGGGCGGATAAAGGCGCAGCGTCTCGTCAATCACCTGGTCGAGGTAAACGAGTTGGCCGATGTTCTGCGGGCCGGGCAGCGCCGCCCCTATGGCCGCGTCCCGTTCGGCCCGAGCCTGCGCCTGCACGTCGGGGTAGCGGCCAAAGTGGTACAACACCCACGCCAGCAGGGCGGTGGAGGTGTCGTGGCCGGCGATGAAGAGGGTGAGCAGTTGGTCTCGGATGAGATGGTCATCCATACCGGCGGCGATGAGGCTGGAAAGCAGGTCTTCACCCAGACCGCGGGCGCGCCGTTGGGCGATGAGCCGGTAGAGGTAGGCGTCTACTTCGGCAAGCGCCCACCCATAGCCGGGGCGGGGGATGTCGCGCCACAGCAGCCATGCGCCGGGGGAAATATAGGCAAGCATGCGCAAGATGGCCGGGAAGAGGCGCTGCAGGTAGGGGGTGAAATCGTCATCAAAGAGCGTATCCACCAGAATCAGCAGGGCGACGCGGCGCATTTCGACGAGCATATCCAACGGACGCGAGAGGTCCCAACCGGCAGTGATCTGGTCGAGGCGGCGCAACATGGCAGGAGCGTAGTCCTCCACGCGGCGGCGGTGCAAGGAAGGCATCACCGCACGGCGCAAATCGTCGTGGCTTTGAGCATCCTCCACCAGCAGGCCATGACGCAGCAGGCCGGTGACAGGGTCGCGTTCGTTGCGCCAGGCCAGCGAGTGCCGCGCTGTCACGGCCACGAAATGACCGGCTTCGGGGCCAGCCAGAACAATGGGCGATCCACCGGGCATTGGCAGACGGAAGATGTCACCTAGCCCCTTGTGCATGGCCTGGAGGGTGACAAGGATGCTCTCGCCGGCAAGCAGGGTGCGCACGGCCGAGAGGCCTGACGAGGACGTAGGCAGGGGAGGTAAAGGAAGTGTCATACGTTCAGTTCGTCCAGTAATTCGAGCAGTTCCGCGTTGGGCGGGATGTCGGCCATCGAGTGGCCGTAGTGGACGAAGCGGGCAAGGCCGGTTTTGTCAATCAGCACCTGGGCCGGCATGCGGCCGAGTTTGAAGAGGTTGACTTCCTGGCCGTACAGTTTCAGCACGCTGTGGGTCGGGTCGGGCAGGCCGATGAAGGGCAGGCCGTTTGGCTCATTGGGAATGAGCGTGGTAGCCCCCATATCTGGGGGGTAAAATAGCAGGAAAAACAAAGGTCAACATGTCAAAAGCCCAAGTCACAATTCCGTTAGCCATACCCGATGTGCGGGTTCTCAAAACCGAGTTCAACCAAAGCGGCGATTTGGTGATCAGCGTGG
>DAOTZT010000393.1:0-1832 GCA_034434255.1 Anaerolineales bacterium | reverse complement strand
ATCTGCCCCGCATACATCACCGCCACATCGTCGGCCAGTTCACTGGAGGTCGCAATGTCATGGGTAATCAAAATGAAACTTGTGCCCAGTTCTTTTTTGATGCGCTTCAGCACATTGAAAATGTTGGCCTGTGTCAATACATCGAGAGCCGAAGTCGGTTCGTCGAGGATGATCAACTTCGGAGAGGTCACCAAGGCCATGGCAATGGCGACGCGCTGTCTCATGCCGCCGCTCAATTCAAAGGGATAACGAGAGATAAAATCCGCAGGAACGCCGACATGCTGGAACATCTTTTGCACCAGGGAGAATGCCTCGGCTTTATCCACGCCGAGATGGATCATGGCCGGTTCTGCCACTTGATCGCCCACGCGAATGACCGGGTTCAAGGCGTTCATGGCTGCCTGGGGAACCATTGAGATAGCCGCCCAGCGAATATTTTGCCGAAACTCCTCCTCGGAAAGCGACATGATATCCTTGCCCTCCAGGTAGATATGACCAGAATAAGCGCCGGCATTGCGGGGTAAAAGACGCAGGATAGCCTTGGCAAGTGAACTCTTCCCGCAGCCCGATTCGCCTAGAATCACGACCGCTCGATTGGCGTCCAGCTCGAAATTTACGCCATCCACGGCTTGAACCGGCCCTTGCGTGGTGTTGAAATACAAGACCAAGTTCTCGATACGTAGAAGTTTTTTGTTCTGGTCCATGGCGCTAAATATCCCTCAAACGTGGGTTGAAGATTCGATCGAGTGCGAATCCAAGCATGGCAAAACCCAAGCCTGTAAACATCAACAACACCGCCGGCTCCAGCACCCAGTAGTAACGCCCCTGGTAGAGCGCGCCATCCGTAAAAGCATCATTGATCACTTTTCCCCATGTAGGCAATACAGGGTCGCCCAGTCCAAGAACTGCCAGAGAAGCCTCCAAAAAGACGAAGCCCGGCACGGAGGAGACCAGGGTTGGAATGAGTAAGGGGATCATGCGGGGAATCAAGTAGTTAAAAATGATACGCAAATCGGATGCGCCATAAGTGCGGGCAGCCTCAATGTAACCGGCCTCCTTGACTTGCAAGAAAACGGCGCGATAGGTTTTGATAGAGCCGCCAAAGATACTCAACAGAATGGTGGCACCCAACATCAGCCAGATGCTGCGGGAGTAGAACGTTCCAATCATGATCAAAATGGCCAAAAATGGCAAAACAAGATTGATTTCTGTAATACGCTGTATCAGCTCATCCACCCAGCTGCCGTACCAAGTACCAATGGCAGCAATGATCATCGTCAGGAAAGCCGTTCCCAGCGCAGCCAGCAAACCAAACGCCAAGGCGATGGGTGTACCGTACAACAAAGGCAAGAAAAGGTCGCGCCGATATTTATCGGTGCCTGCCAGCCCATACAGATTTCCATGTAAGACGAATTCGGCATCAATGTCTGAAGCGTTTTCAAAGGTTGTAGCGGTAATAAGCAGTTGATATTGACCTTTGAGCGGCGTTGGGGTCTCGCTCTTCGGATCCCGAAAGAGCGCTTCCATGACTTGGTCAGTCTTTAAATATTTCTGTAATTTCGGGTCCTGAGAGAAACGATAGGTGGTGCGGCGATCCACCGTCATGTTGACAATTTTGATTTCTCTCCCATCAGGAGTGCGCCAGACAATGGAAACAAAAGGGAATTTTTGCTCGAAGACTGTGTTGAAATACAGGATCAGTTCCTGGGGAGGCGCATCATAGGCGTACTCGAACACATACGTCATTTCGATACTGGAGATGTCCTGACCTTGTGGGATAACGGCTTTGGTTATGCCGCCATCCCTGGTGCTTGCCGTGAACGATATCGGCT
>DAOTZT010000392.1:0-6418 GCA_034434255.1 Anaerolineales bacterium | reverse complement strand
AAACCTCTTCGAGAGTTTAACACTTTCCCTGTTATTGCCTACAGAAAATTACTGGTCTCCCACCGCTTCAAAGAAGCAGGATTTGGCTTGGTGGGAACACCCCCCTGTGGTAGAGCGAAACAAAGAAGTGGTCGAAGTAGGATATTTGCACAGTCTGACTTTCCCAGCCCGGCAGGTCCGCTTACACCCGGTAAACCTTGGATTGACATGCACACGTTGTGGGGAGCTGTCAAAGTGGGGAGCAAGAACGATGTCTTTTGAGATGGGGGAGTGCCGTCAAAAGGACGCTGCTCCATGGGTAGATCCCTTTGTTGCCTATCATTTGCCGAATGAGGGAAAAACTGGAAGTCCATGGCCAGTTTTGCCGGATGGCAATAAGGCTCTGTGGCGCGAGTTTGCCGGACTGTTCTTGTATCTGCCTAATAAAGGCCGAAATCGGGTTCAGCGACCTCTTATTCTTGAGCGAATCGCCAACGAAGTAGATGAAGTTGATAGCATGACTATGCTTCAATTTCGCTGTATTGGCGTAGAGGCGTCCCGGGCAAAAGTCCTTGAATGGATAGACGCCAATCTCAGCGTGCCGCCATCCTTGATGAATGATAAAGAGGTTTCCTATCTGGTACGAAATGCTACCCAATTTGCAGAAGAGTGCGCCGAGATAATCTCTGGTGTCTTCGGTTCTGCTGCTAATTCATCCCGACGCGGCGAGCGACATAAGGTCTTGAAGAGCCAAATGCTCAACCAATACTGGCAAAAATTGGCAGAACCCTTCCGTTCTTTCGTCCTGTCACTAGTCGAAAAGGACAGGAGGCTGAGAAACGTTGAACAATGGGCTTTTGAAGTCACGAAACAGGCACAGTCCGCTTTCGATGAGACCATCGCCCATGTTGGCGATGATGCTATCAGCCTGCGTAAGCAAGAGGAAGGCAAGCAAGATTGCCGCATCAAGTTAAGCAAAAAGCAAAAGAAATACCTCGAAGAAGAAGGAGTTGCCACATGAACGAACATGAATTCGACCCGCGCATTACCACATTCTTCAACCGCTTGGAAGCATTGAATGCTGGCGAGCGGGCGCGTCTGAAACGCTGCGCCGGCCAAACGCTGGCGGAATCGCGCCAACAGGGATTGGGGCTGTTCTTTCGGGTTTTGCCGCCAGATGTTCCATACTACCAGCAAGAGATCTATTTCCTCGTGGCCACTCTTTATCCCATGACGAAAGCAGGCGGCTCAGGCAATCTGGGAGATTCTCTGCGGGCTGCCCGCACGTCAAAGAACAGTAAAGGTCTGGACCGCCGCATGGAAATTCTATTGGATTCCGATGAGGTTCAATTACGTCATCGTTTACGCCAGGTGATTCATCTTCTGCGATCGAACCGCATTCGGGTCAACTGGCCACAATTGTTAGAGGACTTGCTCTATTGGACACACCCCAACCGTTTTGTACAGCGCCGCTGGGCGCAATCGTACTTCGCCAAATAATCACTTCAAAACAAGGAGACTACCATGTTAATTCAAATTCATATCCTGCAAAACTATGCCCCTGCCAACCTGAATCGCGATGATACAGGCTCACCTAAAGACGCCTACTTTGGCGGCGTCCGGCGCGGGCGCATTTCCAGTCAGTGCCTTAAACGGAGCATTCGAAAATCAGAAACGTTTGCTGAAGCGTTCAAGGATGCTGGTTTAGTGGGCATTCGAACGAAGAATCTTCCTGACTTGATTGCCGAGCAACTTGACGAACTCAACGTAGATGCCGATACAAAAGAGGCCATCCTGGCTCGGGTTCCAGAGATTGGCAAAGAATCGAAAAAGAAAGGCGATGAAAAGGCAGATTCTAACGAGACAGAGAGCGACACCGAAGTTGAAGAGAAGGCGGCGACTCGTCAATTGATTTTCATTGGTGCCAATGAATTGCGCCCGTTGGCTGAAAAACTCTTGGCCGAATTTTGGCGGCTTGGCGCCGCAGGATGGAAAAAGGCCAAGATCGGAGACATTACCAAAGCCTTGGGAAGTAGCCTGCCGCGCTCGGTGGACATTGCCTTGTTTGGCCGCATGACCACTTCCGCTGCCTTCGAGGATGTGCAGGCTGCTGCGCAAGTCGCCCATGCCATTTCAACCAATGCTCTGACACAAGAATTTGATTACTACACGGCCGTGGACGACATTTCTGGCGAATCGGGCGCTGGAATGACTGAAATGATCGGCGACATCGAATTCAACAGTTCAACCTACTACAAATATCTAAATGTGCATTGGGAAGGACTGGTGAACAACTTGGGCGGCGACATCAATGTGGCTCGTCAGGCGGTTTTGGCATTAGTGGAAGCAGCAGCCACTGCCCATCCCACCGGCAAACAAAATTCCTTTGCTGCATTCAACCTACCTGATTTGGTATTGATTGAAGTCACACCAAAGAATTTGCCTGTCAGTTATGCTAACGCGTTTCTTAAACCAGCTCACGCCAACGGTACACACTCCATAGTAGAAGATTCTTGTGAAAAATTAGCCGATTACCTTCAGCGTATAACAAAGGCTTTCAACCTGAATGGTAAGCGCGCCTTTGTCACAACGCAAGATTGCTCCATTCCAAATGCTGAAGCCAAAATATCTCTCCAAGACCTCAAAACTTGGTTGGCTGAAAAATTGCCGAGGTAACACTATGGCCAATACGCTTTTCTTATGGCTGGAGGGTCCCATGCAATCCTGGGGCGAACGCGCTCGCTGGAGCAGACGCGATTCTGCCACCGAACCTACTAAGTCAGGCGTAGTAGGTTTGCTGGCCTGTGCTATGGGACTAGATCAGGATGCTGAAATACGCCATCTGTCGCAACAGATTCGTGTGGGTGTACGGTGTGACCGGCCCGGGACACTGCAAAAAGACTATCAGACGATAGAGGGGCCATGGGGGACGCAGCTATCTGACCGCTATTACTTGCACGATGCGATGTTTCTGGTAGTGGTGCAAGCGGATGATGAGGCCCTCATTGAGCAATTAGCAGCCAGCGTGCAAAATCCAATATGGCCAATTTTTCTCGGGCGCAAATCCTGCCCGCCATCCCGACCGCCGTTTGCAGGTATTGGTAATTTCCTAACAATGCAAGCCGCCCTTGAATCAGTTCCCATAACTTCTTCGCAAGCAAGCGGTACCGTGAGGGTTCGCGCTGTTTTGGAGAGCAAGGTAGGCGAAGGTACTCGCCGCCGGGACGAAATCAATTCTCGTTCCCGTCGCACCTTTTTGCCACGTTACACGCAAGATGTGCAGATCGAAATCCCAATAGTGCCGGAGGCTGCCTGATGTACCTTTCCCGCCTTATTCTCAACCCCCGTTCGCGCCAGGTGCAGCGTGAACTGGCTGACCCCTACGAGATGCACCGCACGGTCTGCCGCGCCTTTCCCCATGGCGTGCATGAAGATAATCAGCCCAGCGGCATCCTCTTCCGCGTGGATGTCCATCCCCAAAGCGGTGTGCCGACGCTGTTGGTGCAGTCGCTGACCGCTCCAGACTGGTCGTTCCTGTTGAATGACCGAAAGGATTACCTGCTCGATGAGGACGATCTGCCCCTGGGCGTGGAAAATCCTGCCTGCAAGGAACTCAACCTGCAATTGCGGCCCGGGCAGATGCTGTCCTTTCGTCTGCGCGCCAACCCCACCAAACGCCTGGGCAAAAGCGCCGGCGAAGCCAAAGGCAAACGCGCCGGTCTCCTGCGGGAAGAGCAGCAACTCGAATGGCTGAAACGCAAAATCGAGGCCGCCGGCGCGACGTTGATTTCGGCGCGCGTCAGCAACCAGGCGCGACTGCACGGCAAGTTGTTCGCCGAAAAAGACGATGACCGCCGTATGCGCTTCGTCTCGGCGCAGTTCGACGGTATCTTGCAAGTGAGAGAGCCCGAGTTGTTGCTGAAGGCGCTCAGGAGCGGTATCGGCAGCGGCAAGGGGCTGGGATTCGGCCTTCTGTCACTGGCGCCAGCACCCGGCTAGAAAGGCCGCATAAGACGGCTGGCTACCACACAACCGCAGTCACGCCAGAAGTCATGATGGCCTCATCGCGAGTGATCAAAATTGCTCCCTGGGCGATGGCTTCAGCCACGATCAAACGATCGTGCATCTCAGGGATGGCTGCCAGATGCAGGCAGTCGAGTGTGCGTTCCAGGCTCAAGCCGATAATGCGAATATTCGGGCTAGCCCGCAAATGTTGGAGGATGCGCCCAAAATCAACCTGCAAGGAGCGCCTTTCGATGACAAAGATCAATTCTGCAAGAACAATGACCGGGACGATCAAATCGGCATCCTCTGCCGCCACTTTGTCCAGAGCAGAAAGAGCGGCCTCGCCAAGCCATGCGGGTCGGGTAAAGTACCACAGCAAACTATGCGTATCTGCGAGGTAAATTGGTCGAGTCATTCTCTTGCGCTGTCAGAGATAGAAGCAGCCAGTCGCTTGATCTTGTTCCTCGAGCGTCGTCGCGCTCGTTTCACCTCTTCGGCCGCCTGCTCGATTTCTTGATCAGAAAGATGACTCCAAATGCCTTTCAATGCAGCAAAGCCGCTAGATACGGATTCCAACGGCGTCACTTGCACTTGGACGAGGGTATTCTCCGGCAGGTCCAATTTCTTCTCGGGCTGCAAAGCGCCTTTGCGATACACGGCTTGCACGGTAATGGTCGTCACCTCAACCTCCAGGTCTGGCGTCGCGTCTTTTCGCGCAGGATCCACTTTCACAAATCCACAATGGCAACGACGTAATCATTGAAGGAGTAAATGTTGGCCTGCATATAATTCTAACACACGCGCCCGATCCTGGGCGCTGTAGGATGGCTGCAATCGGTCTTGCAACCCGTCCTGCGGGTAGTACGAATCGTACTGGGAGTCTGCCGGGGGGGCCGATCCTGCCGGAGACGCGGGGAAGGCTCCCGCGGTAGACTCCGTCTCCATCCGCACCTTAACAACCGAATAGTTTTGGAGGCAGTATGCAAGATTTACACGAACTTCCCAAGTTGCGTGATAGTTTGTCGTATCTGTACGTCGAACACGCTATCGTGGAGCGCAAGGACTCGTCCATCGAGTTCATCCAGAAGGATGGGCGCACGCAGGTGCCAGTGGCGGCGTTGTGTGTGCTGATGCTGGGCCCCGGCACGAGCGTCAGCCACGCGGCGGTCAAGGCGTTGGCCGAAAGCGGCTGCCTCCTCGTCTGGACGGGCGAGGAGGCCACCCGCTGTTACGCTCAGGGTCTCGGCGAGACGCGCAAGGGCTATCACCTGCTGCGGCAGGCCGAACTGGTGAGCGACCCAGCCAAACGTCTGAAGGTGATCCGCCGCATGTACCAGAAGCGTTTCCCCGAACCGCTCGACCCGGGCCTGACTTTGGAGCAGATTCGCGGCATGGAAGGGTCGCGCGTGCGCAGCACCTATTACCAGGCCAGCAAGACCTATGGCGTCCCCTGGCAGGGGCGGCGTTACGACCGCGGCAACTGGGGCAACGCCGACCCGGTCAACCGCGCCCTTTCGGCGGCCAACGCCCTGCTGAACGGCATTTGCCATGCGGCCATCGTCAGCGGCGGGTACTCGCCCGGGCTGGGATTCATCCATACCGGCCGGCAGACTTCCTTCGTGTATGACATCGCCGACCTGTACAAGGCCGAGATCACCATCCCGATTGCGTTTCAGACCGTGGCCGAGTCGCGCGAACACATAGACGGGCGCGTGCGTCTGGCCTGTCGGCAGAAATTCAAAGAAGTCAAACTGCTGGAGCGCATCTTGCCTGATATTGACGACCTGCTCGGCATAGACAGTTCAGTCGTGCCACCCGAAGGCGACCCAGACAGCGAACCTTCGCTTCCGGCTCCCCTGTGGGATGCTCCCGTTGATGAGGCGGAAGACTCCGCCGAAGAGGAGGCCGCGCCATGATGGTGATGATTCTCGAGCGAATGACCCCGGCCCTGCGCGGCGAACTGACGCGCTGGCTGGTCGAACCGCATCCCAACGTCTTCGTCGGACACGTCAACGCCATGGTACGCGAACGTCTGTGGGAGAAATGCTGCAAACTGAGCGGTTCGAGCGGCGGGGTGATCCAAATCTGGTCTACCAACACCGAACAGCGTTTTGCCATGCGGCTGCACGGCACAACCCAGCGTACCATCATCGAACTGGAAGGGGTACAATTGGTGCGCATTCCCAATTTGCCGCAGGCGACGCAAAAGAAGGTGAAAGGCAGAATCAGGAAACCCCCAGATATAGGTACTTCTGCCTGAAAAAGGCTTTTACGCCAAAATATAGTCCTGTCCCCACGCATGTGGGGATGAACCGCGAAGCGGAGCAGGCCGAAGGCCTTGCTGAAGCCCTGTCCCCACGCATGTGGGGATGAACCTGTCTACGTGCTATCGCGCACTGGTAGCATTGACCCTGTCCCCACGCATGTGGGGATG
>DAOTZT010000391.1:0-2717 GCA_034434255.1 Anaerolineales bacterium | reverse complement strand
GAAAGCCCCGCTGCGAAGCCGATGTCCAATTCCAGGCCGAGCCGCCCGCCGATGCACATCTCCGCCGCGGCCACAGCCAGGCCGCCCTCCGAAAGGTCATGCGCCGAACGCACCAGGCCGGACGATATGGCCTGGTACAGGGCGCGATAGACTGCCGGGGTTTGTGTCGAGACGGCGGGGACGGGGTAGGGCAAATCGTCTTTTACTCCCGTCACCAGGTTGAAATGCGAGCCGCCAAAAACGGGGGCAAACATACCGACCAGGTATACCAGATTGCCGGCCTGTTTCAAATCCATCGTCACGGTTTGGGTGACATCGCTCAAAATGCCGAGAGAGGAAATGAGCAGGGTCGGGGGGATGGCATGACGTTGCCCGTCGGGGCCGAGATACTCGTTGTTGAGCGAATCCTTGCCGGAGATGAAGGGTGTGCCAAAAAGCAGGGCGGCGTCATGGCAGCCGCGCGCCGCCTCGACCAGCGCGCCGAGCGTCTCCGGGCGCAGCGGATCGCCCCAGCAGAAGTTGTCCAGCAGGGCGATGCGCTGCGGGTCGGCGCCGACCGCTACCAGATTGCGAATCGCCTCGTCCACTACGGCCATCGCCATGCGGTAGGGGTCGCGCTTGCCATATTCGGGATTGATTCCACAGGCTATCGCAATCCCGGCGCGGCCTTTTACGCCGGGCGGGCGGAGGACGCTGGCATCAGACGGAGCGTCCATCGCTGCTCCCGTCAGCGGGCGGATGACGGCGCCCCCCTGCACCTCGTGATCGTAGCGGCGGATGATCGCGGCCTTCGAGGCGATGTTGGGGTGGCTCAACAGGCTCAGGAGCGTGGTAGCGGGGTCGGCAGGGATGGGCGGGTCGGCGTCCACGGGGGCGGCACGTCGGGGAACGACGGCGCGCAGCCGGCGGCGGGGCAGGCCCCCGTAGAGGAAGCGATTCTCCAGATCAAGGACAACGCGGCCAGCATAGCGCACCACCAGGCGGCCGGAATTTTCAAAGAAGCCGATGTCGGTCAGTTCGACGTTGTACGTCTCGCACAGTTCCTGCAAAGCGGGCAGGTTCTGCGGCGGCACGGCCAGCACCATACGCTCCTGGGCCTCGGAAAGCCAGATTTCCCACGGGGCCAGGCCGGGGTACTTCAGGCGGACGTTTGCCAGTTCGACCTGACAGCCAAGATGAGCAGCCATCTCGCCGACGGCAGAGGAGAGGCCGCCCGCGCCGCAGTCGGTGATCGCCGTGTACAGGCGGCGGTCGCGGGCCGGAATCAACACGTCCACCAGCCCCTTCTCGACGATGGGATTGCCGATCTGAACCGAGGAGCCGGAGACTTCGCCGGTTTGGGCGTCCATGGTCATCGAGGAAAAGGTGGCGCCGCGCAGACCGTCGCGGCCGGTGCGCCCGCCGAGGACGACGATGCGATCCCCTGGGCGGGGTGCGCGCACGTGCAGGCCGCGCGGCGCGATCCCGACCGTTCCGCAGAAGACGAGCGGATTGGCCGTGTAGCCGGGGTCGAAGAGCACCGCCCCGCTGACGGTCGGGATGCCCATCTTGTTGCCGTAATCCTGCACGCCGGCCACCACCCCCGACAGGATGCGGCGGGGATGCAGCACGCCAGGCGGAAGTTCCTCGAAGGAGGCCTCCTGATTGCCAAAACAAAGCACATCCGTGTTGGCAATGGGCTTGTGCGAAACTCCCAAAATGTCGCGGATAACGCCGCCGACGCCGGTGTTGGCTCCGCCGAACGGTTCGACAGCGGAGGGATGGTTATGCGTTTCGACTTTGAAGGAGACTTCGTGCTCGCCATCCAGGTCAACGATGCCGGCATTGTCCACAAAGGCCGAAAGCACCCAGGGGGCGGCGATTTTCTCAGTCGCGGCGCGGATGTAAGTCTGGAACAGGCCATCTACCACGCCGATCTCCTGCCCCTGCTCGTCTTCGACAGTGATGAGGGCCTTGAAAGTCTTGTGGACGCAATGCTCCGACCAGGTCTGGGCGATGGTCTCGAACTCCACGTCGGTCAGGTCGCGGCCCTCACGCTCGCACCAGGCGCGGATGGCGCGCATCTCGTTCAGGTCGAGGGCGGCGCGGCGTTCGGCGGAAAGGGCCAGCAGAGCCTCGTCATCCAGGCCGCGCAGGCGGATGATCTCTACCTCCCCGCTGGAGGTGAGCGTCTGGGGAAAGGACGGTTCGATCTCGCCGACCGTCCAGCGGTGGATGACCGGATTGGCCAGCAGGCGTTGGGCTAACTGCCGCGCGCTGGTCTCATCGGCGCCATGGAGGAGATAGCGGAAACCGGTGGCGGCGCGCTGGACGCCCTCCAGCCCGATCTCCTGCGCGGCGCGCACGATCTCATCCGCCACCGGGTCGGTGACGCCGGGGCGCAGGGCGACTTCGACGGCGACGACGTCGGCAGGGAGCGCCGCCGGCGGGGCCGGAAGTGTGCTCCATTCGAAAGCCTGCGTCAACGGGTCCATTAAAAGCGAGAGGGCCAACTGCTGACATTCCTCCGGAGACAGTTGGCCCTCGATAAAGACCAGATCGTGACAGTCGAGGCGGATCAGGTCGGCAAAGCCCAGAGCGCGGGCATCTGCCAGCAAGCCGACAGCGCGCGGGTTATCGGTGCGATGGAAGCGAACAAGGAAACGATAGCAGGGCATGAGAGAATTCCTGGGGAAAAATCGCCCTTATTCTACTTCGGTAAACTTGTCTAGTCAATA
>DAOTZT010000390.1:0-3382 GCA_034434255.1 Anaerolineales bacterium | reverse complement strand
GCCTGCGGGACGGGATTTCATTCCCCCACTTGCACCTTTCCCAGCACATTCCAGCCGTGCGCCGCGTCCCAAATGCCCTCGTTGGCAAAACGGATGGCATAATGCGGGGCGGTGCGCAGCGTCTCGGCGGGGTCGGGCAGCCACAGGGCGAGGGTGTATTCGCCGGGCCGCAAATCGGCGGGCAGGGCAACTGCGGCGGTGAAAGTGTGTTCGCCCGGCTCCCAGCGGCGGGGATCCACATCTGTTTTGTGAGTCAGGCTGGAAAGCCCGCCCTGCGGCTGTCTGCGGTCTGCGGTCGGCCGTCCATCGTCGAGGGGATTGCTCTTGAAAATGAGCGAATTGGGAGGTAACACTCTGGGCGGAAAACATACAGGAAGCCGCTATCTCAATTTATCTGGGAATCGAAGCAAATCCTTGAAAGCCGTTGTTATGGATGGTATAATCCGCCCGCTTTCAATATGGTGCCCATAGTTCAATGGCGGAACGTCTGACTGTGGATCAGAAGGCTGTGGGTTCGACCCCCACTGGGCACCCAGGTTATTTTCCTCCTTGGTGGGGATTTTTTTATCAGAAGGCTGCCTCTGCAGGTCAGAAGGCTGTCCCCGCAGGGGGGATGTATGGGTTCGACCCCCACTGGGCACCCAGGTTATTTTCCCCCTTGGCGGGGAATTTTTTTATCAGAAGGCTGCCTCTGCAAGGGGGATGATAAAAAACAGAGCGGTTCTAACACCGCTCTGTTAACTTTTACTGGAACGAGCGTTATTCTTGCTGCCCTTCCTTCTTCGCGACCTTGCCCCAGGTGTCTTTGAGTGTCACCGTGCGGTTGAAGACCAGGTGATCTGGAGTCGAGTCAAGGTCGGTGCAGAAGTAGCCGACGCGTTCAAACTGGAATTTATCGCCGGGTTTGGTATCTGCCAGGGATGGCTCAACCAGGCAGTTCGTCAACACTTGCAGGGAGTTCGGATTGATGATTTTGTCCAGGTCTTCGAAATCATCCGGTTTTTCGACTGTGAAGAGTTGTTCGTATAACCGAACTTCCGCCGGAATGGCATGCTGCGCCGAAACCCAGTGAATCGTGGATTTGACTTTGCGCCCATCCGGGGCGTCGCCGCCGCGTGTGGCGGGGTCGTAGGTGCAATGGACCGTCGTCACCGCACCGGTTTCGGGGTCCCGCTCAAACGATGTGCAGGTGACCAGATAGGCATACCGCAGCCGGACTTCGTTGCCCGGGTAAAGGCGGAAGTACTTTGGGGGCGGTGTCTCCCGGAAATCGTCCTGCTCAATGTACAAAACTTTCGAGAACGGGACTTTCCTTGTTCCCGCGCTCTCATCCTCCGGGTTGTTGATGGCATCTACCCACTCAACCTGCCCTTCAGGATAGTTGTCAATCACCAGTTTGAGCGGGTGCAAGACAGCCATCCGGCGTTGGGCGCGTTTATTCAAATCGTCACGAATGCAGGCCTCAAATTGCGCCATGTCCACCCACGAGTCGTTCTTCGTTTCGCCGGTTTGAACAATGAAGTTCATAATGGCTTCGGGCGTGACGCCACGCCGGCGCAAACCGCGCAATGTGGTCAGGCGTGGATCATCCCACCCGCGCACGACGCCCATTTCCACCAGTTTACGCACTTTCCGTTTGCTCATCATGGCATATGTCAGATTGAGACGGGAAAACTCAATCTGGCGAGATGGAAATGCCTGGAGTTTTTCCAAGAACCATTCGTAGAGCGGACGGTGGATGATGTATTCGTTCGAGCAGAGCGAATGGGTAATCCCTTCCATCGAGTCGTTCTGACCGTGGGACCAGTCGTAGGTGGGGTAGATGTACCACTTGGTGCCGGTGCGGTGATGAGGGGTGCGGATGATGCGATACATCACCGGGTCACGCATCAGAATATTGGGATGGCTCATGTCAATCTTTGCCCGCAAGACCCGGCTGCCTTCGGGAAATTCGCCGTTTTTCATCCGCTCCAGCAGGTCGAGGTTTTCTTCCACGGAGCGATTGCGGTAGGGGGAATCGACCCCTGGCTTGAGAGCCATTTCGGTCTCACCCCATTTGACCTTATGAAGCGTACCGCGGCTGGCGCTCATTTCTTCCGGACTTTGGTCGTCCACATAGGCCAGGCCCATTTTGACCAGGCGCACTGCCCATTCGTAGAGAAGATCAAAGTAATCAGATGCGTAAGTTTCTTTATCCCATCGGATCCCCAGCCACTGGATGTCCTCTTTGATGGCCTCGACAAATTCGGTTTCCTCTTTCGCCGGGTTGGTGTCATCAAAGCGCAGATAAACTTCGCCGCCAAACTCTTTTGCGGTGAAGTAGTCAATCAAAAATGCTTTGACATGCCCAATGTGAAGATAGCCGTTTGGCTCAGGGGGCAGCCGGGTGCGAACATAGGTGAACCGACCGCTTTGCAGGTCTTTTGCCACTTCGTCCAGGATGAATTTGGCCAGTTTCGGGGAGTCTGAATTGTTCATAAGAGTCCTTTTCACGTACGCTTTTTACAAGAATGAGCATTTTGCCTTGTTGCAGAGCAAATTCTTGTCAGGATGACCTCACTGCAAGAATTGTGAAGTCTCAGCCTTTGGAGCAATTATAACAAAACGACGTGTAGAAACCCACAAGTTCTCGAGAAAAGTTCTGGCAGAGGCGTCTTAACTTCTTATGGCCTTCTCAAAGTCGCTTGACAAGTCTTGGCTTTTGTGGAGCGACAGAGCGATTTTGGCAAAAAACTGCAAAAACTGATTGCTTTACCAAATTCGCCCCCGCAATCTCGGACTTTGAAAAAACCATACCTCTTTGCTTCGTAGTTTTCTCAAAGTCAAATCTTTCACCGCAGAGCCGCTGAGAACGCGGAGAAAACCACAGAAACTCTCTGCGAACTCTGCGTCTCAGCGGTCAAAATTCTCAATTGCCGTGTTTTGCACAGGGCATCCAGGGACTTTGAGAAAGCCATACCTTTTTGCTTCGTAGTTTTCTCAAAGTCAAATCTTTCACCGCAGAGCCACTGAGAACGCAGAGAAAACCACAAAAAATCTCTGCGAACTCTGCGTCGCGAACTCTGCGTCTCAGCGGTCAAAATTCTCAATTGCCGTGTTTCGCACAGGGCATCCAGGGACTTTGAGAAAACCATCCCTCTTTGCCTCGTGGTTTTCTCAAAGTCAAATCTTTTACCGCAGAGCCGCTGAGAACGCAGAGAAAACCACAAAAAATCTCTGCGAACTCTGCGTCTCAGCGGTCAAAATTCTCATGATGAAATCAAGCAGTGAACTCATCAGTGAAAAATGGAAGCCAGGCGACCGCCTGGCTGTTGGCAAGATAATTAGACTATTCCTTCATCCTCACGTAGAACAGCGTACTTCCGTCAATTTCCTGCGTGCG
>DAOTZT010000389.1:0-5448 GCA_034434255.1 Anaerolineales bacterium | reverse complement strand
TAAAAACGCTATGTTTTTTGTCACTGCGAGCGATAGCGAAGCAGTCTCCCGGTCTGCCAGGAGATTGCTTCGTCGCAAAGAACGCTCCTCGCAATGACAACTATGCGAAAATGTGACATTGTCAAATTACTTGTCGTAATGGTATCTTGCTTGCAGGAAGTCAATGCGATTGTCTCGCGCCAGGTAGACGATGCGATGTTCTTGCGTCAGACGGCGCGACCAGCAGCCCGGCATAAGGTATTTGAGCGGCTCGGGTTTGCCAATCCCCTTGAATGGGTCGCGCAGGATGGCTTCGATCAATTCGAAAGTGCGCAGAGCAAGTTTGCGGTCGGTGTCGACCCAGTAGCGCAAGTCTTCGATAAATTCGGGTTGGAAGACCGCCTCACGCTTCTGCAAATCCCACCTCGCGGCGCAGGTCATCCAGCCCTTGCGGTTGACCTTCGTTCTTCAATGCCCGTGCCAATGCAGATAAGATGCGTTCGGCATTTTGTGGTGAACGCAAAAGGTAGGCGGTCTGAGTCAGACTGGCGAGTTCGTCGGCAGAAATCAAAGCGACATCCTCGTGGCCGCGTCGCCGGATGATGACGACCTCGCGGTCGTTGACGACGCGGTCGAGCAGACTGGCAAATTGCTGTCGAGCGTTGGTGTAGGTGAATTCGATAGTCATAAGGGTAACTCCATTCTGTACAGGATTACTGTACTGTAAGTTGAGAAAAATGTCAAGGAGTAGTAACTGTTCAGGCATGTCATTGCGAAGAGCGTTCTGTGCGATAGCATCCCCTTTGGGGACGAAGCAATCTCCCAAATGCCAGATTTGCTCATTGGAGCAGAAGATTACTTCGGGAAGACTGCCCTCGCAACGACATTTACAATAGTGTTTTTGGCTATGGCTGAATAGTTTGACAATGTCAAGTTAAACTCTTGTTCTATAAACTCTACGCATTTTGTCACTGCGAGCAAAGCGAAGCAGTCTCCTGGCTTGCAAGGAGATTGCTTCGTCGCAAAAAACGCTCCTCGCAATGACATCTGTACGAAAAGTTGACATTGTCAAACTACTCACTGTTCTCTACTCTCTGCTCTCTCGTCTTTCCTTCCCCATGGATTTTCTCGACAAACTCAACCCCCAACAACGCCAGGCGGTAACCGCTGGCGGTGGACCGGTCCTGGTTCTGGCCGGACCAGGTTCCGGAAAAACGCGCGTCCTGACCCAGCGCGTGGCCTATCTCATCGCCAGCGAGGGCGTGCGCCCCTGGCAGATCCTGGCGGTCACCTTCACCAACAAAGCAGCGCGGGAGATGGAAACCCGCGTGCGTGCCATGCTGGGCGAACTGGCCACCGACGGCCTCTGGCTGGGAACTTTTCACGCCACCTGCGCCCGCATCTTACGCCGCGAAGCCGACGTTCTCCCCTTCGACTCAAACTACGTCATCTTCGACACCGATGACCAGGAGCGGGTGGTCAAAGCCGCCATTCGCGACCTGAACCTGGATGAAAAATCTTACCGTCCCGCCTCCGTCCACACTGCCATCTCACGCGCCAAGAATGAACTTATCTTCCCCGATCATTACCCCGTCGCCACCTACCGCGACGAGGTCGTCAAACGCATCTACAAGCGTTACCAGGAATTGCTGCTCCAGTCGAACGCCCTCGACTTTGACGACCTCCTGCTCTGGACAGCGCATCTCCTCTCCGAATTCCCCGCCGTGCGCGAGAAATACGCCAGTCGCTTCCGCCATGTGCTCGTGGACGAATTCCAGGACACAAACTTTGCTCAGTACACGCTCCTAAAGCATCTCGCCTCGGTACACGGCAACATCTTCTGCGTGGGCGACCCCGATCAATGCTTCCCTGCCGGCACAACCGTTCTTACCCCAGACGGACCCAAAGCCATTGAGACCTTACAGGAAGGCAATCAAGTGATTGCAGCCAGCGGCCGCGGTTCCACCCATGTGTGTGTTGTCAGGCACGTGGGGAAACGACGCTTTGCGGGCAATTTGGTCAAGGTAGTCACAGCCAGCGGTCACTCATTCGCCGCGACGCCCAATCACATCCTTTTTGCCCGACTGGGTCTTAATCCCGGTCTTCATTATGTCTACTTGATGTACCGTCATGACAAAGGCTATCGCGTCGGAATTGCCTCTCATGTCCGAAGTGACGGCGTCAGCCCGGAACTCCAAATCGGTTTGCGCGTACGCAGCAATCAGGAAAATGCCGACCGTATTTGGGTCCTGAAAGTATGCCGGGAGCGAGAGGAAGCACATTATTGGGAGGCCTTTTTCTCCTTCAACTACGGCATCCCGACCACCGTCTTCCACGTGCGCGGGAGACGAATGCGAATGTCGCAAGACTATATAGATAAATTGTATGCAGCCATAGACACAGAAAGAAACGCCCGGCGACTCCTTGCTGACCTTGAAATGGATTTCAATTACCCGCATTACATTCCCCAGGGCACCTATCGAAACCTGATCAACCTGCGATATTTTGGGGATGGCCGTCGAACACAAGCATCTCCCTGGCATGCCCATCGCGTCGACTTATGGAGCAGCGAACCGGAACTGGCCCAGAAGTTGAAAATTCTTGGCTACAACCCCCGTATCCGCAGCCGAAACAACTGGCGGGTCGGATTGAATCGCCTGAACTACGATGATATCCAGCAAGTGGCTGCAAAACTCAGCCAGGATGTTGGCGGTGCAGATATCGTCGTGGGAGCATTTCTCGTGGACAAAGGGAACGCCTCGCTTGCTCCCCGCTTTAACCTGATGCCTGTCAGCCATCTTCACCCTTCGATGATTGTCGCCACCGAGAAAAACGGCAACATTGTCGAAGATGAAATCGTCGAGGTGTCGCGTCAACCCTACGATGGCGATGTCTTCGATCTGGAAGTGGACAATTTACACAACTACATTGCAGATGGGGTCGTCGTCCACAATTCCATCTACCGCTGGCGCGGCGCCGACTATCGCAACGTCCAGCGCTTCGAGCAGGACTTCCCCGAGGCGCAGGTCATCCTCCTCGAGCAGAATTACCGCTCGAAGCAAACCATCCTGGACGCGGCCATGGCCGTCATTGACCGCAACCCGCACCGCCGCCGCAAGCATCTCTTCACCGAGCGCGGGGCGGGCGAAAAAATCTTCTACTATGAAGCCCTCGACGACTACGGCGAAGCCTCCTTCGTGGTGGACACCATCGCCAGCCTCATCGCCTCCAAGACAGTTGAGCCGGGCGAATGCGCCGTCATGTACCGCACCAACGCCCAATCGCGCCTCCTGGAAGAAGCCTTCCTGCAAGCCCGCCTGCCCTATCGCCTGGTCGGAGCGCAGCGCTTCTACGGACGGCGCGAAGTCAAGGACATGATCGCTTATCTGCGCCTGGTGCATAACCCGGCGGATGAAATCTCCCTCGACCGGATCATCAACGTTCCCCCGCGCGGCATCGGCGAGAAAACCGTCCTCGCCCTGCACACCGCCGCCCGGGCCGCGGGACTGACAGCCGGGGCGGCGGTCATGGACCTGGCGCGCGGCAACGCCTCTCCTCTGTGGACGCAGTTCACCGGTCGCGCCGCCCTGCCGCTCGCCGACTTTGGCGCCATGCTCGCCAACTGGCGCGCCGAAGCCTCCCGTGCCACCGTCACCGAACTCTTTGACCGCATTGCCAGCGACATCAACTACCGCGAGTACCTCGACGACGGCACCGAAGAGGGCATTGAGCGCTGGGAAAACGTCCAGGAACTGCGCCGCCTGACCCTGGAGTACACCAATCGCACGCTCGAAGAATTCCTCCAGGACGTGGCGCTCATCTCCGACCAGGACACCCTGACCGAGGACAAAAACGCCCCCACCCTGCTGACCCTGCACGCCGCCAAGGGCCTCGAATTCGGCGCGGTCTTCATCGTTGGCCTGGACGACGGCCTCCTGCCGCACAGCCGCTCCTTCGATGATCCCGAAGCGATGGAAGAAGAGCGCCGCCTGTTCTACGTGGGCATCACCCGCGCCAAAGACCGTCTCTACCTGGTGCGCGCCCTGCGCCGCGGTTCGCGCGGCTACGCCGAGGAGACCATCCCCTCGCGCTACCTGAATGACATTCCCGACAATCTGATGGCGGGGAAGAAGCGCAGCGGGGCCAAAGCATCCCAACAGTCCTCGCCCTGGTCGCGTCCCGTCCCGGCCCCGGTTGCCGCAAAACAGGCCCAATTCCACGCCGGGATGCGTGTCCGTCACCCTATCTGGGGCGAGGGGATTGTCCTGAACTCACGGCTGCAAGATGACGACGAGATCGTGGACATCGTCTTCGAGTCGGTGGGTATTAAACGCGTGGCGGCGAGTCTGGCGAATCTCAAGAGAGCAGGTGATTAGTTTGACAATGTCATCTTTTCGTATAGTTGTCATTGCGAGGAGCGTTTTTTGCGACGAAGCAATCTCCTTACAAGCCAGGAGACTGCTTCGCTTTGCTCGCAGTGACAAAATGCGTAGAGTTTATAGAACAAGAGTTTAACTTGACATTGTCAAATTAGAGAGTGGAGAACAGTAACTGCTCTCTATTCTCCACTCTCTATTCTCTATTCTCTATTCTCCACTCTCTATTCTCTATCTCTACTCTCTTTTCCCTACTCTCTGCTCTCTCTTCTCTGTTCTCTACTCTTCTCTGTTCTCTTCTCTCTGCTCTCTCCAGCCTCTATCCCTCCGTTGCCTGATACGCCATGTTATGGCAGAATTGGAGTGAAAACTCTTATTCAAAAAAGGACAAAACGCATGGATTGGAAATTGCTCTGGCAAATCTTCTGGCTTTTTACCAAAGTGGCCATGTTCTCGTGGGGTGGAGGACCCGCCTCACTCGGCCTGATGCAACGCGAAGTCACCGCCGCCGGCTGGGTAACGCCGGAGGAATTTGCAGATGACATCGCCCTCAGCAATTCTCTTCCTGGTCCCACCGCGCCGCAAGCCTCTGCCTTCGTTGGTTATAAACTGGCCGGCTGGCCAGGGGCCATTGCCGCCACCGTGGGCACCGTCATCCCCACCACGCTGCTGATGCTGGCCATCATCATCGCCTTCTTCGAGACCTTCAAAAACAGCATCTACGTCAAAGCCGCTATTCAAGGCGTGCGCCCCTTCGTGGTCGGCCTGCTCGCCTGGACGGCCTATCAAATGGCCTATACCGTCTTCGGACTCAAGCAAAGCCTCGGCCACTCCCTCATCCAGAACTGGGACAAGTGGCTGATCGCCCTGGGAACGTTCCTGATTTTGACCTTCACCAACATCAGCCCCATCTGGCTGGTGATTGTCACTGCCATTTTAGGGATCCTTTTTTACCGATAAGCCCATGAGTTACAAGTTAAGGTTTTTTTGGTCGTGTCAAGGGCATTTTTGAGCGGATTTGCTGGTCAGAAATACCAAACTGCATGAGCAGAGGCTGGTTGGCTGGTCGGCTTCTCAAGTAAAGTGCGATTTT
>DAOTZT010000388.1:0-1713 GCA_034434255.1 Anaerolineales bacterium | reverse complement strand
ACCACTCGCTGCCAACGAGAATGACATCCGGGTCGGTGTACTGGACTCCTTCGAGGCGCGTGCCGCTTTCGATTGTAAAGTTTTTCCCGTCCGACGAAATGGCGCTCCTGACGCGATTGGGTTCGGTCGTCGTGCCCGGTTGAGGCGGATGGGGACCAAAAGGAAACTCGATGTAATAGATGCGAATCCGCCCGTCGGCTAACAGCACGACATCCGGGTCGGCGCCCGGCACGTTGACAGTACCGCATGTCCACGTCCGGCCTTCATCCTGTGATTCGGCATAGACCATGCCGGGACCGCCCAGCGTGGAGCCGTTCACCGCGTAAATCAGCCAGCGTCCATCCGGCAGACGCACCACCTCCGGCACCGAAGCCTGGTCAATGACCACCTGATTGTCCGTCTGCCAGGTCAGCCCATCGGAAGAGGTGGCGATCAAAACCTGATGGAAGGAGGGACCGTTCGGGTCGGGGATGGCTGGGGATCTTTCGGAGGGCAAACAGGGGCGCCCGCTCGACGGGGGGACGGGCGGAGGCAGGGTCGGCTCGGCGGCAGCGGTTGGTTCCTCCGCCGCTTCGGTCGGGACGGGGGAGTTGGTCGCCGTTTCGACGGGCGTTCCCCCACCCCCGGCCCCTTCCCCGGTGGGAGAGGGGAGCGGCGTGCCGGTCAGCGCGCAGGCGAAGCTCAAAAGCGCGAGAAGAGAGAAAAGAGGAAGCAAGCGTTTCATGGGATTTGTCCTTTCGCCAAATTTACAATGTCTTCGGATGTGACCACGCGGAGATGCTGCGCGGCGTAGGCGACCATCTCTTCGTAAGCGGCGAAGATGGCGGCTTTGTCTTCTTCCGTGCGCGGCCTGGATGGGTCGGGGGCGTTCAAGTCCCAGGGCGGGGGCAGGGGGTTGCCCCTTTTTCCGCCATTGATAGTGAAATAGATGCTCGTCCAGCCTACCGCACTGCTGCAGTAGAAGTCGTTTTCGTGGATGAGGGCGGTGATGAAGGGGGCGCGGCTGTAGGGCGAACTTCCAGTTCGCCGTTCCCAATCGGCGAGCAGGTTTTGGAGCATTTGGGTTGGATTATAGTCGGCGGCGTTCGGACGCGACATGTAGTTCCACCAGAAGTTATCGCTGCCGTCTATGCTGGTGACGCGCGTCACGCTGAAATCGCTGGGGCGCACGAGCAGGCCGTTGACGTACTCGAAGGGCTGTTCGAGTTTCGTTCCTTCTTCGTGATAGAGCAGGGTCATCTGCGCGCCGAGACTGGCGTAGACTTGCTGTGCGGCGTCTTTGATGCGCGGGTCGTTGTTGGGCGCGGAGACGACGACGGGATTGCGCCCAAAGACCTGCGCCACGTAGGTATAGCCGCCGGGTCGCGAGCGGTCCAGTTCGCCCGTTTCCAGGTTCAAGGCGTAGGTCTCGTAATCCAGAATCGTTTGGTAGAGGGCGGCGTCGTCCAATCCTTTCAGGCGCGCATCGAAGCCTGTGTAGAGCAGGTGCGGCGGGCGGACGTGGTAACTGATGGTCATGTTCGAGTTTTTGAGGCGCTCGATGACATCGGGGCGATTTTCTACCAGCTCGCGGGTGATCTCAGCGGTGAAGTAAAAGTCGCCGCGCACGCCGTAGCGCTCGAAGAGGTCCACCAGTTGCAGAAGGATGTCGGCGCTTTCGGCGGGATGAGTCCAGTCGTGGACGTTGATGATGAAGGAAATGTAAGCCGACGA
>DAOTZT010000387.1:0-3834 GCA_034434255.1 Anaerolineales bacterium | reverse complement strand
GCCAGATTGACCGCCTGGGGATTGCTTCGTCGCAAAGAACGCTCCTCGCAATGACAACTATGCGAAAATGTGACATTGTCAAACTATTCAGCCATGTCATTGCGAGCCGTTTTCTGGCGAAGCAATCTCCCGTTTCTCAGGCCAGATTGACCGCCTGGGGATTGCTTCGTCGCAAAGAACGCTCCTCGCAATGACAAATACAACAGTTTTGATGCAAGACTGAACAGTTACTGCTAACCATTGTTCACTGGCATGCTTCGCCTCTTCATTCTCTTCCTGATCCTCGCTTCTCTTACCGCCTGCCAGCCCGCGCCTGCAGCAGGAAGTTCGCTTTCTGCGCCCATCGAAGCTACCCTGACCCCCACCATCCCAACAGTGTCGGTTTCCCCCTCACCCAGCCCTACTTCTGGCACGGATGCGGTTGGGGAGGGTGAACCCGCCACCGCTACTTTCGAGCAGAGCGTGAAGACCGGGAGCCTGATCCTGACTGCCCGCCTTCAGGAGGGCCTCTTCAGCCTTGATCTTACCTTCCCTGGCCCGGCTTCTTCCTACAACGCCTTTCAGGTGCTGCTGGATGTTGACCGCGATGCGCGCACCGGTTATCGCAGCGGCATCCTCGGCGCCGATCTCTTGCTGGAAAATGCCAACCTGCACACTTACACCGGCAAGGGCAGCGAGTGGCGCTGGATGGATGTCACCCCGCTGGAACTCGAATACCGGCAGGAAGGGAATCATACGCTTTGGGAGATTCCGCTCTCCGTCTGGCTCTTTACCTGCCGAGCCGCCAGCGGTAAAGATTGCACTGAAATGCTTGCTTTTGCCCAACTGGCTGATCGCGACTGGAATCTTGTCGCCCAGGTGCCGGCGATGACACTCCGTTTTCCTTCCCCATGAAACCATCCTTGCGAGGTACCCATGCGCCCTTCGACTCATGTTCAACGATTGCTCTCCCTGCTCCTGACAGCCCTCTTCCTGCTGAGCGCCTGCCAGCCGCAGCCCTCTGCCCCGGCAACGGCGGCCTCTGCCCCGGCTGCGGAGACGCCCTCTGGCCCCACTGGGACTGCGACGCCCATCACCGCCACCCTCCAGAGTCTGACCTATACCCCGCTCCCCGGCGACGTGGTCAACCCGGAGCGCGGCTTCCGCTACTCCTTCGACGATTTCGCCCCCTCCGACTTCGGCGTCTATCGCAACCTGGGCACGTCGCTGGTCTATTCCGATATTGACCTGCGCGACTTCCGCGACCGCGACATCTCGCAGGAAAAACTGGACCAGATTCAGGCCGCCTTCGATGCGGTCCGCCAGGGTGGGATGAAGGTCATCCTGCGCGTCAAGTACAACGATGGCCCCTGGCCGAACTCCGAACCGGACGCCTCGCTGGAGCAAATCCTGCGCCACATCGAGCAGCTCAAACCGCTCTTCCAGAAAAACGCCGATGTCATCGCCTGGGTGCAAGCCGGTTTCATCGGCGCCTGGGGCGAATGGCACACTTCCACGCACAACCTGGATCAGGACCCAGCTGCCAAGCAGTCCGTCATCAACGCCCTGGCGCAGGCCCTCCCGCCCGACCGCTTCATCCAGCTGCGCTATCCCCTCGACCTGATGAGCCTCTTCCCGCAGCCGCTCAGCGCAGAGCAGGCCTTCAGCGGCACGCTGCAGGCGCACCTGGGCTTCCATAACGACTGCTTCCTCTCCTCCGATACCGATGTCGGCACCTACGACCGCGGCGGCGTCAACGAACGTCCGCAGGCGACCGCCTACCTCTCGCAGGTCACGCAATTCGCCCCGGCTGGCGGCGAAACCTGCCAGGTCTACGAACCGCTTCAGAGTTGTGAAGCCGCCATCCGTGAAATGGAGACGCTGCACTGGACTGACCTGAACATGAGTTATCACAAGCAGGTCATCAAGAACTGGCAGAAGGCCGGCTGCTTCGAGGAAATCCAGAAGCGTTTGGGCTATCGCCTCGTGCTGCAGGAGGCCGGGTTCCCCAGCGCGGCGCAGATCGGCACCTCGCTCACGCTCACGGTCAAACTGCGCAACGAGGGCTTCGCCTCGCCGCTCAACCCGCGCCCCTTCTACGCCGTCCTGGATGGCCCGGCCACCTTCACCCTCCCGCTCGAAGGCGTAGACCCGCGCCGCTGGCTGCCCGGTGAGCATGTCATCAGCACATCGCTTGCACTCCCCGCCGATGCCCCCGAAGGCGAATATCGCCTGGCGCTCTGGCTGCCCGACCCGGCCGAAAGCCTGAAGAACGACCCGCGCTACGCCATCCGCTTCGCCAACGAGGGTGTTTGGGAGGAAGCCAAAGGCTGGAACGTGCTGGGGACGATGACCCTGACCCGGGCCGCGATGCAGACCTCCGAAGCCGCGCCGCAGCCCCCGGCTTCCGCTGCCCAACCCACGGCGACCGTCGCCTCCATCCCCCCGACTGCGGCGGCAACCGCCACCCCCGGCTCCGCTGCCAGCCCGATGCGCCCGGCCGCCAACGGCCTGGACATGGTTGCCATCCCCCTGAGCACGCCCCCCACCCTGGATGGCGACCTGAGCGACTGGCCCTCCTTCCCCTGCTACACGCTGGATAAACCCGAGCAAATCGGCTATGGCGACCCGGCCTCCTGGGGCGGCCCGGACGACCTGAGCGGCTCCTTCTGCTGGGGCTGGGATGAGAGCGCCCTCTACCTGGCTTTCGAGGTGCGCGATGACGTGCTGCGCGGCCTGAAAGGCGCCAATCTCTGGGAAAACGACTACGTCGAGGTCTGGCTGGACGTAAACCTGGCCGGCGACTTCGATGAGACCAAAAACAACGGCGATGACTTTCAGTTCGGCTTCATGCCCGGTGACTTTGGCGAAGTTGCCCCGAAGGGAACCGTCTTCGTGCCGCCCATCTCCTCGGCCCGCATCAAATCCATTGAAAGCGCCTTTGCCCGCACTGCAAACGGCTACCGCGGCGAAGTCAAAATCCCCTTCACCGTTTTCGGCGATGCGCTCGATCTCTCCCAGGGCGCCTTTGGCGCTACTGTCGCCTTCTCCGACAACGACTCTGACAAACCCGCCCAGGAGATGATGATCTCCACTGCCCCGGGCTCCATCTCCCAGTGGGGCAATCCCACGCTGTGGAACAATTTGAAACTCGGAAAATAACTTTTTGAAAGAGTAACCCATGAAAAAGACCATCTTCCTCGTCATTGCTCTTGCTCTGCTCCTGGCGCTTCAACCGTTGCAGAATGTTCCCGCCCAGAGCGTTCAGAAAATGGCTATCCCTTCTTACTTCTACCCCGGCGCGTACTGGACGCAACTGATCAACGGCGCTCCTACGGTTGGGCTGGCCATCATCAACCCGGCCAGCGGCCCCGGCAAAAAGGCAGATAGCAATTACCTGAACACCGTCCGACAGGCTCAAGCGCGCGGCATCACGGTGTTGGGATATGTGTACACCAAATATGGCTCGCGACGGGTCTCCGCTGTCCGTGCTGATATTAACAAATACTATTCCTGGTATAAGGTGGATGGCATCTTCTTTGACGAAGCCAGCACCGACTGCGCCAAAGTTTCGTACTACCAGAGCCTGTATAACTACGTCAAAACAAAAGGCGGCCAGGCAAAAGTGGTGCTCAATTCGGGCATCAACACCGGCGAGTGTTACGTCAACGCCAGCGACATCCTCGTCAACTTTGAAGATAACTTCGCCGCCTATACCACCTGGTCGCCGAGCGGCTGGGAATACAACTACCCTGCGGAGCGCTTCTGGCACCTGGTGCTGGGAGCAAGTGAAGCCGATATGACCCAGGCCATTGCCTGGTCGAAGCAGCGACACGCTGGTTGGGTGTATGTGAC
>DAOTZT010000386.1:0-1743 GCA_034434255.1 Anaerolineales bacterium | reverse complement strand
GCGCGTCACCGTTTGGGCCTGGCGGGCGGCGGCGATGGTGAAGGCAATCAGGGGATGCCCGGCAAAGGGGCGGATGTTCTTGCGGGGGATGCCCTTCGAGCCGCCGCGAGCCGGGATGATGGCGAGGATTTGGGGGACGGTCATTGCTTGCCTCCATTGGGTAGAAGCGAAAGGAGATATTCGCCCGTCCGCCTGCCGGCGTGACCATCGGTGAAGGTACATTCGTCCTGGATGAATTTGCGGCGTTTGTCGCTATCGGCGTCGGGATGGCGCAGGTAGAAGTTGACGTGCTCGATGATTTTTTCGGCGCTGTCGGCCACACGTCCGGCGCCGGAGAGGCGGAAGCGCTGATGGGTGGGCCAGTCGCCAATGGCGGTGAGGGGCAGGGAATAGACATCCTTGCGGTTCCAGCCGCCGGGGGTGTCAATTGTGACGCTGACGATGGGACGGTCGTGAATGGCGGTTTCGACGACCATTGTGGAATAGACTGTCAGGAAGACATCCGACCAGGCCATCATGGACGCTTTTTCGGGCATGTCTTCGCCAGAGTAGTGCGCCAGCCCGGCTCCCAGAGAGACGGGGTCCACGACGTGGACATGGGGCATGTCGCGGACGTATTCCATTGTCCGTTTGCGTTCTTCCTCGAAGCGCGAACCGGCGATGAAGTGATTGGGGTGGAAGCGGATGAGCAACTGGCACGGCTCGGCGAAGGCGTCGCTGTTGACCAGATCGGCCAGGGTTTTCATGTTGGGGAAGTTGGGGTGCAGGGTCTCGAAACTGCAGGCATAAGAGAGAAGTTTGCGCTGCGGGTCGAGGCCGTGCAGTTGGAAGTATTCCTCGCGCGGAATCAACCACTGGCGGCGGAAGTAGCCGTCGTAGGCGGGGATGCCGCCAATGAAGACTCGCTCGGGGTCCCAGTCCGAGCCGAGGACGTATTCCTGTTTCTGGATTTCGGACCAGCAGGTGATGTAGTCCACCGGCGCGCCGGGCATGGCGTAGGAGGAGGGATTGTCCCAGCCAACGGTGACGGCGGCGGTGCGGATGCCGCGGCGGGCGGCCTCCCGCAGGATGTAGCGGTCGGTGCGCCAGCCGGGGGTGCGGGAAATGACCAGGTCGGGCTGGTATTTCTCAAACAGGTCCGCGTAGAGATTCGGCGTGTAGCGGTTCTGCGCCCGGACCACGGCACGCCGCAAGGGACGCGAGCGGCGCATCAGCCAGATGAGGAGACGCAGGAAGGGCAGGGCGTAGCGCCCCAGGCCAGTAAAACTCATCGCCTGGAGGTGGTAGTTGCCGTCCAGGGCGACAGTGTTCATCCGGTTCGAGCCGCCCACCCAGCGGAGTAAATTGAGCGAGCGTTGGAGGAAGGGGGCAACGCTGCGGGCGTATTGCTCGCAGGCCTCGGCGCGGATGCCTTCGAAGAGGAGGCCCGGCCGCGCAAAGCGCGCCTGGATAGCCTCCACGGCGTCATCGGCGGTGAAGAGGATGACTTCCACGCCTGCCTCGAGCAGGGTGGAGACGATCTCCGACTGAAGGAAGTAAATGATTGCCAGGCCGTGATCGGCGATGATGAAAACGCGTTTGGTCATTTTTTCTGGGCAAAGAATTTAAACAAGACTCTCCTGCAAAAACTCGTCAAACACAAAGGTCACGAAGGAACACAAAGGAAAATCTCTTCATTTTCAACCGTCGTGTACTTTGTGTCCTTTGTGGTTAAAGGACTTTTTGCAGTGGACTCTTTTTTAT
>DAOTZT010000385.1:0-9528 GCA_034434255.1 Anaerolineales bacterium | reverse complement strand
ACAGCCGGACAACCGTTCGGCGGGTAGTACAGCGTCAGGGAACAACTGCCGACGCGTGGCGGCAAGAGGTCAGCCCGGTACTGGCACAATTGCCGTTGCCAGACGAAGACTGTCACCGTGCGGTCCGGACCAAGATAGTCCGCCACGACCGGATAGCCGATGGCGAGCACACTCAGCACAACCAGCAAACCGGCAACAATAAGACGGGAAAAGCGTGGGAGGCGGGGCATTTTCAATTGAGCAGGATTTTACTTAAAAGTTCGAGGAAAATCAAGCCGCTGACGTCACAATCCTCTCCTGGTTCGCCATCCAGCCTTTGCCACACCACTCTTTGGAGATCCTTGCGTGTGTGCAATCCCCGGCGCCCCGCCCATTGACAATCTCCCCTGCCGCGTGTATATTCATTTTCGTTATGGAACTCTCTGAAGAGAGCCATTGTCCTGCTTTTGCCTCCCGGCCCGGGTGGGCGTGGAAGGAGGTGATTCCCGGCACGATCATCCACCATCTCGTGCGTCCTTGACCTGCGCGCTTTTGCCGCAGGTTTTTGATTCGAATCATGACTCCACTGCAAAAACCCTGAAGTTTCACCACGAAGACACGGAGTCACAAAGTTTCCTTTCATTTGCTTACTCGTGTCTCCGTGTCTTTGTGGTTCGATTTTCACCTTTTTGCAGGAGACTCAATCATTTTCTATTCTCTCGAGGAGGAGAAACCATGAAACGCAACTGGCTCTACACTGCAACCGCCATTTTGGTCAGTGCCATTTTCCTGCTTTCGGCCTGCGGGCCGGCAGGCGGCGGGGAAAAGAAGGTCGTCACCTTCATCTTCACCCAGGAACCCGAAACGCTGAACGTGCAGTACACTAACATGTACTTCTCCCAGATCCTGCAGCAACTTTGGAACCACTGGGCCTGGGAATACGACGAGAACAACACCCCCTACCCCGTCCTGATCACCGAAATGCCCAGCCAGGAGAATGGCGGCATCTCGCCCGACGGCACTGTTCTAACCTTGAAACTGCGCGACGATATCAAATGGTCAGATGGTGAACCAATCACTGCTGAGGATTTTGTCTTCACCTGGGAAATGACCATTGCCCCAAGCAACACCGTTGCCACCACTTACCCCTACAGCGAAGTGGTCAGCATGGAAGCCCCTGACCCACAGACAGTTGTCGTCACCTTTGCCGAACCCTTCGCTCCCTGGATGTACTTATTCCATGGCCTCCTGCCCAAGCATATCCTCCAGCCCGTTTTCGATGCCGAAGGCACCATTGACAACGCCGACTGGAACAACGCCCCTACGGTTGGCAGCGGACCCTTCGTCTTTGCCGAGTGGGAATCCGGCTCCTACCTGCGCTTCGTGAAGAACGAAAACTACTGGGGCGAGCCGCCCAAAGTGGACGAAATCTTCGTCCGCATCGTCCCGGATGACGCCTCGCAAATCGCCGCCCTTACCTCCGGCGAAGGCGACATCGGCATCTTCATCGCCTATCCCGACATCCCCACCCTCGAAGAGGCTGGTATCAGCGTCACAAAAGTCTTCTCTGGCTACAACGAAGGCTGGTTCTTGAACCTGGGGCCGAACGGACACCCCGCCCTGCAGGATGTGCGCGTCCGCCAGGCGCTGGCCTACGGCACTGACCGTTTCTCCATTGCCCAAGACCTGCTCCTCGGAAAAACTGTGCCAGCAGCCACCTTCTGGGATGGCTCACCGTGGGCAGCCCCTGACCTGAAACCGTATCCCTATGATCCCCAGAAAGCCAGCGAATTGCTCGACGAAGCCGGCTGGATTGATTCAAACGGGAATGGAACGCGCGATAAAGATGGCGTTGAGTTAGTTTTGCGCTACGTCACCACCACGCGCGAGGTCCGCAGAGATACACAAGCCGTCGTCCAGCAGCAACTGGGCCAAATCGGCGTCGGGATCGAACTGTACAATTACGACAGCGACATCCTGTTTGGCTCCTATGGCGACGGAGGCCCGGTGGCGATTGGCAATTACGACATCGCCGAATGGTCTGACTTGCCTGGCGCCTTCCCGGACCCGGACACCGCCTACTGGCTGTGTGAGGAGATCCCATCCGATGAGTCCCCCCAGGGCGTGAACTGGGAATACATCTGCGACGAAGAATTGCAGAATCTCTTCGAACTCCAGAAGACCCAGGTCTCCTACAACGACCGCGTCGAGACCTTCCACAAAATCAGCACCATCATGTACGAGAAAGTGTACTGGTTGGGAATCTGGCAAGACCCGGATATTTGGGCCGTCAGTTCCCGTCTGGCAAACGTCAAAATCTCTGGCGTAACTCCCTTCTTCAATATTGGCGAATGGGATATTCCGTAAACGATGTTGTAAAAAAGTAGCCTCTGCGCGGGATTTTGGAAGTCTGCGCCTTTCCCTGGCGCATCCAAAATCCCGCGCCCCTTACCGAAAGATCATCCCTCATGACCCGATACATTTTGAGACGTTTGTTGCAAGCCATTCCGTTGCTCTTCCTGATCAGTTTGATTTTGTTCATCATGCTTCAAAACATGGGCGATCCGTTGGCCACCATGGGCGGACGTACCATGACTCGCTCCGAAGACCGTGCCCGCCTGACCCGTCAACTTGGCCTCGATAAACCCATTGTCATCCAGTACCTCTACTGGCTGATTGGCAACGACTGGACAAGAATAGACCTCGACGGCGACGGTGTGGCCGAGACACCCGGCATCCGCAAGGGAGTTTTGCGCGGCGACTTTGGCTACTCACTGGTCAACCGCCGCCCTGCCATGGAAGTCATTGCCGAACGCTTGCCGAATACTCTTCTGCTCATGTTGACAGCAGAAATTGTCATCATCGCTGGCTCTCTGCTCATCGGAATTTACGCCGCATTACGACAATACTCATTTGTGGATAATCTGGTTACGGCCTTATCTTTCATCGGTTATTCCATGCCCATTTTCTTTGTTGCCTTAGGGTTGATGTACATTTTTTCGGTCAACTTCAAAGCCTGGGGGCTTCCCTATTTGCCTACGGTGGGGATGTTCGACCCGCGCGTCGGCAAATCGTTCTGGCAAGTCGTCTGGCACATGATTTTGCCTGTCATTACGATCGCCATTACCAGTTTTGCTGCCAACAGCCGTTATGTGCGCAGCACCATGCTGGAGGCCATGGGGCAGGACTACATCCGCACAGCCCGCTCAAAAGGGATTCCCCGCCGCTCGGTCGTTTTTATTCACGCTCTCAAAAACGCCTCTCTGCCCATTATCACTGTCGTCGGCCTCGACCTGCCCTTCCTGCTGGGCGGGGCGGTCGTCACCGAACGCATCTTCGCCTGGCCAGGGATGGGGCGCCTATTCCTCGATCACGTTTCGCGCGGCGACACCCCCGTGGTCATGGGCATTCTCATGCTCATCGCCGTAGCCGTCATCATCTTCCAGATTATTACCGACATCATCTACGCCTGGCTCGATCCGCGCATCCGCTACACCTAGAGACCTCGCCATGACCAAACGCCCCCAGCCCCAAACGCCCCCCTCGCCCCAGCCGCCTGTCGGCGTTTCTCCTCTCGACGAACTCGAAACCCCCGTCCTGAGTCTGACGCAACTGGCCTGGAGACGTTTTCGGCGGCATAAAATGGCCGTTGCCGGGGTCATCATCCTCATCCTTCTGGTGGCCTACTGCACGATCGGTGCCCTGTTCATCCCCGAGGAATACGCCAACTACACCGATACTGGCCTGCGCCTTCAGCCCCCTTCCTCCGAACACATCTTTGGCACCGACACCGTCGGACGCGACATCTTCGCCCGCACCATTTACGGCGGACAAATTTCCCTGCTCATCGGCCTGACCGCCATGCTGGTAGAAATTTTCATCGGTGTCCTGGTCGGTGCCATCTCCGGCTATTTCGGTGGCTGGATTGATAGTTTGTTAATGCGTCTGACCGAGGTTGTGCTCATCATTCCCCAGATTTTCCTCCTGCTGGTGATGGCAAAATTCTTTGGCGGTTCGGTTCCCAATCTCACGATCTTTGGACGCGAGTTCAGCGGCAGCGTCATCGTCATCGTTCTCATCATCGGGCTGACTGCCTGGCCGTACACCGCCCGTATCGTGCGCGCCCAATTTCTTTCCATCAAAGAGAGCGAGTTTATCCTGGCAGCACGCGCCACTGGCACCAGCACCCTGGACATCATCTTCCGCCACATCCTCCCCAATAGCATTGCCCCCATCATCGTTGCCGCCACATTGGGAATTGCAAACGCCATCACGCTCGAAGCCTACATCAGTTTCCTCGGTCTGGGCGTTCGCCCGCCAACGGCCACGTGGGGCAACATGCTCGAAGGCGCCTATAACTACATTGACCAGGGAATTTACTGGCTCTGGCTCTTCCCCGGCCTGCTCATCCTGCTCATCGTCTTAAGCATTAACTTCGTCGGCGACGGCCTGCGCGACGCCCTCGACCCGCGCAGCCGTGCCATTTAGGAGCCGCCAAATGAGCGTTATCCTGGAAGTAAAAGACCTCGTTACCCGCTTCGACACCCCCGAAGGTACCGTCTATGCGGTCAATGGAGTCTCGTTTCATTTGAACGAAGGAGAAACGCTGGCCGTAGTAGGCGAAAGCGGCTGTGGAAAATCAGTGACGATGATGTCCATCCTGCGCTTGCTCTCCATGCCGCCCGCCAAGATTCTGAGTGGAAGCGCCAAATACCGCGGTCAAGACTTGCTGCAACTGCCAGAAGACGTGCTTGAGCACAACATTCGCGGGCGTGAAATCGGCATAGTTTTTCAGGACCCGATGACCTCGCTCAACCCCGTCCTGTCCATCGGCTATCAGATTACCGAAAGCCTGAAATACCACCTGAACATGAACGAACAACAAGCCCGCCAGCGCGCCATAGAAATGCTGGAACGGGTCGGGATTTCCGACCCCGCCCGGCGTCTCTCCGATTACCCGCACCAGTTCTCCGGCGGTATGCGCCAGCGGGCGATGATTGCCATGGCCCTGGCCTGCGCACCCAGCCTGCTGATCGCCGACGAACCTACCACCGCCCTTGACGTGACGATTCAAGCCCAAATCGTGGAACTGATGATTCATCTGCGTGAACAGGCCAATCTCTCGCTCATCTGGATTACTCACGACCTGGGCGTCGTTGCCGGGCTGGCAGAGCGCGTCCTGGTCATGTATGCCGGTTACATCGTCGAAGAAGCCAGCGTGGACGAACTCTACGATCATCCCGCTCACCCTTACACGCTTGCCCTCCTGGCCGCCCTGCCACGCATTGACAAACGTCGTTCGCAGCGCCTCAAATCGATCCCGGGCGCGCCGCCCAACCTGTTGGTGAAACCGCATGGCTGCCCCTTTGCCCCCCGCTGTGAACTGGCCTTTGACCGCTGCCACATTGAAAACCCACCGCTGGGCGCGATTGCCGCCGGTCATTCCAGCGCCTGCTGGGTGGATGTCAACACAGGACGACCACAATGAACGCAACGCCACTAGTCTTTGTCCAAAACCTGAAAAAGTATTTTCCTGTTACGCGGGGAGTCGTATTTCAGCGGGTCATCGGGCAGGTCCGCGCCGTGGACGATATTTCTTTCGCCATCGAGGCAGGGCAAACGCTCGGCCTGGTCGGTGAATCGGGCTGCGGAAAAACAACCGCCGGTCGCACCCTGCTGGCCCTTTACCAGCCCAGCGGCGGGCGTGTCTGGATTGACGGTCACGATGTCTTTGCTGCCAGAGGGGCCGAATTAATGGCCTTACGCCGTAAGGCACAAATCATCTTCCAGGATCCGTTTGCTTCGCTCAACCCGCGCTGGACGGTGAACGCCATCATTGGGGAACCACTCCGCGTTCACGGCCTGTCCAAAACCGAACGTGAGCGCACCGAACGAGTACAGCAATTGATGGAACTGGTCGGACTGAGTCCGCGCCAGATTAACCGCTTCCCACACGAGTTTTCGGGCGGTCAGCGCCAACGCATCGGAATCGCTCGCGCCCTGGCCTCAGACCCCAAATTCATCGTCTGTGACGAACCCATCTCGGCTCTGGACGTCTCTATCCAGGCCCAGGTGGTAAATCTGCTCGAAGACCTGCAAGACCGTCTCGGCCTGACTTACCTTTTCATCGCACACGATTTGAGCATGGTGCGCCATGTGTGCGACGATGTAGCCGTCATGTATCTGGGGAAAATCGTCGAAATGGGCAGCAAGGATGAACTCTACGAACATCCCCTTCACCCCTACTCGCAAGCCCTCATCTCCGCTGCTCCGGTCGCGGACCCGCACACGGCGCGCCGGAAAAAACGCATTTTACTGGAAGGCGATGTCCCCAGCCCCCTCAACCCGCCCGCAGGTTGCCGCTTCCACCCGCGTTGCCCAC
Organism: Anaerolineales bacterium; assembly: GCA_034434255.1. Lineage (GTDB taxonomy): Bacteria > Chloroflexota > Anaerolineae > Anaerolineales > Villigracilaceae > UBA877. Next base: position 3,167 of record DAOTZT010000385.1, on the reverse strand, counting down.
TACGCCTGGAGCGTTGCACACAGGAAGAACCCCTTTTAGAGCAGGTCGCTCCCGATCACCACGTGGCCTGTTGGGCCGTAAAAGCCGGATGATGGGGCCTGGCCCTTACTCCGTCGGCATCGGCATCAGGTACCAGTCCAGGAACCGCTCGATGCGGGCATAGGCATCCAGTTGGGTGGCACGTTTCAAAAAACCGTGCGATTCCCCGGCATACGTTTTATATTCAAACGTCTTATCGGCGCGGCGCAGCGCCTCCACCCAGTCTTCTGAAGCCTCAGGGGGGACAATGTCGTCCTCCAGGCCATGCAAAATTAAGACCGGGCTTTCGATATTTTCCACCTGATAAATCGGCGAACCTTCGTAATAAACATCCCGGTTTTTTGCAGGGTGGCCAATCATTTTCTCGGTATAATAGCGCAACTCGCGCGAGCACAACGCCCACGAGGTCTCCAGATGGGCATCGCCAAATTTGCTGATTCCACAAGCAAACAGATATTCTGGATCGCGAGCCAGGCAGCAGGCCACCAGATAACCGCCGTAACTGGCCCCATAAATGGCAATCCGCTCCGGCATGACCTCATCCAGCGCAGCCAGAAAACGCGCCCCCGCCAGGCAATCCTGTACATCTCCCTGCCCCCATTGGCCGTAATTCAACTGTTCAAACTCCAGACCATAGCCGGTCGAGCCACGATAATTGGGCATCAAAAACGTGTACCCTTTTGCCAGCAAATACTGGGTCAGAATATCCCACTCGAAGCAGTACTGCGAAGATGGCCCGCCGTGCGGATAGATGATTGCTGCCCCGTTAGGGTGACGCGGCCGGAACAGCAGCGCCGGAATCTCGACTTTGTCTTTGCTCTTGTACGTGACCACCTCCGGCATAATCAGCGGCAGCGCTTCCAGCGCCGGCAGCATGGAAAAGGTCAATTGCGTCTCTCGACCGCTTTCGACATCAATCCGGTAAATATCCGGCGCCTGCACCGGACTCTCAAACTCCACCGTCAGGAAAGACCCCTCTGGCGACCACTGCGGGCGGGAATAAATGCCAGCAGCGCGCCTCAAATCATGGCATTCACCGGTCTCTGCATCCACAATGGCCAGGTGATACTGCCCGCCGCGATTGACCGTGAGCGCAATTCGTTTGCCATCGGGCGACCACGACGGCTCCGAAATATCGGCCTCCAGATGAGTCAGACGACGCAAGCCCTCGCCATCCGGGCGAACAAGCCACAGTTCATCGAACCCCGTCCGACCAGAGAGAAACATCAACACCGAACCATCCGGCGACCAGCGCGGCCAGAAATTTTTCTGGCGCGGCGCACCGGCCAAAAGGCGCGTCTGACCGGTCTCCACCTCCACCAGGCGCACATCGCGGCGATTCGGGTCCCCGCACGGGTCGAAGGTGTAGGCTACCCATTTCCCATCGGGAGATGGCACCGCCTCGCGCACATCCCCGAAGCCGGTCACCAATGCTCGCGGCCAACTTCCCTCCCGATCGGTCAGCAGCAATTGCAAAGTCTCATCCCGTTCGACCAGAATGAGCAGGTGAAAACTATCAGGCATCCATTCAGAAGCATAGGCTTCGACGCTAAAACTGGAAATACTCTTCGGCAAACCGCCATCCGCCGGGACGACATACACCCAGCGATTCATGGTGAACGCCAGCCAGCGGCCATCCGGCGACCAGCGCGGCACTTCATCGTCCCAGTAAACGACCGCTGGCCGAGATGTAGAAATACGGCGTGGCCAACCACCTGCAGAGGGCATCAGATAAATATCCGACAGGTCTTCGCGATCCCAGATAAAAGCGATCCACTTGCCATCTAGCGAAAGGCGGTGATTGCGCGGCCGATTAACCGCCGTAATGAGCGAGAGACTCCACCCCTCTGGCGGCTTCAAGTCAGGCCGCGGCATTGAAGGCCAACCATTCCGTTCGTATTTTTCCTGCAAGACAATTCCACTGCGCATCCGTCAGCCTCCCCAAGCCCCGTCCGCGGACAGCAAAGACCGCCAGGCCAGGAAAAGTTATTCTGCTGGTTGATCAGCGTCAGGACAGACAATCCAGTATGCCACTGCCCCCATAATCGGCACACACCCGATGAAAATAGCCCACAACACGCGGGCCACAGCGGGCATTCGCTTCCGCAAGCCAAAGAGAGCAACGAGAGTCAACACCAGCCAGAGAATCAACAGAAGTACATTGATCATCTGGAACACAAAGAACAGTCCCTTGTGAGCAATCATTGCACATCCTTGTGGCGAATTATAACGTTATACTCAGAAAATCTGCAATTAACTCAGGAGTATGCTTATGCGCAGTTTGTCAGAATTCGAAAATCGTCTGCCGCCTGAACTGCGACGCCAGTTCCAGGCACTTCGCTCCCCCGCAGAAATCCAGGCCTACCTGGATAGCCTGCCCTACATCGCCGAGGAACTCGACCGCTCCCCTCTGCGAGTGATGACCGATCATCAGGCCCACTGCCTCGATGGCGGCATTTTCGCCGCTCTTGCCCTCAGCCGGCTGGGGCATCCCCCGCTCATCCTGGACCTGAGACCTGACCCCGGCCAAGACGATGACCACGTCCTCGCCCTCTATCGCGTGGATGGCCTGTGGGGCTGTCTGGCCAAATCCAACTACCCCGTGCTGCGTTCGCGCGAACCGGTTTACCGCTCCCTGCGCGAACTGGCCATGTCATACTTCGACTTCTACTTCAGCATCAACAAAGAGAAATCCCTGCGCGGCTACACCCGCCCTCTCCACCTCGAGCAATTCCCCCCCGACTGGATGTGGAGTGAAGCAGGAATCGCCCGCATCGCAAAGCGGCTCTACGCCCTGAAGACCATCCCGCTCATTTCTGCCGAGATCGCCAGTCGGCTTTCTCCGGCAGATGAACGCACCTATCAGGCCGCCTCCCTCGGCGTAGATTTCAAATGGGTGTATGGCATCCGGCCCAATCCGTAGCGCCAGCGGCATCCTCGCTGCATGGTCTGCCCACTCCCAGCAACTGCCGGCTCCAAACAACACCTTGTCCCGGAGTAACTATTCAGGCTGTCATTGCGAGGGCGTTTTTTGCCCGAAGCAATCTCGTGTTGAACAGGAAAAACCATGCTTTGGGAGACTGCTTCACTCGCAAAAAGCGCTCGTTCGCCGTGACACCCCTGTTTCG
>DAOTZT010000384.1:0-1911 GCA_034434255.1 Anaerolineales bacterium | reverse complement strand
CAGCGTCGCCCCCAGCACACCCAAAGCCGAGACGAGCGCCATCGTGAGCAAAATCTGCCCGCTGACGGCGGCAATCGCAGCCCGCAGCCCGGCGTCTGAGACCCCCACGCGCATCACCCCCACGCGGCCATCCAGAATCGGCACTGCCGTATCCCACACCAGGCCCTCTTCGGTTTGCAACAGGACGGTGTGATGATGTTCTTGCGCTTCGGCGCGATTGGCATCCAGCAAAGCCAGCGGAAAGCCCTCCCCAAACGTATGCACCAGCACCTGGCCGCCTTTGTCCAGGATGAAGGCGTAGCGCAGATCGGGATTGTTGGCCAGCGTCTCGGCAAGCAGCCTTTGCAGACCGACCAGATCGTTGAGCAGGATGGGGTCGGCGGCGCGGGCGGCCAGGTCACGCCCCAGGGTCACACTCTCGGCTTCGGCCTGCGTCTGAAGCGTGCGGGTGAGCGCGGCGCGCACCTGCCAGAGAATCCCGCCGCCGAACAGGAGCACCAATCCCAGCGCCATCCCCAGAATTTTGACGCGCACGCTGACTGCCGAAATCAGCCACCAAAGGCGCGCAGCCAGAAAACGCAAGTGTTCTCTCATGGTAAACCCGGCAGCGGCACTTCTTGAATGAGCAAGCGGGCGGCGACGTAGGCCGAATCGTCAATCGTGACGAAGCGCTCGATGCCGATGGCGCTCAACGCAGCCTGACCGGCAGGGTCCTGGTGCATATCGAGCAAGAGGGCCTGCAAATCTGCCTTGATTTGCGGGCGCAGGTTCGGGTTGACCACCACCGGCGGAATGCCGAAGGGCGGCGATTGGTGAATGACCTTCACCTTTTGGGCCAGGGAGGGGTCGCGGGCGAGAGCGTAGTCGAACACCATGCTATCCACGCTGGCGCCGTCGGCCAGGCCGTTGGCTACGGCATAGATAGCCTCGTCGTGGCTGTAGGTGAAAAAGGTGCGGCTGAAGAAAGTTTCGGGCGCAGCCCCCAGTTGCTGGACGAGCGCTGTCGGGTAGGCACGCCCGGTCAGCGAGATGGGGTCGGTGAAGGCGAAGACCTTACCCTTCAGGTCGGCCAGGTCTCGCGCCGGGCTATCGAACGGCACGATAAGATAGGCATGATAGACCGTCTGCCCCTGCACCTGCGGGGCGACGAGCAGTTCCATGCCGAAATCATTGCTGCCAACGATGTAAGCGCTGGTGCAGACGAAAGCCAAATCCACCTCGCCGCGCTCGACCAGGTCGTTCACTTCCAGATAGGTGCGGCGCTGGACGAGTTCGACCGGGCGGTTGAGTTTCTGACCGAGATAATCGAGCAGGGGCGCATATGACTCGACCGTCCCTTTGGGCGAGATGACCGCCGCCACCGCTACCCGCAGCGGCACCACCTCCAGGTCAGGGGTCGGCAGGGGAGAAAGATCGCTCAGATTGACGGAGGCCGCCGGCTGAACGCCGGTCCCACACGCCGTGAGCAGAACAAGCAACAGGAGCCATCCAATACGTCTCATACGGTCAATTCTACCTCAAAGCCGCGGCGCGTTAGGGAGGTCGGTCTGCTTCTCTCTGAATCAAATCAAGGCATGAGACCAATCCCATTTCTCCTGCCGACTCTCCGATATTGACTACTTGGTCAGCCTGTTGGCCCTATGAAGTTTACCAGCCACCCGACAGTGTTTCCCGAGGGGGCATTGCGAGGGCGCAGAGCACTCGAAGCAATGACCTCTTGGATGCAGTTTTTGCAGATGCTCAAGCAAAGTGTCAGGTGGCCAGGAAGTTTACAGTTAGTCCATCAGTCACAAGTTAAGCATTTCTGACTGATGTCAAGGAGCAATTTTGATGCAATGAATCCTGCAGATTGTAGTTTATCGGCAATTTCGTGGCTCAAAAATCGCACTTTACTTGAGAAGCCGACCAGCC
>DAOTZT010000383.1:0-5077 GCA_034434255.1 Anaerolineales bacterium | reverse complement strand
CACCGGGCGCGTCCTGTATCACTGGCACGGCGGTCAGATGACGCGCCGCGCCCGCGGCCTGATGAACGTGTACGGCAACGCCCTCATCGAGGTCAACCCCGAAGATGCCGCTGAACTCAACCTGAAGAAAGGCGACCGTGTGCGCGTGACCTCCCGGCGCGGCAGCATTGAGGCCGAAGCCTGGATCAGCGAGCGCGTTCCGCCTGGCATGATTTTTGCCAATTTCCATTTCCCCGATGCTTCGGCCAACGAACTGACCCAGGCGGCTCTCGACCCGGTGGCTTACATTCCAGAGTACAAGGTGACCGCCGTGCGGATTGAAGTAGCCGAATAAAACTTTCACAAAGGAGAATGATATGGTTTCCCCCGAACTTCTACGCCACTACCCATTTTTGCTCTGTTAAACGACGAGCAACTCAAGGCCATCTCGATGATTGCAGAGGAAAAAACCTATCCAAAAGACACCCTGCTTGTCAAAGAGAACATGCCGGCCAATAAATTGATTCTCCTCCTCGAAGGCGATGTGGACCTGATTTACAGCGGAGGCGGTGAAGGAGCCGTGGTCAACGCCCTGGTTGGTTCCATTGCGCCAGGGGAAATGCTGGGCGTTTCGTCCATCATCGAGCCATATGTGTATATTTCCTCAGCGCGCAGCACAACGCCGGTCAAGGTCGTGGAAATTGACGGCCCGGCCATCCGCGCTTTGATGCAGGTGGATAAATTGATGGGCTACGCGCTGATGCGCAACGTTGCGGCAGCCGTGCTGGAACGGCTGAAATATACGCAGGTTGAACTGGCTGCAGCCAGAGCATAACTTCAGGCACTCCAAAACATGACGCGTCCCAAAGGTCTGTATAACCGACGTCTCAGGTGTACGGCGCCGGGGTTTCGTATTCTCCAAAACATGACGCGTCCCAAAGGTCTGTATAACCTTTGGGACGCTTTTCCAATAGGCTGGAACCCAGCCCTCAAGTAACATCACCTTGTCAATTGGGAACTTAAACTGCCTGCACGTCCTCGATATCGGGGAAAAATTGACGCACCGTCCCCGCTACCCAACCGTGGAGGGTGCTGGGAGAAAGCGGGCAACCGAGACAAGCCCCCCCGAGTCTCACTTTGAGCACTTTGCCATCAAAGTCCACATACTCAACGGAGCCACCATGAAACGTCTCGATATAAGCGCTCAATTGCTCCAATAAAGCCTTGAGTTGGAGTTCTGTTTTAGGATCGGTCATCTCAATTCTCTCCTGTCTCTCCCGAACAACTCGCCTGGCGCATCCCATTTGCCAGGATAGAAGAAACGTTGCCCTGTCGGTGGCGTTGACGCTCCGCCACCACCAGGGAAAGGCGCTCCAAAAGGACACTTCCCACCTGCGGGTTCTTCTCGCACAAATTGCGCAATGTCTCTCCCTTGATACACAACACTTCACTATCAAGAGAACAAATAGCCGCCGACGTATAAGCCTGATTCCCCATCGCCGCCGACCAGCCAAAAATTCCACCCGGTTGAACGTGCGTGACCGTCATCGGCGGGCCGTCCATTGGCTTATAGCGAATCACCACCTCGCCGCTGGCAACCAGATAAACCGATTCAGCGCGTTCTCCCTGTTCAAAAATTGTCGTCCCGGCTACAAATCGCATTGACGTAAAATAAGGGGCAAGAGCATCCAAATCCTCGGCGCTCAAACCATTGAAAAAAGCAAGAGAAGCATACTTCTTGATGTCCATATTATGTAGGATATTAGCCAAACTTTGTTTTGCTTTCTAGTGGCAAACATCATAAACTATCTGACATTTATCCGTGTGTTTTGTCATGCTTTTCAGAATCGGTTATACTGAATACAGTAACTTTTCTTAGAGGTCAACATCTAATGGATAACAACGCACCAAGCATTTCGGTAGAGGCACTTCGTCAGGGCAATCGGCAAGAATTCGCTCGTCTGGTCGAGGCATATTCCGGGCCTCTGTATCGCCTGGCATTGAAAATGCTCGGCGATCCGCAAGATGCAGAGGACGCCTTACAAAACACTTTCCTGAAAGCCCTGCAAAATATCAATTCCTTCGAAGGGCGTTCCAGTATCTCCACCTGGCTCTACCGGGTTGCTGCAAATGAAGCCTTGATGATGTTACGGAAGAAAAAGCCCGAAGTGGACCTGGGAGATACCGAAAATGACGATGAAAACGGCGAAACATATATGCCAATCGAATTTACCGACTGGTGCTGCTTACCAGAAGAAGAATTGGTCAGTGCTGAGTCTCGCCGCGTTTTAGACGAAGCCATTCGCCGCCTGCCCGAAAAACTGCGTGTCGTTTTTCTGTTACGAGATATTGAAGGCCTTTCCATTCAAGAAACAGGAGAGGCTCTCGGTTTGAGCGAAACTGCCGTCAAAACTCGTTTGTTGCGGGCGCGCTTACGCCTGCGCGACCTGTTGAGTGTATATTATGCAGAACGTCTGCAGAAAGTAGCAGAAGCCGAATGAACAATCAGCGCCTCAACTGCCAGGAATTGATTGGCAACCTTTCCGATTACGTAGATGGCACATTAGACGAAAGCCTTTGCCAGGAGATCGAAGAACACCTTGCATCCTGCCCGAACTGTCGCGTGGTGGTAGATACATTACGCAAAACAATTTATCTCTACCATGAAACAACGCGCCAGCCAGCCGATCTCCCTTCTCCAGTGCGCGAACGCCTTTATCGTGTGCTCAATTTAGAAAATTACTTGCAACATTAACCGGCGCTTTGCATCTAACGGGAAGATGAACGCTCCTCAGTCTCCTGCGGACATCCCGCCAGTTTTCTCAACAGAAAACCAGCCGTCCGAAAAGCCGCTTCGGCCCGGTGATCCCTGTCCGCGTTGCGAGATAGGCAAGATGGATTACAACGGTTTGCTCGAACTAGAGTGCACACACTGCGGTTACGTCATCAGCGGTGGCGGCGGCTGTACCTGATAACTCCAACTTATTTGCTCCGTGTGAGCAAAAACCACTTTTTTCAATTCAAAAGGAACTCTCTCATGGCTCAATTACTGAACGAAAGCATCCAGAATCAAATCCGCGAGGTATTTGCGGATCTCAAAGAACCCGTCCACATCATCTTTTTCGGCTCGCAGGAAAATTGTGACTATTGCGACGATACCCGCCAACTGGCCGAAGAAGTCGTCGCTCTCTCCGATAAACTCTCCTTCGAACAACACGACCTGCAAGCAGAGCCTGCCCTTGCGGCCCATTATCACGTGGACAGGGCCCCTGCCCTGGTGATCGCAGCCAAAGACGGAGATACCATCACTGACTACGGCGTCCGGCTGACAGGTATCCCGTCTGGTCATGAATTTACCTCGCTCATTCAGGATATCCTGATTGTTTCCCAACGCGACTCGGGTCTCTCTCCCCAGACGCGGGCTTTCTTGAAGACACTTAATCAACCTGTCCACCTGCAGGTTTTTGTGACTCCGACCTGCCCATACTGTCCGCGTGCTGTCGTGCTTGCCCACATGATGGCAGTGGAAAGCCCCTTCGTCCAGGCTGAAATGATTGAGGCGATGGAATTTCCCGCTCTGGCTGACCGGCATCAGGTCAGCGGCGTTCCCCATACTGTCATCAACGATGGCGCCGGTAATGTTGTCGGGGCTGTTCCAGAATCGACCCTGGTAAGTGCCATTCAACAGGCATTACGCCACCAATAAACTTGTTTGACTATGAAAAACCGCAAAAAACGCTCGCATCGCAATCAGAAATTCCCGATCTGGACGATGATCGCAGGCGCCGTCTTTCTCATTGGCGCGGCGCTGATTATGGCGTTCTCTGCCAACAGTACTGAGGTGCAGCCAAGCAATCCTTATCTTATCCCCCCTGCTGTCCTCAATTTGCCTGCTCCTGATTTGGCCCTCACCAACCTGGAGGGCAAAGCCGTTTCTTTGCGTGACTATCGTGGCCAAATTGTGCTGGTCAATAATTGGGCGACCTGGTGCCCTCCCTGCCTGGCAGAAATTCCAGAATTACAAGCCTATTACAACGATCATGCAGAAGATGGCTTTGTTCTAATCGGCATTGAGGCCGGAGAGCCAGTTTCAGAAGTGTCTGCCTTCGTCAAGTCACATGGACTGACTTACCCAATCTGGCCTGATACAGAAATGAAGGCAATTACTGCTTTTCGCAACAACAACCTGCCCAGTTCATACCTCATTGATGCCGAGGGAACTATTCGTTATGCCTGGAGTGGGCAAATCAATCGCGCCACGCTCGATAAATACGTTACTCCACTTTTAGCCCCGTAGAGGAAAGAATGGACGCAAAAGTCACCCTCCTGGAGGGGATGAGTTTCACCGGTACAGCCAACTCAGGCTTCGAAATTCGCCTCGGCGCTGACCCCGCCGTAGGCGGCGCAGACGATGGTTTTCGCCCCCTGGAATTGATGGCCATCAGCCTGGCTGGTTGTACGGCCATGGATGTCATCTCCATCCTGCGAAAAAAACAACAACAGGTTACCGCTTTTGAAGTCCGCGTGCATGCCGACCGAGCAGCGGAGCATCCTAAAGTGTTCACCCACGTCACAATCATCTACGATGTCCGTGGGCGAGGAATAGACGAGGCGGCTGTGCAGCGGGCCATTCAGTTGAGTGCACAAAAATATTGCCCGGCCCAGGCAATGCTGAGTAAGGTGGTCCCGACTGATTTGAAATACCAGATTTACGAAGACCAGGGAAATGGCGACTTCAAACTGGTGATCGAGAAAACCTTTGAACTCCCTTAAACAAGAACAAGTTCGCAACAAAACAGGCAATGACCGTTGATGAGTCACTGCCTGTTTTTGATGAGTGGCAAGGATGTCGTTGCGAGGGCAAAGCCCAAAGCAATCTCCTGCGCCAGAAGAGCGCTTCCTCGGCTTCCAGCCTCCTCGCAGCGACATAACCTGATGTGTACAACAGAGCAATTGAAAGTCCAGAATTCTCTACCGTACAAACCCAAAACCCGAACGCGGATGACGCGGATTTGGCGGATTTGTTTACAAAAAACATCGGCGTCATCCGCACCATCAGCGAAATCCGCGATAAAAAAGAGAGTTCAAGGCAATCTGT
>DAOTZT010000382.1:0-3146 GCA_034434255.1 Anaerolineales bacterium | reverse complement strand
TGAAATCGAGGTCTGGGTCAACCGCCCGCGCCAGTATGTGGATCTGATGCAGCAAATGGCTGACCAGACTTTCACCCCGCAAACCGGCATTCGGGTCAAGTTTTCCATCATGCCGAACGAATCGAAACTGGCGCTGGCTATCGCTGCGGGCATCGAGCCGGATGTGGCCCTGGGCATCAGTACCAACATCCCCTTCGAGTTAGCCGTGCGCAACGCCCTCTATGACCTGCGCTCTTTCGACGATTTTGATTCCTTCATCCGCATTTACTCCCCTGGCTCGCTGCTTGGCTACATCATCAACGATTCGGTGTATGCCATTCCCGAAACACAGGATTTCTGGGTGACCTTTTACCGCCGCGACATTCTTGAACAACTCGGTCTATCCGTCCCGCAGACCTGGGACGAGGTCATCGCCATCCTGCCCGAACTGCAGCGCTACGGTATGAACTACTACACGCCGCTCTCGAGCGGCAGCGGGCTGAAAGGGTACCTGGTGACCGCGCCCTACATCTGGAACGCTGGCGGCGAACTCTATGCCCCCGACGGTCTGACCAGCGGACTGGGGAGCGAGGAGGCAATCAACGGCATCAAGTTCATGGCAGAGCAGTTTACCGTCTATGGCATGCCGCTCACCGCCGCCAACTTCTACGATAGTTTCCGCAACGGCACGCTGCCGGTAGGTGTCTCGAACGTGGAGACCTACATCAAACTGCGCACTGCTGCGCCGGAAATTGAAGGGCTATGGGGGCTGGCGCTCTACCCTGCCACCGTCCTGCCGGATGGTCGTCAGTTGCGCTACGCCACCGGTTCGGCACAGACCTGCATCATGCTCGCCAGCACCGATAAACCGCAGGAATCGTGGCAATTCCTCAAGTGGTGGATGTCCACCGAAACGCAGGTGGCCTTTGAACGGCAACTGATTATGAATTACGGACGCGATTACCTGTGGTACACTGCCAACCTGGAAGCCTTCCGCTACCTGCCCATCCCCGAAGCAGACAAAGATGTCATCCTGGCCCAGTGGGAATGGCTGCAAGAGCCGGTCAAACTGCCCGGCACGTACATGCAGGAGCGTTCGTTGAGCAACGCCTGGAATCAAATCGTCTTCAATGGTGTCAACCCGCGCGTGGCGATTGACGACGCCATTCTCACCATCAACCGCGAAATGGCGCGCAAGATGGAAGAACTCGGTTATACCCGCAACGGTGTGCCGCTGCGCGAAATCAAGATTCCCACCATCGAGACCGTCAAACGCTGGATAGAAGAGGCAGACAAATGAACACCGCCCTGAGCGCCCCCTCTCGCCAACGCACTTCGACCTTCCACACCTGGTTGCACAAGGAAGGCAGCGCCTACGCCTTTGTCTTCCCCTATGCCCTGCTGTTCCTCGTCTTCATCGTCATTCCGGTTGTGGCAGCGGCTTTGCTCTCCCTGACATACTTCGACACCATTCAGTTTCCCCGCTTCATCGGCCTGCGCAACTACATTGCGCTCATCACCGAAGACGAAATCTTCATGAAATACGTCCTGCCGAACACGATCACGTTTGCCGTCATCGTGGGGCCAGGCGGGTACATGCTCTCCTTCCTGCTCGCCTGGATGCTGGCGCAACTGCCGCGCGGGCCGCGCACCATCCTGGCGCTCATCCTGTACTCCCCGTCCATGACCTCCGGCGTGACGATGGCGGTCGTCTGGCAGACGCTCTTCAGCGGCGACCAGAACGGCTACCTGAACAGTTTCCTGCTTAACCTGGGCGTCATCCAGAACCCGATTCAGTGGCTGCAATCGCCGCAGTACCTGATGCCCATTATGATTGTCGTCACGCTGTGGAGCAGCATGGGGGTCGGCTTCCTGGCAATGCTGGCGGGCATTCTGGAAATCAACCCGGAACTCTACGAGGCCGCCGCAATTGACGGGATGAGCAGCCGCTGGCAGGAGATTTTCTACATCACCATCCCCTCGATGAAGCCACAAATGCTCTTCGGAGCCGTGATGTCCATCGTCGGCACGTTCCAGGCTGGCGCCATCGGGGTCACCCTTTCGGGCGCCAACCCCACCCCGCAATATGCCGGTCAACTCATCGTCAACCACATCGAGGACTACGGCTTCTTGCGCTATGAAATGGGCTACGCGGCAGCCATCTCGGTCGTGCTGCTACTGATGGTCTTGTTCTTCTCTCGTCTGGCAAACCGTCTCTTTAGCAGCGAGGAGTGAACCGATGCGATACCGATTCCTGCGTAAACTGCGCGGATTGCGCAACAGCGGCATCAACCCGGCGGGCTTTCACCCCAGTCAGATACCGTTTTACCTGTTCCTGACCCCGGTTGTGGCGTTCATGCTGCTGCCCATCATTTTCATCTTCTCGACCGCTTTCAAGCCTGCCGAAGAGTTGTTTGCCTACCCGCCGCGCTTCTTCGTGGTCAATCCCACCTTCAAGAATTTCGTGGACCTGTTCACGCTCATGTCGGTCTCAGATGTGCCGGTGAGCCGCTACCTGTTCAACAGCGTGGTGGTGACGGTCGTTTCGGTTGCAGCCTCCATCGTCGTCTCCACCACGGCGGCCTACGCCCTGTCGAAAAAGCGCTTCAAACTCAAAAAGACGCTCTTCGCCGTCAACACCGTGGCGCTGATGTTCGTGCCGATTGCCGTCACCATCCCGCGCTTTCTCATCATTGCCCGTCTCGGTCTGATTGATTCCTTCGCCGTCCACATCCTTCCGGCGCTGGCGATGCCGGTCGGCTTGTTCCTGCTCAAGCAGTTCATTGACATCATCCCCGATGAAATCATCGAGGCGGCGCAGATTGACGGCGCTTCGGACGTGGTGATTTACTGGCGCATCATCCTGCCGATGATCAAACCGGCCATTGCCACCATCGCCATCCTCACCTTTCAGGCCACCTGGAACAACGCCGACACCTCCGCCATGTACATCAACATCGAAAGCCTGAAGACCTTTGCCTTCTACCTGAGCACGCTTTCTTCCACCACCGCCGGGAGCAATACGGTCGCCGGTCAGGGCATGGCTTCGGCGGCGGCACTCATCATGTTCCTGCCCAACCTGATTATTTTCATCATCCTCCAGAGTCAGGTGATGAGCACCATGTCACATTCGGGGTTGAAGGGATGAAACGCGTTCTTCGCTTCTT
>DAOTZT010000381.1:0-1774 GCA_034434255.1 Anaerolineales bacterium | reverse complement strand
TCCAGCGTCGCCTCGAAAAGCGATTCTCCTGCTTGCGGGACGCGCTCTGCGTTCGAGAGCCAGTTCGAGGCGTCCTCTTCGTGGTGGCGCAAATAAGCGCCGAGCAAGCGCAAAAGCATGGGGTTGCCTTCCGTCTGAAGTGCCACCTGTTCCATTTGCGCTGCAGGCAACGAGACCCCCAGCCTTGCCAGCAGCCGCATGGACTCCTCGGTTTCCAATCCTTTGAGGGGAACAGGCGTGAATTCCGAAAGGGAAAGGGCCTCGCGGCTGGTCAGGAGAACGCGCACCCGACTGGTGACCGCCAGGTGGCGCAGAGCAGAGAGCAGCGCCGTGTCGCCTGCCACCAGGTTGAGGCGGTCGAAACACAACAGGCAGTCTTGCCCGCTCAGCGCCCGGCTCAACAACGCCAGACGTTCCGCGAGGGGCAAAGGCAAGACAGACGGTTCGCGCCGTGTGAGCAGAGGCAGAGCCGTTTCCACGCCCAGGGTGAGCGTGAACAAAGCCAGTTGGCGCACGATGCTTTCAAGAGAAGTGGTTACCCCCTCCGTGAAGGTCAGCCAGAAAACGGGAGAAGTGCGGGCAGTTTCGGCCGCCAGCGCCGCCGCCAGGGTGGTCTTGCCGGCGCCGGGCAGACCGTAGAGCAGGATGCGCCGCTCATGAGCAAGGTGCTGGCGCAGGTGGGTCAGCGCGCGAGGCGGCTCCCAATCCGCCGGCAGCGGCGGGATGGACTCGATTGCCCCGCTGACCTCGATGGTTTCTTCCTCCAGAGTAGTCGCGCCCTCGCTCCGGCTGGGTTCATCCGCTCTGGCCAGCGTCAGCAGACGCGCCGCGAGTTCATCATCCTCTTCCAGACCAAGGGCAGGCAGGAAGAGCGCAGCCACAGCGGTCAGGTCGGGGCGGCGTTGGTTGTTCTCCAGGCGGGAGATGTGGGCTTCGCTATACCCTACCGCCAGCCCCAGTTCGGCTTGAGTCAGTTGGGCGCGGCGGCGCAGGAATTTCAGCAGACTGCCGAAGTCGGCAAACGAAACTTCCATTTTTGGCAAGAAAAGTCATATTTTGCAAGCCTGAATTTGCTACACTCTGGTTATGAGAAAAATTATAGCACGTATTCGTCGTCATTTGACGATGGATACAGTCATGGAAGTTACGGTCATCGAAGACATGGAAAGCCTTATCCCTGCCCGTCGGCTCAGGCGGCCGGTGCGCTATGTGCTCTACAAAGGGAGGCGCAGGCGAAAATCCCGGCAGGAGGATTCTCTTATGCAGGACGATCAAGTAAACGAGGCGAAGAATTAAAGATTTCTATTCGGAGGAACGCATGAACACCCGAAAGAATGTCACCCCGTGGCTGGCTTTGTTTGTCCTGGTCTCTCTCGCTTGCGGTTGGATCAACGGCGTCAGCCCCTTGTCCGGCAATCCGCCGGCCGGCTGCCGACCAAAGATACCACCTAGGGCAAGGCACGCGCTTTGGTTCGCGTTCCTGCTGCCTCTGATCCTGCTACTTGCCGCGTGCGCAGGCAAGAGTACCCCAGCGAGCGAGCCCACCCAACCCGCGGCTGCCCCTCAAGCGACCGCGGCCCCCTCTTCGCCCTCACCCAAGCCTGCGTCGAATCAAGCGCCGGTGCCGCCAGCGTGCGCCCTGCTCACCGCCGCCGACGTGGAAAAGATCACGGGCTATGGCAATGGAACGGCAGACAGCCAGCAACTGGGTTCCGCGGGCATCGTTGAGGATGCCAACTCGTGCACGATTGTCGCCGGACAGGGCAAGTTCAAG
>DAOTZT010000380.1:0-12482 GCA_034434255.1 Anaerolineales bacterium | reverse complement strand
ACAGGGGTGTCACTGCGAACGAGCGCTTTTTGCGAGTGAAGCAGTCTCCCAAAGCATGGTTTTTCCTGTTCAAGACGAGATTGCTTCGGGCAGAGAACGCCCTCGCAATGACAGCCTGAATAGTTACAATGTCTGAACGTATTATCGGCACGGTCAAATGGTTCAATGGCGGTAAAGGCTACGGTTTCATCAGCCGCGAAGGCGGCCCGGATGTCTTCGTCCACTACTCGGCTATCCAGAGCGATGGTTACCGCAATCTGCAGGAAGGCCAACAGGTTGAGTTCTCGATCGAAAAAGGCCCCAAGGGCCTGCAGGCCGTCAACGTCATCCCCCAGTAAGATAACCTGTCAAGTCTGAAGACCCCACCTCTGCCGGGTGGGGTTTTTCGTTCCCCCTTGGCACTCAAAGCGAGGGGAATCCGAGCCACGCCTCTACCTCGTGAGAATCCCCCGCCAAGCCGGCAGGGATCAGGTTGCCCGCTATCTCCTGCCCGTCCACCACCAGGCGGCGAAGGCCGCGCGCGACGTGCTGCGGGTTGTGGATGCGCAGGCGGTATTCTTGCCCGCGAAAGTGACGCACAGCCTCGAATTCTTCCCACTCTGGCGGAATGCACGGATCGAGACGCAGGCCGTCGTAGTCGGGGCGAATACCCAGAATCCACTGTGTGACAGCGACATAATTCCACGCCGCGGCGCCGGTCAGCCAGGAATTTTTGGCCTCGCCGTAGGTGGCAGCGTCTTTGCCGGCAATCATCTGGGCATAGACGTAAGGTTCGCAGCGATGGATTTCGCTCAAATCTTCGCGCGCCGAGGGGTTAATGCGCAGGTAATAATCATGCGCCTTGCCGCCCCGCCCGATCTTTGCCTCGGCAATCATGATCCAGGGGTTGGTGTGGCAAAACACCCCGGCGTTTTCCTTGTAGCCGGGCGGGTAGGAAGAGATTTCACCCAAATGCAGATAGTAGCGGCTGAAGGCCGGTTGAAGCAGGACAATGCCATGCGGCGTGGCCAGGTGTTCGGCCACGGCGTCTAGAGCTTTTTCGGCGCGGCCGTCTTCCACACCCAGCCCGGCCATCACGCATATCCCTTGCGGCTCGATGAAAATGCGCCCCTCGTCATTCTCCTTTGAACCAAGCGGACGGCCGAAATCATCGTAGGCGCGGCGAAACCACTCCCCGTCCCAGCCGTGCGCCCAGATGGCTTTTTCCATTTCCGCTGCTTTGGAAAGGTAAAAAGAAGAGGGCAAAAAGGAATTCCCTTGCGGCTCGTTTTCTGTTCTCTTCGCAAATTTCTCGCTTATCTTGGCCATCTCCTGGCATGCCAGCACAAACAAGCCGGCGATGAAGACGCTTTCGGCTACCTTGCCATCCTTGTTGGTGGTGGTCTGGAAGGATTGACCGGGCGAAGCAGAGAAGCAGTTCAGGTTGAGGCAATCGTTCCAGTCGGCGCGGCCGATGAGCGGCAGCCCATGGGGGCCAAGACGGTCGAGCGTGTACTGAACGGCGCGCTGAAGATGCTCGAGGAGCGGGGCCTCACTGCCCGGCTGATTGTCATACGCCGCCGCTGCTTCCAGAATGCTCCAATCGGCGGTTTCCTTCAGGTAGGCGGCTGTGGAAAGCACCAGCCAGAGCGGGTCATCGTTGAAGTTCGAGCCAATGTCGTTGTTGCCGCGTTTGGTCAGCGGCTGGTACTGATGGTAGGCTCCGCCATTGGGCAGTTGCGTGGCGGCCAGGTCGAGAATCCGCTGGCGGGCGCGCTGCGGCGCCAAGTGCATGAAGCCGAGCAAATCCTGGTTCGAATCGCGGAAGCCCATCCCCCGTCCCACGCCGCTCTCGAAATACGAGGCCGAGCGACTCAGGTTGAAGGTAATCATCACCTGGTAGGCGTTCCAGATGTTCACCATGCGGTTGGTGTGTTCGTCGGGAGTGCGCACGCTCAACTTGCTCAGCAGGCCATCCCAATGGCCGCGCAAATCATCGAAGGCGCGCTCCACCTCCTGCGGGTTCAGCCAGCGGGCGATGAGCGGCGAGACGGTGCGCTTGTTGATGGTTTGCGAATCGGGCGGGTCGAATTTGGCGTCTGGCGGGTTTTCGTGATAGCCCAGCAGAAAGACGATTTTCTTCCGTTCCCCGGCCTCCAGGTGGGTTTTTACCTGCAGCACCCCGACAGGCTGCCATCCGTGCGCCACCGAACCGGACGTTTGGCCTGTTTCTACAACCCAGGGCGAATCCCAGCCCCGGTAGGGCCCCAGAAAAGCCTGGCGGTCGGTGTCGAAGCCGGCCAGTGTTTCAGAACAGGCAAAAAAGGCGAAGTGATTGCGTCGCTCGCGGTACTCGCTCTTGTGGTAAATCACATTGTCGGCGATTTCTACTTCGCCGATGGAATAATTGCGCTGGAAGTTGGCGGCGTCGTCGAGGGCGTCCCACAAGGCAAATTCGACCGTCCCAAAGACGGAAAGGTCGGCTGCGGTGCGGCGCCGGTTGGCGAGAGTCAATTCCCAGATTTCGAGGGCTTCTCCCGGCGGGACGAAATAACGCGTCTGGGCTTCGATGCCATGCTTCCGCGAGCGGATGATGGTGTAGCCCAGGCCATGGCGGCATTCGTAGAAGTCCAGCGGGCGGCGCATCGGCATCCAGGTCGGCGACCAGGCGCGGGGGGCGGCAGCGTGCGGCGCGTCTTCTCTCAGGTAGATGTACCGTCCGCCCATGTCCAGCGGGGCGTTGTTGTAGCGGTAACGCGTCAAACGGCGCAGGCGGGCATCGCGGTAAAAGGAGTAGCCGCCGGCGGTGTTCGAGATCAGGCCAAAATAGGAGTCGCAACCGAGATAGTTGATCCAGGGCAAGGGGGTATCGGGCCGCGTGATGACATACTCGCGGCGTTCATCATCGAAATAGCCGTAGCGCATGGGGTCTCCTTTCTGACGCTGCTCGTGATGGTCTGCCTCTCTGGCCATCAGGGAGATGCAAATGGAGAGCGGGAGTTATCCGCCTGTTTGGGTCACTTTCCAGCAGGCAACCCAATGCTCCGGTTCGATTTCGATCGGCAGGGGCCTGCTGCGCTTGCATTGTTCGAAAGCCAGCGGGCAGCGGCTGGAATAAACACATCCTTTTGGCGATCCGACGACATCGGCTTGTGTTTCGACATTGGTTTTCTGGTCCCATTTTTTGTCCAAGCGGGGGACGGAGGCCAGCAGCATCTGCGTATAAGGGTGGGCAGGCCGGGTGAAAATCCTGCCGACCTCGCCGCTTTCGACCACGCAGCCGCGATACAAAATCACTGCCCGTTCGCTGATGTAATTTGCCAGCGACAAGTCATGGGTGATGAACAGGATGGACAGGCCGCGCTTTTTAAATTCGGCGAGCAGATTCAGCACGTCAATGCGCGTCGAGGCGTCCAACATGCTGATGATTTCATCGGCCACCAGAAACTTGATGTCGAGCAGCAGGGCGCGGGCAATCAGGAAACGCTGCAATTGTCCACCGCTTAACTGATGCGGGTACTTGTTCAGCACATGCTCCGGGTTGAGACCCACCTCGCGCAGGGTGTGCTCTACCTTCTCCTGCCATTCGACAGCGCCGACCTGGGGGTAGAACTCATCATGCACCACCTGGAAAATGCGGTCGGCCTTGAAGATGGGATTATAGGAACTGAACGGGTCCTGGAAGACGCCCTGTACCTTGCGATAGTACTCTTTCAGCGCCGCGCCTTTGAGGGCGGAAATATCCACACCATCCAGAGAGATCGTGCCTGATGTAATCGAAATCAGGCGCAGGATCATCTTGCCGATGGTGCTTTTGCCGCTGCCGCTTTCGCCGATGAGCGCCACCACTTCCCCGTCGCGCACCTCGAGACTGACTCCGTTGACGGCGTAGAGTTGCCTGCTCCCAAAGGCGCCCACTTTGTAGGTCTTGGAGACGTTGTCGAGTTTAAGCATGGCCGTCGGTCTCCTTCCAGCAGGCGATGAAATGACCGGCGCTGACTTCGACAAAAGGCGGGACCTGGTAGCATTTGTCGAAGGCCAGCGGGCAACGTTCCCTGAAACGGCAGCCGGCGGGCGGGTCGAGCAAGAGGGGCGGTTTACCGGGGATACCGTTCAGTTTCCGCTCGGCGTATTTGACGCCAATCTCGGGCAGTGAGGAGATGAGCAGTTTGGTGTAAGGGTGGCGCGGGTTGCGGATGATTTCCGCTGTTGGCCCTTTTTCGGCCAGTTGGCCGGCATACATGATAAGAATGCTGTCGGCCAGTTGATACAGGATGGAGATGTCGTGGGTGATGACCAGGGCGCTCTTGCAATAGCCCTGGTTACGGAATTCGACCAGCATTTCGGCCACCGCCTTCTGGCTGGATACATCCAGGGCGGAGGTGATTTCGTCGGCAATCAGCAAGGAAGGATTGAGCAGCGAGGAGATCACCATCACCATGCGCTGTTTCATCCCGCCCGACAATTCGATGGGATACATGTTCAACACGTCATGCGGCAACTTCACCAGGTCGAGGCGGCGCTTCAATTCGGGCAGCAAGGCCTGATAATCCACTTTCCTGGCGCTCAGCAGTTCTTCGATCATCTTTCCGATCTTGCGGATGGGATTCATGGCGTTCATGGCGTATTGCGGGATGATCGAGATTTTGCGGAAGCGGAATGCATCCATCTTGCGGCTGTCCCAAATGGGCAGGGCTTCTCCATCGAGCAAGATTTTCCCGGAGATGTACTTCATGGGCGGCGCAAGCGAAATCAGGCCGTGACCGAGCGTGGTCTTGCCGCAGCCCGATTCACCGGCCAGCCCCATGATTTCTCCATCGTCAATCGTAAAGGTGACGTTTTCGAGGGCGTGCACATCGCCGCGCAGGGTCTGATAGTAGAGGATGAGATTCTCGACTTGTAAACCCATGCTTACATCTCCCGCAATTTGGGGTTGAAGACTTCGTCCAGACCAACGTTCATGATGTAAAGCGAGCCGACGATGGCGGTAATGGCCAGTCCGGGCGGGACGAACCACCACCAGATTCCCAGTTGCAGAGCGCCCCACAGAACGGCATACTGCATCATCAAACCGAGCGAGATGGCATTGGTCGGCCCCAGTCCAATGAAGTCCAGTGTGGCGGCGCTCAGAATCGCCCCGCCAAACTGCAGGATGAAAACCAGCAAGAGGTATGACATCATATTGGGGGCGATTTCCTGGAAAATGATTTTGGTCGAACTCACCCCACTCATGCGCGCCAAGTCCACGAAATCGCGCGTCCGCAGGGAAAAGGTTTGGGCGCGGATAGCACGCGCCGCCCACGGCCAGGCGGTCAGGCCGATGAAGATGCACTCAGTGGCAATGCTGCGGACTTCGAGATAAGCGGCAATGATGAGCAGGACTGCCAGGGTGGGGATGACCAGCACGATATTGGTGAAAGCGTTGAGGATCTCATCCAGCATCCCGCCTCGATAGCCGGCGATGAAACCGATGAGCATGCCGAGCAAGGTCCCCAGCCCGCCGCCGATGAGGCCAACGATGAATGTGGCGCGCAGGCCATACACAAACTGCGAAAAGACATCCTGTCCGAAGAAGGTCGTCCCAAACCAGTATTGGGCTGAGGGCGCTGCGGGGCCGAGCGGATTGGCGTAGTCGAAAGGCTCGTTAGGCGTGAGCGCAGGGCCAACCAACGCCAGCAGGAGGAAAACAAGGATGATGGAGAACCCCGCCAACAGTTTTTTGTTCCGCAGGGCAAAATAGAGGGCTTCGTTTTTCTTCTTTGGCGCGTTCATGCTGTCTCTCCAGTCATGCCGCGGCGGGTGCGTGGATCCACCAGCACGTAGGCAATATCAATCAGGAAATTCGCCAGCAGGACGCCGATGATGATGAACAGGAAACATCCCTGGATGAGAAAATAATCCTGGTTTTGGATGGCCGCCAGCAGCAGATAGCCGATTCCCGGGTACGAGAAGACCACTTCCGTCACCAGCGCACCAGCCACCACCACTCCCAGTTTGAGCGCCAGGCCGGTGATTTGCGGCAAGACAGCGTTGTTGAAGGCATACTTGCGGATGAGTTTCTGGGGCGCGCCCAGGGCGGCAAGATAGTGGGAGTAATCGGCTTCCAGTTCATAGATGATCATGTTGCGCATGCCAATTGCCCAGCCGCCGAAGTCTACCAAGAAGAGCGAGGCAAACGGAAGGAACCAATGATGAAAAACACTGCCGATGAATGCAAGCGTGAGACTGGGGCGCAGGGAAAAACTGTAGGCCCCGGCAATGGGGAACCAGCCCAGGACGATTCCAAAGAACCAGGCCAGCAAAATGCCCAGCCACATATACGGTGTGGCCGTGAGAATGTACGAAAGAGGGGAGACAGTGTTGTCCAACCACTTCGAGCGGGCGGCAAATGCGCCGAACTTGTTGCCTGCCCACCAGGACAACAGGATGGAGGGGATGAGCAGGAAGAGGTCGTAGGGCACGGCGCGTTTCAGCACCTCGGCGACAGGGGTTGGGAACATGTATACGCTGACGCCCAAATCGCCGTGGAAGAGGGCAATCCAAAAGTTCAGGTATTGCTGCCAGAGCGGCACATCCAGCCCGAAAGCCTTGGTAAAGTAACTGCGCAGGGCTTCGGCGGCTTCGGGGTGCAGGGCAACGCGCGCCAGCATGTTTTGCACCGGGTTGCCGGGCATGAAGCGCGGAATGAGCCAATCAATGGTGACCGCCAGGAAGAAGGTCAAAAGATAAATCAGGATTTTCCTGCCAAAGTAACGCCGCACGCCGACCTCCGAGAAAAGTATCTCGCTGTTGATTGCCCCTCCTCCTTCGGGGGGAGGGGCAATCGTAGATGGAAAATCCGCTTACGGGGCGACCGGTTTCAACTCGAGGAGCATCTGCATGCCGCCCATCTGCCAGTAGCCAGACCAGGTGGTCGGCAGGGCCGAGGAGCCGGAACCATCCACTGGCCAGTTGGTCCAGGTGGAGGTGCTGAACTGCGCCCACAGGCCATTGTACCAGAGCGGAATCACGGGCATATCGGTCAGCATGAGTTCCTGGATCTGGGAGCAGACAGCCTTCATCCCTTCGACATCGTCTGTAGGGACTGCGGCAAGCGCATCAACGAGATCGAACATCTGCTGGTTGTCGTAGCGGCCAAAGTTGCCGCTGCCCATCGTCTCCTGGATCGGGTGCCGGAACAGCAGGTTGTAGAGCGTCCAGGGGGTATTGCTCATCCCGGCCCAGTTGTTCAGGGTCATGTGGAAGGTGCCCTGGGTGAGGGCGGTGTTCCAGGCGCCGTAGTCGGGATAGGCGGCTTTGACGTTGATGCCGGCTTTCTGACTACTGCTGGCGATGATGTCAATGGCAGCCATCCAGTCAGTCCAGCCGTTCGGGCAGGTCACTTCCAGTTCAATCTTGGAGCCGTCGGGGGCTTCGACAAAGCCGTCGCCGTCAACATCAACGTAACCAGCGTCGGCCAGCATCTGCTTGGCTTTGTCGGTGTCGAAGGAATAGCCCAGGCGGGCAATCACATCCTGGTCATCGAACTGGCTGAGGGTCGGCAGCAGACCGGTGGGGCTGGCGGCCTTGACCAGGTTGGCGTAGGCGACGTTGACGATGGAGGGCACATCAATGGCGAAGGCCAGGGCGCGGCGGAAGGCCGGGTCGTCCATCGGCTTGATGGTGGTGTTCAGGAACAGGACGGCTGTATTGGCCGAGAGCATGTAGGGCGCCTGCGGATAGTAGGTTTTGATGTAGCCCTTGTCCACCAAAGTGGCCACACCCGGCAGGAAGTTGTTGCTCAGGTCCACCTCGCCTTTGAGCACCGCGCCGAGCGCAATGTTGTTGCTGGAAAAGCGGATGTCCACAATGTATTTGGGGGCCGGTTTGCCAAAGACGGCGTTGCCCCACCAATTCTCGTTGCGTATCCACACATTGCGGTCTTCGCTGTGGGTGTAGTACAGGTAAGCGCCAGAGCCAATCGGGTTTTCATTTGCGCCGGCGGTGATTTCTTCCTCAGTCCGATTTTCCCACAGGTGCTTTGGGACAATGGCGATGTTGTAAAGGTTGTTGGTCCACTCCTGGTAGAGCGGGTCAGTGAAGGTGAATTGCAAGTGCGTGTCATCGCTTACGGTAATGCCGGTGAGGTAGTTCCATACCGGGCTGAACCAGATGGCGGCGTACTTCTGACCGAGTTCGAAGGTGAACTTGACATCCTCGGCGGTCAGGGGGGTTCCGTCGCTCCAGGTCAGGTTGGGACGCAGCGCCAGGTCGTAGGTGGTGGGTGTGCTCCACTTACCGCTCTCGGCGAGCCAGGGGATCAGTTCGCCCGTCATCGGGTTGAAGGCAAAGAGGGTTTCATAGACGAAGCCGATGGTGCCGGTGGTGTTGGCTTTGCTCCAGGTGATGAAGGGGTTCCAGTCGTTGGCTGGGCCCCAGGCTGCGCCGCTGACGTAGAGCGTCTCATTGCGGGGGTATTCGGTGGGGGCTGGGGGAGGTTCAGTGGCGACCGGCGGCTGAGTGGCCGGTGCCTCCGTAGCGGGAGGTTCAGTGGCGACCGGCGGCTGAGTGGCCGGTGCCTCCGTAGCGGGAGGCTCAGTGACTGTTGGTGCAGGCTGGCAGGCGGCCAGCAGCAGGCTGGCAGTCACCACGATGGATAGAATAAGCGATATGCGTTTCATCTTTCATTCTCCTTAACTTGGGTTGGGTATAGGGATAGGTTTTGGGGCGGGCAAGGATTCTCGATAGGCGTATATTTCACCTCCTTTCCTTGAATTTGAGGGCGGGGTTTTGGGAGCGCTCCCAAATACGTGCAAAAAAACAAGCGATTCTTCTCACCCTGGCCACTCTCCTCTAGCGGTCGAGGATGCTCCACAAGAGGCACGCACCACCAGTTCGGTGCCGAGAATGATCCGGCGGGGCGGTTCGATGCCGTTCTCGATAATATCGAGTAACAATTCTACCGTCTGGATGCCAAGCGGCACAACAGGCTGACGCACTGTGGTCAGTTGCACCTCAGCTTGCGAGGTAAGGGGCAAATCATCGAAACCCACGATGGCAATATCATCTGGGATGCGCAGGCCTGCCTGACGGATGGCACGCACGGCCCCCAACGCCATAATGTCTGAGGCAGCAAAGACCGCATCGGGGCGAGCGGGCAACAGGCGCTGCATGGCGTAGAAGCCTCCACCCTCGGTGAAATCGCCCTCGACGATGAGCGTTTCATCGGGCGTCAGGCCGCGCTCGACCAGAGCTTTACGATACCCCTCCAGCCGGTCAATACCCACTGTACTGGCCAAAGGGCCGGTAATCGTGGCAACCCGCCGCCGCCCCAGGCGAACCAGATGAACCACGGCGCTATAGGCTGCATTGATATTATCCACATCCACATAGCTGACATTGTCGTAGCGAAACGGGCGGCCTGCCACCACCAGCGGTATTTTGGCGTCCACCATGCGCCCGATGATCCACTGGTCGCCGCGATGGCCGGATTGGATGATGACCCCATCCAACAAGCCTTGCCGGGCAAGGCGCGGAAAAACCCGTTGTTCGTCTTCTTGGGTGGCTACCAGGAAGAGAGCCAGAGTGTACTCATGCTGGTTGCAGGCTTGGGCGATACCTTTGATGAGGTGGGGATAGTAGGGATCGGTGAAGAAAGCTCCCACGCTTTGCGGCAGGATCAAGCCGAGGGTGGCGGAGCGTTGGGAGGCCAGCGTGCGGGCGGCAGCGTGTGGGCGATAGCCGGTTTCTTCGATGGCCGCCAGGACGCGCTGTCGCACCTCGTCGCTGACGCTGGGGTGGTTGTTCACCACGCGGGAAACCGTCGAACGCGAAACGCCAGTTTTTCGGGCAATGTCTTCAAGCCTGAGAGAGGCCATGCGGCAACCTCGTTTGGCAGCGCTCTCAAAGTGCTTTAGCTATATGTGGGAAAAATTCCCTGAAATCAGTGCCGTTGCCTGTATTTCGTGGTATAATGGGAGCGCTCCCAACACCGTTATTATACAATTATTTCGCCCACAAGTCAATGACTTTTTTCGAAAGGATGCTGCTATGTGCTCCCTCCCTTCTTCCTCGCCTCACCCCTTCCCTTGGGAACCACGCCCACCTGCTTCAGACGAAATCGTCTGGCGTTATAGCGCCAACCCCATCATCCCACGTCACCTTTTCCCGGCCGCTAATAGCATCTTCAATAGCGCAGTCGTCCCTTTCCAAGACCGCTTCGCCGGCGTTTTCCGTTGCGACGACCGAAAACGCCAGATGAACCTGCATCGCGGCTTCAGCCCCGATGGCATCCATTGGCAAATTGACCCCACCCCGATTGAATGGCATTTCTCAGACCCCGAACTGAGCCGCTTCGAGCACCGTTACGATCCGCGCGTGGTATGGCTCGAAGACCGTTACTACATCACCTGGTGTAATGGTTATCACGGCCCCACTATTGGCATTGGCTACACCTTCGATTTCGAGACGTTCTACTTTCTCGAAAACGCCTTACTGCCTTTCAATCGCAACGGCGTTCTCTTTCCTCGCCGCATCAACGGCAAATATGTGCTGCTCAGCCGCCCCAGCGACAACGGCCACACCCCCTTCGGCGACATCTATCTCAGCCAGAGTCCCGACCTCATTCACTGGGGAGAACACCGCTTTGTCATGGGCGTCAAAGGCGGCTGGCAAAGCACAAAGATCGGCGCCGGGCCAGTACCCATCGAGACAGAGGATGGCTGGCTGTTGTTCTATCACGGCGTTTTGACCTCGTGTAATGGATTCGTTTACTCCTTTGGCGCCGCTCTGCTCGACTTGGATCAGCCCTGGAAGGTGATTGCCCGCGGCAGCTCCTATTTGTTGTCTCCTCAAACTCTGTACGAATGCGTGGGCGATGTGCCCAATGTCGTCTTCCCCTGCGCCGCGCTCTACGATCCCCCCACCGGCCGCATTGCCATTTACTACGGCGCTGCCGACACGGTCACGGCCCTGGCGTTTGCCCACATAGGCGAGGTGTTGGATTTTGTCAAAAACAACTCTGAGTTGTAAACGACACGGCCGGGCGAGGCGGCGTCACTGGCCTGTTCGCCGCCCGCTTCGCCGCCGCCCGCCGCCGCCACAGCCGCTTGCTCGATTTCCCCGCGGGTCAGCACAATCACCGCCGCCAGAATCAACCCTCCGCCCAGCAATTGCAACCAACCTAACCGCTCGCCCAACAAGACGGTTGCCAGCAGCACAGTCGTGACCGGTTCGAGCGTGGAAAGCGTGGAAGCAGCCGTTGGGCCAACGCGTTCCAGGCCGGCAAAAAATGTGACAATGGCGATCACTGTGGCCACCAGGGCAATGCCACCCACGGCCAGCCACCCCTGCGCCGACTGCGGCCACTGCGGGCCGCCGACGGTTACCAAACCCCCGTAGACCACCCCTGCCGAGGCCATGATCACCGTCGAGGCCGGAATGGGCGGCACGATTTTCATCAGCCTGCTGCCGCTGACGATGTACACGGAGTAAATGCCGGCTGCCCCCAGGCTCAGAGCGATGCCGGCTGCTTTTCCCCCTCCGACGACGCCGATGGTCAGTGTTGCCCCGACCAACGCCAGCGCCAATGCTGCCAGACTCCACTTGGTTAGCCGTTCCTTCAAGAACAGCGCCGCCAATCCGGCTACCAGCACCGGATACAAATACAGCAACAGCGATACCAGGCTGGCTGAGGCATACAATAACGCATTGAAATAACACATAGACTGCCCCACATAACCTACCGCCCCCATGGCCATCAGCCCCAGCAGCGTTTGCCCGCGCGGCAGCGGGATGCGCCGCGCCAGCATCCACACCGCCATCACCAACGTGGCCGCCGTGAAGCGCAAGAATAATACCGTGATGGGATCGGCCCCCGCGGCGTAGGCAAAGCGGGCAAAGATGGGCAGCGCCCCAAAAGAGATGGCAGAAATGAAAATCAAGACAAAGCCGGCCAACCGTTGCATGGTTTAGCTTTCGCCTCCCACTTCATCGGGCGCCGCTGAAGCGGCTGGGTGCTCCTCGCTGCGCGTGAGTAAGATGACCGCCCCCAGGATCATCGCCCCGCCCAGCAAGTTGAGCGGCGTCAACTGTTCACCCAGCAACAGTGCCGCCAACGACACGGCCACTACCGGTTCCAGGGTGGATAGCAAGGCCGCATAGGTCGGCCCGACGCGTGCCAGCCCCATCAAGAAAGCGCCAATGGCGACAACCCCGGCTATCACCGCCAGGCCAAGACACGCCAACCAACCCCCTGGCGTGGCGGGCCACCTTGCCCCGCGCACTGCCACTATTCCGCCAAAGCTCAGGTCGGCGGCTATCATGATGACCGTCGAAGCCGGGATTGCCGGCGCCGATTGCAATAACCTCGCTCCAATCACAATGGTCGCTGAGTAATTTGACAATGTCAAGTTAAACTCTTGTTCTATAAACTCTACGCATTTTGTCACTGCGAGCAAAGCGAAGCAGTCTCCTGGTTTGCGAGGGGATTGCTTCGTCGCAAAAAACGCTCCTCGCAATGACAA
>DAOTZT010000379.1:0-1980 GCA_034434255.1 Anaerolineales bacterium | reverse complement strand
GTGGCGCGGATGGCCTCGATGGGGCCGGGGTCTATGCCTTCGATGACTTCGGAGTAGAGTTTGCCGAGCGCCGCCACCGAGTGCAGGGCGAGCGCCAGCATGCCCGCGAACGGTCCCAGCCCGACGATGACGACGAAGACGATGGCAATGATGAGCGATTCGATGGAACGCAGGATGTTGAGCAGGGTGCGCACCACCACGTAAATGGCATAGGTGAGCGGGTTGGCGCTCATCAGGTTGCGCGCCGCCAGGAAAGAAAGCGGAACAGCGAAGATCATCGCCAGCCCGGTTGCCAGCAGTGCCATGGCAATGGTGGCCAGCGCGCCTTTCAATACCTCGTTGCCGATGAAGGAGAGTTCATAGCCGCCGCTGGGGCGGTATTGCTCGAAATAGACGCGGTGGAATTGCGACAGGGTGGGGTCGGGCGCCGCCACCAGCGCCGTAGAGGGGACGCGAATGGTGGTCGTGACCGAGCCGTTCTCGTCGCTGGTGAGGGTGAGCATGGTGATTTCGCCCTCGCCGAGCATGAGCGGGTTACCGATGGGGTTCTGCCAGAAAATGTTCGTCTCGGCGTTGGGCCACATGCCGCTCACCGTGACGATGAGCGTCTCTCCCACGCCCCCGCAATCGGGGATGACCATGGCAACGCGCCCGGCGTCTTCGCGGCGGGCAGCCGGCGGTGCGCTAGAACACGGCACCTGCACCGGCACCCACATCTGGTTCACTTCGCGGCGCGGCTGGATGAAATCGGGATTGACCATAGGCCGCAGGATAGACAAAGCGCGGTTCACGTCCGCATGGCTGAAGTCAATCTCCACCACCTGCCAGCCGATGCCATACGCCGCGGCCAGCCCGAAGATCAGCGGCAGAAGGATGGAACGCTTCTGCCCCCGTGCCAGACTGACAGCATCCCAGATATTCCACAGCCAGATGAGCAGCGGCGAGACATACCACATCGGTTTGCCATACCACAGGGTGGTTGCCAGGATGAGCAGAAAACCGAGCAGGATGCCTGAGCCGCGATAGCGTTCGCGGAGCAGGATTTGTCCCAGCCCGGGCAACAACGCCGAGGCGATTCCGCTTCGCACGACGGGACGGCTGTTCGCTGTTTCTCTGGACATTTTTCCACCCTCACAGCGAGGCAGCGCGCACTTCCTGCGCCTCTTCCCCGTAGATTTCCTTGAATTTGGCGCGGTCAATTTCCTGTGCCGTGCCTTCGAACACTTTCACGCCGTCTTTCAAGGCGACGACGCGCGTGGCGTAACGATGAACGAGGTCTAAAAAGTGCAAAGAGCAGATGACGGTAATCCCCTCTTTGTTGAGTTGTTCGAGGTATTGCAGGATGGAATGCGACAGGACCGGGTCGAGGCTGGCGACCGGCTCGTCGGCGAGAATCAGTTTCGGGTCCTGCATGAGCGCACGGGCGATGCCGACGCGTTGCTGCTGACCGCCGGAGAGGGCGTCGGCGCGATTGTAGGCTTTGTCGGAAATGCCCACGCGTTCGAGCGCTTGAATGGCGCGCTGCCGGTCCTCCTGAGACCAGATTCCCAGCAAACTCATCCACGGATTGACGTAACCCAGCCGCCCGGAGAGGACATTCGTCAACACGCTCGAACGTTTGACGAGGTTGAATTGCTGGAAGACCATGCCGATTTTGCGGCGGATGTTCCGCAATTCGGCAGGCGACGCGGCGGTGATGTCCAGATCGTCCCAGAAGATTTTGCCCTCGGTCGGCTCGATGAGGCGGTTGATACAGCGTAGCAGGGTGGACTTGCCCGAACCCGAAAGCCCGATGACGACCATGAATTCGCCGTCCTTCACATCGAAAGAAACGTTCTTCAACGCCTGTGTGCCGTTGGGGTAGGTTTTGGAGAGGTTTTGAATTCGCAGCATGGTTACCTCATGGCCCTCACCCCTGCGCCCCTCTCCCCCTGGGAGAGGGGATGGGGGTGAGGGTGAAAAAAGAGGGAGGACGAATCG
>DAOTZT010000378.1:0-14972 GCA_034434255.1 Anaerolineales bacterium | reverse complement strand
CGTGCAGTGCCTTTTCAGGTCGGGTGTTAGCCTTGCGACCAGGCGCAAGCCCCTGAACCAAAGCCAAAATCTTGTGATTCAATGCCGTTTTTCAACGAATCGCTTCTGGTTGCACAAAAGTTGGGTTAA
The DNA here is from genome assembly GCA_034434255.1 of Anaerolineales bacterium. Lineage (GTDB taxonomy): Bacteria > Chloroflexota > Anaerolineae > Anaerolineales > Villigracilaceae > UBA877. The sequence goes on along the minus strand of DAOTZT010000378.1, from coordinate 14,843 downwards.
CTGCACGTTTACATGCCTGCCACCGAGAGCGGGTATAATGACCGCAACCATTGTTTTGCAAGTGGGTTTTCTATTTTGCGTTGTTCTGTTGCAAGAAGGTCAATTACGATCTGCTACAAGTGGCCACCGCGTCACAGACGTGATACTATTTTTATCAAACGCAGAAAGGGCTTGAACATGGACGAAAAACAACACAAACGTGCCATCCATGCCTGGACGATGTATGACTGGGCAAATTCGGTCTTCGCGACCAGCATCATGGCGGCTATTTTGCCGGTTTATTATGCCAACGTGGCAGTGCAAAGCGACCAGGCCAATACGGCGACCGTGTACTGGTCCTACACGACCTCGATTGCCCTCTTGATTGTGGCTTTGCTTGGCCCAATTTTAGGGGCAATGGCCGATTTTCTGGGCGCTAAAAAACGAATGATGAGCATCTTCGTTTTTATGGGCGTCATTGGCACAGCGTTGCTTTACCTTGTGCAAGAAGGGGATTGGTTCATTGCCTCCCTGTTTTTCATTGTGGGGAGCGTTGGCTTTGCCGGGGCAAATGTGTTCTACGACTCGCTTTTGCCGCATGTGGCCCGCGAAGATGAAATTGACCAGGTTTCCTCCCGTGGCTATGCCATGGGGTATCTGGGCGGTGGCATCCTGCTGGCGATTAACCTGGGGATGATCATGGCTTTGCCTGGTCTTTTGCTCAAATTTATTCCCTCTTTGTCCGTCTCATGGTCTGAGGCTGATTTAACGACCCTGATGACGCGCATCTGCTTCCTGACGGTAGCAGTCTGGTGGCTCCTGTTCACCATTCCTCTGTGGAGACATGTCCCCGAACCCGAGCGGCGGATTCAGATGGGCGAGAAAGGATTTAGCCCGCTGAAGGCCAGTTTTGGACGCCTGGGACACACCTTTAGCGAGATCAAGAAATACAAGCAATTGCTGCTCTTTATCATTGCATTCTGGCTTTACAACAACGGAATTGGCACAATTATTTACATGGCGACCATCTACGGCACGGAATTGGGATTCTCCTCCACAACGACGATCGGAACGCTGTTGATGGTGCAATTTGTTGCCATGCCGTTCGCATTTCTCTTCGGCTGGCTGGCAAAGAAAATTGGCACCAAACCGGCCATCCTGCTTAGCCTGGCGGTCTACACCCTGATTGCGATTGGCGGCTATTTCCTCTACCAGGAATGGCAATTTTGGGCACTCGGTTTCGCCGTGGCGACTGTTCAGGGCGGTAGCCAGGCCCTGAGCCGTTCGCTCATGGGGCGGATGATGCCCAAGAGTAAATCAGCCGAGTTCTACTCGTTTTTCTCCATCAGCGAGAAGATTGCCGGGACGGTGGGACCGTTGCTCTTTGGGGCCGTCAGCGCGGCAGTGGGCGGCAGCCGACTGGCGATTGTCTCGTTGATCCTTTTCTTCATCGCAGGCGCTTATCTGCTGACGCGGGTTGACGAGAAAGAAGGGATTCGCATTGCTGAAGAGGAAGACCGCAAGTTTGTTGAGGCGGCTGCGTAAATTGTAATGTGAACTGGCTTACTGGTTGGCAGAGTAAGCCAGTTCACTTCTTCAGATGACTTGTGGAGATTGCTTCGTCGCTGCGCTCCTCGCAAGGACATCTGCGGGGGGCTTTCTGTTTTCGGCCTGGCGGCTTTGTGGAGATTGCTTCGTCGCTGCGCTCCTCGCAAGGACATCCTGACAAGATTTAGAGCGATTGGAACCAGCGGGCCATTTTTTCCAGGCCCTCCTCGATGGTGTCCATCGAAACGGCATATACAAGCCGCAAATACCCTTCGCCGCCTGGGCCGAAGTCGGTGCCTGCCAGAACGGCAACCCCCGCTTCGTCAATGAGCCGGGCGGCGATTTCTCTGGATGGCAGGCCATAGGATTTCACGTTGGGGAAAACGTAGAAGGCTCCTTGGGGCTTTTGGGCATGGATGCCGGGGATGGCATTGACCAGTTCCAGCATCCGATCGCGGCGGCGCTGATATTCGGCGATCATCTGCTCCACAAAATCCTGTGGCCCGGTCAGGGCTTCCAGCCCGGCGTATTGGGTGAAGGTCGCAGTGCAGCCGGTGGCATGGGTCAGGAGCAGTTCCAGCCGCTCGGCCAGGGGTGGAGGGGCAATGGTGAACCCCAGCCGCCAACCGGTCATCGAGTAGGTCTTCGAGAAGCCGTCCACAATGACCGTGCGGTCGAGCATCCCATCTACTTCAGCAATTGAGTGTGCTCGCTCGCCGTCATAAACCAGGCGGGCATAGATTTCATCGGAGATGACCCAGCAGTTGTATTCCTGCGCTCGAGCGGCGATGTGTTCGAGGTCGGGCAGGGGAATGACCCCCCCGGTGGGATTGGCCGGGGAATTGAGGATGATGAGTTTCGTACGAGGCGAGAGGAGACGGTCGAAGGCTTCGAGGTCAAAGGAAAAGTGTTTCTCCTCGCGCAGCGGCACTGGCACCGGAATCCCGCCTGCCACGCGAATCATGGCCTCATAGGTGGGGAAGCCAGGGTCGGGGTAAAGCACCTCGTTGCCGGGGTTGACCAGGGCCAGGGTGGGGAAGAATAGCCCCGGTTTGGAACCAGGTGTCACGATGACGCGCTCCGGCTCCAGGTCCAGGCCCCGCTGGCGACCTGCGTATTCGGCAATGCGCCGACGGAGTTCGGCGAGGCCGGCGGGCGGGTTGTACTTTGTTTTGCCGTCCCGGATGGCCTGAATGCCCGCTGCGCTGACGTGTGCGGGGGTGGGAAAGTCGGGCTGACCGATTTCCAGGTGGATGATGCGTTTGCCTTGTGCTTCCAGCGCCTGGGCGCGGGCAAGGACGGCATAGGCCCCTTCGGGCCGCAGGGGGGTGACACGGTCGGTGAACATCAGGGTACCTCGAAAGAAACGAGAGTCAGTTTGCCAGGCTGTATTTCTATCCAGCGCTCGTAGAGCACGCCGCCCCACAGGTAGGTGATGCGGTAACGCCCGGCAGGTAAATCGCCGAGAAGGGCGTTTTCCCAGGCAGGGGGCATGCCAGGGGCGTACAGTTCGGGCTGCCAGGCCCGGGCAGGGAGACCGGACGGGTCGGGGAAATACTGGATATTCGGTTGGGTTGCGACAAATTGCCCCGCGGCGTTGACAAAGCGAATGGAGAGCACACCTGTCTCTGGCAGAGGGACGAGCCACAGGTGTGGATTTTGGGTACTGTCGTAATTTTGCGCTTCCAGGCGGACCTCGAAGTGGAGATGATGGCCGCTGGCCGAACCGCTCATCCCCACGGCGCCTATCGTTTGCCCTGCTTCAACCGATTGACCGGTGACTACATCGATCTGCGCGAGGTGGGCGTAGATGGTGTAAAATGTTTGACCAACCAGGTGGTGCTCCAAAATGACCAGATTGCCGTAAAAGTTGTTCCAGGGGCTGAATTTCTCGGTGCGGTCGTCGCCAGCGAAGAAAACTTGCCCCGCTGCGGCAGCCAGGACCGGTGTGCCGCGTGGATTGGGGAACTCGACCCCGTGATGCGGCTCACGTGCCCCGCCGAGGGTGGAGCCGTAGGCATAGGATCGGTCGGTGGTCTGGACTCCGTCTGGAGAAATGGGGCGCTCAAGGACGAACTGGCCTGCGACGATGCAGTAATTGGCGCTAGCCGGGTCACAGGGGACGGGCGAGGCGGTGGGCAGTGGCGTGGGTGTGGCGCTGGGCGCAGGTGTTGGAGACAGAACAGTCGGCGCTTGGGCGGTTTCTGTGGATGCGGGCGGAGCAGGAGTGGCACATCCGGCAGCCAGGAGCGCAACCAGCAAGAGAAACAATCCCCGAAGACGGACGATGCCAGCGGTGAAATGGCGCACAGGCCGTTTGGAAAAGAGTTTGCGCTCTCCAGAGAGTCCTGGCATGGATGTTTCCGTGTGGTGGTTTGCGACAGGACGAGTCGAAAGCCTCGTCTTACAGCGAAAGGCCACCGCGTTCGACCAGGTTGCGCCGTACTTCGGCTTCGAGCGTGGCGGCTTTGGCTTCCAGTGCTTCGAGTTTTGCCAGGAAGGGTTCGCCGCTGAGTTTATCGGCCAGGCTATTGACATTGATGCGGACGTTGTAACCGGCGGCGGTCAGGGCGGCGCGCGCCAGGGCTGCGCCCGAAGCGGCGTCGGTGATGGCGTTCAGGTTGCCCAGGGCGGCGCATCGTTCGGCCAGGGCCAGCACGGTGACGGCCTTCTCTGCTGTCGCCAGGGGGACGCGAATGGCGGTGAGGGTGGCCTGCTCAATCGCTGCAGTGCGGGCGGCTTGCTGTTCCTCGGTCTCTTTGGGGAGTTTGAAGGCGGCCATGATTCCTTCGAAGGCGGCCGCGTCTTCCTCCACCGCGGCGGTCAGTTCATGGCGTAGTCGCTCGGCCTGCAGCAGAATCTCGTTCATCTGGTCCTCCACCGCGGCATATTTTTTCTTGCCGATGGTGAGACGGGCGACCATGGCGACCAGGGCGGCTGCCATTGCTCCGGCGTGGGCGGCTGCGGAACCGCCACCGGGGGCGGGTGTTCCGGCGGCGAGGGCGTCCAGGAAACCGGCGCCGGCCGCGGGTCCAGATTGAGCGGCATAGAGGCGGTTTTCCAGGACCTGATCGGGGGAGAAGTCGTCCAGTTGCAGGTACCACGCGGCGGCGTCCATTAACGCTTCGCCAGGGATGAGGCCCACCAGTTCGCTGTGATGGATGGAGACCCCGTAGCGGGCGGCTTCACGGCGGATGGCTTCTACGACCCGATAAATCGGTGTGCCGTGAAAGTTGGTCAGGTTCATCGAGACCTGGGCGCGGCCATCTACCAGCATGCCCAGTGCTTTGACGTAGCGAAAACCGCCGGAGGAGTGGCGCATGGCCTTGGCAATGGCTTTGGCAATAGAGACATCGTCGGTGGTGAGATAGACGTTGTAGGCAATGAGCGGCTGACGGGCGCCGATGACGGTTGCACCAGCCGGGCCGAGGCGAGCCGGGCCGAAGTCGGGGAAACGGTCGGGGTTGGTGGCGATTTCCTCTTTCAGCCCCTCGTATTGACCGCGACGGATGTCTTCCAGGTTGACGCGGTCGGGGCGAGTGGCGGCTTGTTCGTACAGATAAACCGGAATTTGCAGTTCTCGTCCCACTCGTTCGCCCAGGCGACGGGCAAGTAGTACACACTCGCCCATTTCCACCCCCGAAAGCGGTACAAAGGGGACAACGTCGGTGGCGCCGATGCGGGGGTGTGAACCGGTGTGCTGGTTCAGGTCAATCAGTTCGGCGGCTTTTTGGATGGCGCGGAAGGCGGCTTCTTCTACCGCCAGCGGTGGTCCGGCAAAGGTGATGACGGTGCGGTTGTGATCGCTATCGGAACTGTGGTCGAGAAGGGAGATTTCTGGCACGCTGGTAATGGCGTTCAGGATGGCCTCGATGACTTCGGGGCGTCGGCCTTCAGAAAAGTTGGGGATGCATTCGATGAGTGGAGTAGGCATGAGTTTTTCACCTTGTAGGAGAAGTCGGGATGAGGAGATTATACCGCCGCTGCCTGGTTTATTGGTCAGGGACGGGGCGAGAGGGGAGGCTGTTGAAGGCGTGGGCGGCCAGAGCGATCGCGCCGAGTACGCCAGAGCGGTTGCCCAGGGCAGGGGGGACGATGTAGTTTCTCAAATCGCCTGCGAAGGTGGGGGCGGTGAGGTAGTCGTTGAGCAATTCCTTCACTTTTTGCCGGATGAGGGGGAAGAGATGGACTCGCTGCATGACGCCGCCGCCCAGGATGATGCGGCGGGGCGACAGGGTCAGGATGGTGTTGACCAGCGCTGCGGCGATGTAGCCGCTTTCCAGACCCCAGGCGGGATGTTCGTCGGGCAGATTGTCGCCCGGCTGACCCCAGCGGGCAGCCAGGGCAGGACCGCTGGCGAGGCCCTCAAAGCAGTCACCGTGGAAGGGGCAGATGCCGGGGAAGGGGTCTGCTGCCCAATCATGCGGCAGGCGCACGTGACCGGCTTCGGGGTGCGTTAATCCGTGCAGGATTTGCCCGTTGACGATGATTCCGGCTCCGATTCCGGTGCCGATGGTGTAATAGACCAGGCAATCGAGGGCGCGGTGTTCGGGGACCCAGGTGTATTCCCCAAAGGCTGCCGCGTTGACGTCCAGTTCGAGGGCGAGTGGAAGGTCGAAGGCGCGTTGGAATGGTTCGAGGAGGTTGATGCCATTCCAACCGGGTTTGGGGGTGGAGGTGACGCAGCCGTAGGTGGGGGAGGTGGGGTCGAGGTCGAGCGGGCCAAAGGATGATAATCCGATGGCGGCGAGACGGTGCTTGCGGAAGAATTCGATGGCGCAGCCGAGGGTCTCTTCGGGCGTGGTGGTGGGGAAGCGGATTTCTTCCCGAATGTCGTCAGGCCCTGTGCCGACGGCGCAGACGAATTTTGTTCCGCCGCCTTCCACGCCGCCGTAGAGGAGGGGAGAGGAAGAGGATGGTTTCATAGGCGTGATGTAGGTCACGCTTTAAGCGTGACCTTCGAGAATTAAAATTTCGAACGGGGCCAGTTTGAACTGCGGCGCGGGCGGTTGTGTCCGTTCGGCGCTCGAAAAGAGCAGGCGGGTGGCGTGAAAATCGAGGCCTGAAAAATCTACCTGCTGGGGGCGGGCGGAGAAATTGAGAATTACCAGCACGGTTTGTTCGGCTGTTGTGCGCAAGAAGGCGAGGTAATTTGTGGCGTTTTCGTGGATGGGATGGTATTCTCCGGCGACGAGGGCAGGGGTCTGGCGGCGCAGGTGAATCATGCGCCGGTAGAAGTGGAGCAGGGAATGAGGGTCGGCTTGTTGCTCTTCAACGTTGACGCCCTGCGCATAATTGGGATTGACCGGAAGCCAGGGGGTGACATCGGGAGGACAAAAGCCGGCGTTGGGAGCGTTGCGCCATTGCAGGGGGGTGCGGTTCTTGTCGCGGCTCATCGCTCCGGCGCGGCGGGTGGCCTCGGCTGGGTCAACGCCCAGTTCGTTGACCAGGCTTTCGTAATACCAGATGGCCATTGTGTCGCGCAGTTTGGCAGGGTCGGTGATGAGCAGGTCGGTCATGCCAATTTCCTCGCCGTTGTAGAGGAAGGGCGTGCCGCGCAGGGTGAGCAGGAGGGCCAGGTGCAGGCGTGCCTGCTGCGGGTTGTGTTTGCCGTCGCCGTAGTTGTTGAACAGGCGCGGGGAGTCGTGATTGCCGAGGGTGTTGCAGGGCCAGCCGCGGGTCGGGAGCGAATCGAGCCGGGCGAGGCGCTCGGCCTGGTTTTTGCGCACCCAGGCGGGGGTTAGGCGCCGTGTGCGCATCAGGGGAAAGTTGAAGACGAGATGGAGTTCGTCATTGCCGTTGCCCATGTAGTCAATGTTGTCATCTTCGCCCACGAGCATGCGGTCACCGGGGTATTCGTCCAGGATGGCGCGCAGTTCTTTCATCAGGTCGTGCAGACCGGGGCCGCCCCACTGGTACTTGAACATTTCGAACCAGTATTTTTGGACCAGTTTGCGCTCTTTGGGGGTGCGGGCGGTATCGGTGAAGTGCCGCAGTTCGGCCAGCGTCATCGGGACGTTGTGCGGGGTGAGGGCGGGGTCTTCGTAGATGGTACCGATGGCGTCAAGGCGGAAGCCATCCACGCCCAGGTCGAGCCAGAAGCGGACGGCGCGCCACATGGCGGCCTTGACGGCGGGGTTGCGCCAGTTCAGGTCGGGCTGCTGTTTCATGAAGTAGTGGTAGTAGTACTGGCCGCGCTCGGGGACGTAGGTCCAGGCCGGGCCGTCGAAGCACGATTGCCAGTTGTTGGGCGGGGTGTCGGCCCAGATGTACCAGTCGGCTTTGGGGTTGTCGCGGCTGGATTTGGATTCGAGAAACCAGGAGTGCTGATCGGACGTGTGATTGAGCACCAGGTCGAGGATGACCTTGATGCCGCGGGCGTGAGCGCCCTCCAGGAAGGTCTTGAAGTTCTCGAGTGAACCGTATTCGGGAGCGACTGCTTCGTAGTCCGAGATGTCGTATCCGCAGTCCCAGAGCGGGGAGGGGTAGTGCGGGGAGAGCCAGACGGCGGTGATGCCGAGGGCCTGGAGGTAATCCAGTTTTGCAATCATTCCCTGGAAGTCGCCGATGCCGTCAGCGTTGCCGTCGGCGAAAGAGCGGGGGTAAATCTGGTAGAAGATGGCCGTCTGCCACCATTTCAGTTGCGACATTGTTTACTCCTGTGTGTTTGTGTGCGCCTTATTGTAGCAGAAACTGGTAAAATCCTGTCATGCTGCGCCGACTCCTTCCCTTTTTGCTTCTCTTTTTGACGGCTTGCGAGACGACGATGCCGTCTGACCTGGACATCACGCCCGCTTCGATCTGGACCTCGGGCCAGCCGGCCACGCCCCCGCCGGTGGCTGTCACCCCGACGCTTTCCTACCGCCTGCCCCCAGCGCGTCAGCCCGGCGCCCCATACCTGACGCCGACCCCCGACGCGCCGCATTACGTCTCCGGCGGGCCGCGCGGTGAGGAGGAATATATCGTCCAGCCGGGAGACATGCTGAGCGCCATTGCTGAGCGTTACGGGGTAAGTGTGGAGGCGATTGCGGCTGCAAACAACCTGACCGATCCGAACGCGCTGGAGGTTGGCCAGCGGCTCATCATCCCGGCGGTGAAACCGCAGCCAACCGGCCCGGCGGACAAAATTCTCCCCGACTCGGAACTGGTCTATGGGCCGCTGGCGGCCTCGTTCGACGTGGAGGCGTTTGTGCAAGCCAAAGGCGGCTACCTGGCCTCCTACTCGCAGGATGTGTATGGCGAGCAGTTATCGGGCGCGCAGATTGTCGAGCGCATTGCGCAATCCTATTCCGTTCATCCGCGGCTGTTGCTGGCATTGCTGGAGTACCGCGCCGGCTGGGTGACGAACCCGACTCCCGCGGAGACTTACAATCCCTTCGGCTACATTGACGACTGGTATGCTGGTCTCTACCGTCAACTGGCCTGGGCGGCAGTGCATCTCAACAGCGGCTTCTACCGCTGGCGCGCTGCCTCGGTGACCGACTGGTTGCTGGTTGATGGCTCGGTCGTACCCATTGCCCCCACCATCAACGCCGGAACGGCGGGGGTGCAGAATTTCTTTGCGCATTTGGACGGCTACGACGCCTGGCTGAGGGATGTCTCCCCCGGCGGTTTTTACGACGTGTATTTTCTCCTCTTTGGCTTCCCGTTCGATTACGCCATCGAGCCGCTTGTGCCAGAAGCGCTCCTCCAGCCGCTGATGCATTTGCCGTTTGCGGCGGGGGAGGTCTGGTCGTTTACGGGCGGGCCGCATTCGGCCTGGGATGCCGGCACACCCTTCGGGGCGCTGGATTTTGCTCCGCCCGGCGAGGCGATGGGCTGTGTGACAGTGGATTACTGGGTCACGGCGGTCGCCGATGGGGTGGTGACGCGCACCGGCGACGGCGTGGTAGCGCTCGACCTCGACCTGGATGGGAACGAGGGCAGCGGCTGGGTAGTTGTCTATATGCACATTGAGAGCCGTGACCGGGTGCCGGTGGGCGCGTTCGTGCGTGCTGGCGAGCCGATTGGGCATCCTTCCTGCGAAGGCGGCCTTTCGACAGGGACGCATGTCCACATCGCCCGCAAGTTCAACGGCGTTTGGCTTCCCGCCGATGGCGCAACGCCATTCATCCTGGATGGCTGGGTGGCCGAGGGGACGGGCGAGGAATATGTGGGCCTGCTGCGGCGCGGCGAGGCGGTGGTGGAGGCTTTCGAGGGCAACAGCACGATCAATCAGATTCAGCGATGATGATACCTGACTGTCTTCTCTTCTGCAGGTTAGTAAGGGGAATACATGATACATAAAGGGGATTGAATTCGCTTTTGGAAATGCTATAATGACAGTACAGGCTTGGCCGGGAGGGGCCTATGTTTAGCAACCTTTACAAAAAATTCCTTCTTTTTTTGTCTTTGGTGTTAGGGGGAATCATCATGCAAGTTGCTTGCGCATCGCCTGTTTTGTTTTTGTTCCCGCCTACTCCAACCCCCACCTTTACTGCTACCCCCACTTTTACGCGAACATTCACTCCTACACCAACGGCACCCGTTGGCCTTGTACCTTGCCTGGTGGGGGAATATTGTCCCCTATCTCATGTATTTTCGATTCGAGACTTCTTTCCAGAGGGGATGAAGTTACAAGCGGGGGTAAAGTACGAGGTTGAGATTCCGTATGCAGAGAACATTGGCTTCAATTTTGGTTGGTGCGCGGCCAGCCAGGATATTTTGGAGCAAAATCTGAAAGAAATTGAATTCGTTTTTAGCATTGATGGTTGGGATTATCTGGGAGCGGTTGCTTCCGGTTACAGAACGAATGACGATGGCGATCCCTGCTACTTCATCGGCGCTGTTCTAAGGGACTGGAGAATAGGGGAAACTCACGAGGTCAAAATTGGGCTGAAGATTCTCAACAATATCAGCGATGGGTGGCAGATTTATACGCCTTCTTCGAGTGTATATACTTACATCATTCACCCTATCCTGCCGACTCCTACTCCTACCGCTACTTTTACTCCTACCAGAACACCTACTCGCATCTCCCTGCCTGCGGTTTATCCTACTCGCACACCGCCTTGTGCTGAATTGGCGCCTCTCTACATCCAGAATAATACTAACGGCTATGTGGCTTTGAACTTGAATGGTGTGACCAGTTATTCGTTCTGGTTAGCGCCGGGGTATCAGACGCTTTGGATTTGCCCGGGGAGTTATCAGTATGTTGCTTCGGGGTGTGGAGGGTCGAGTATTTCCGGTACTATGAGTGCCGGCGAGGAACACGAATTTTACTGCCAGTAACAGTAATTGTCTGGTAAAGAAAGCCCTTACTTTTTCAAGGTGACCATTGAATGCTGATCGGTGGGACGCAGAGAATGCCTGCATCCCACTTTTTTTATGCAAGAGAATTAGGAATCGGTGGACAATATCTACAGCGCCCAGGCCAGCATCAGGCCAAAAATGGCAATAAGGAGTCCCAGGTGAAGTAAAAGATCACTTTCGCTGAACCAGCCGAGGGGCAAAAACTGGACAATAAAATTGGCCAGGATGAGAACCAATCCAAGCAGGGGAAGCAGTCCTTTGCGAACGGCCAGGTATTCTGATGCGTGATCAAGAAATTTGCTCAACCATTGAATCATCTTTGTTTTCCTTTTCAACAGAGGTAGCGTTTTTTACTTTCCAGGTGTTGAATTGGGCAACCAGCCGGCCGGGGATGCGTCCGCGCAGAGTGACGCCGGTGCGGCCATGCTCGATTTGTTCCACTTGTCCGAATTCGTGGAAAAGCGAGATGAGTTGTCCCTGTTGGTAGGGCAGGTGGACATGAATAGGAACCATCTTGGCGTAGAGAGTGTGACGAACCAGATGGATCAGTTCATCCATCCCTTCGCCGGTTTTGGCAGAGATGGCGACAGCCTGCGGAAAGGCCTGCAGGGCAGCGCGGGCAGAAGCGGGGTCCGGCAACCGGTCTATTTTGTTCAGGGCGACAATGAGCGGAATGTGCGCTGCGCCGATTTCCTCCAGCGTTTTTTGAACCGACTCGGCGTGGTTCATGGCGTTGGGGTGGGAGATGTCTATCACGTGAATGAGCAAATCGGCTTCGGCAATTTCTTCCAGGGTGGCGCGGAAGGCGGCTACCAATGTGGTCGGCAGTTTTTGAATGAAGCCCACTGTGTCGGTGAAGAGCGCGATTTCGCCCCCGCTCAGTTCGACGCGGCGGGTGGTGGGGTCGAGGGTGGCAAACAACTGGTCAGCCACGTACACGTTTGCGCCGGTGAGCCGGTTCAGGAGGGTGGATTTGCCGGCGTTGGTATATCCTACCAGCGAGACGGTGGGCAGACGGGAGCGTTTGCGCTGGGTGCGATATCGCTCGCGATGGGCGCGGACTTTTTCGAGTTCATCCTTGAGACGGGCAATTTCCCGGCGAATGGCGCGGCGATCGACTTCCAACTGGGTCTCGCCGGGGCCGCGCAGACCAACGCCACCCACCGATCCGGCGCGTCCCCCGCCGCCGCCTGTTTGCCGGGCAAGGTGAGTCCATCGCCCGGTAAGGCGCGGCAGGTAGTATTCATATTGAGCCAGTTTGACCTGTAACTGGCCTTCGCTGGTGTGGGCGTGCTGGGCAAAGATGTCGAGGATGACAGCCGTTCGGTCGAGGATGCGGACGTGATGGCCGAGTGCCTTTTCCAGTTCGCGCTGGTGCCGAGGACTGAGTTCGTCGTCGAAGACAACAACTTCAGCCTCGGTTTCTTCGACAAGGGCTTTGAGTTCTTCGACCTTGCCGGAACCAATCAATGTTTGCGGATTGGGCCGATCGAGTTTCTGAGTCAGTTCGCCGACGACTTCCAGCCCGGCCGTGTCACACAGCAGGGATAGTTCCGTAAGGGAGTCTTGCAACGTCAGCAGTTGTTCCTGGCCGTAAATCTCGACTCCAACCAGGAAAGCCCGCTCACGCGGCGTTTCGGTAGATTCAGGAATGCGTTTGGGCATGTTTATTTGACCTGCTTTGTCTCGGCATTGAAAAGACGGGCGATCGTTGGGTCGGGTGGTTCTGTCCGCAGGGGGAGCAAGATGTGAAAGGTTGAGCCGGGGCAGCGCTTCTCGTCGTGGCCTTCCGATTCGACCCAAATTGTCCCGCCATGGGCCTCGATGATGCCGCGGGCGATGGGCAAGCCTAATCCTGGCCCGCCTCCCTTGAATTTTGTCTTGCCACTGGAGTGCAGGAGGACATTCCCCAATTGTCCGAATTTCCCGAAGATGATTTCCTGATCTTCCGGGTCGATCCCGATGCCGGTATCGGTTACTGTCACCTCGACAAAACCGGGCAAGGTGCGACCAGAGATGGTGATTTTGCCTCCATCGGGAGTGTATTTGATGGCGTTACTGAGGACGTTACTGAATGCCTGATAAACCCGCTCTGTGTCGGCAAAGAACGTTGTGTTGTTTCCCTCGAAAGGTTGAACTTCAAGGGTCAGGTTGCGAGTTTTGATGGTTTCTGCAAATTCTTGACGGGCCAGGTCAATGATGTGGCTCAGCCAGGTGGGTTGGAAATTCAGCGACAGCAGATTGTTGTCAATCAGAGAGACGTCAATCATATCGTCAACGATGGTGCGCAGACGCTTAATGCCGTTGTTGACCCCTTCAATCAGGGCGCTCATTTGCTCATTTTGCGTGCTGTTGATCATGTCCCGCATCATGGCGGTATAGCCTTCTACCAGAGTCAGGGGAGTTTTCAGTTCATGCGCAGCCACTGAGATGAAACTGGATTTGCTCTGGTCGAGGCGCTCCATTTGCGCCTGAACTTTCATCAACTCATTGGACACATAAGCGACGTGTTTTTCCATTTCGTAGCGGGCGGCTTTTTCGAGGGCGTATGTGAACACCGGTAAGATTGCGCCCAGCAGTTCCATGGCGTCGGACGGATTCAGATCTTCACGTGCCAGTTCATAACTGGTCATCAGCATGCGATTGAGCAGCGCTGACATGTTTTTCTCGCCGTCTCGCAGGTCGGTTTGGGTAGGGGCATTTGCCCAATCGTACAAAATCGTATCGATCCAGGCCGGGTCACCGGTGAGAATGGCTTGGGTCATCAGGTCGTAAAATCGTTCGAGTTGACCCTGAAAATTCTCGCGCACATCAGCGCCGCGCGCCATGCTGTTAGCAACGCGGCGAATCCATGCGGGGCGAATTTCGATCAAAATATCAACGAGGTTCATTTGCTGTAAGTTTAAGTCAGGTTGTGCTTTTTTGCAATTGCTGGCGGTTATTTTTCTCTCAGCCAGGCCTGGAGAGTGCGTCCGACTGCTTCCAGGCTGGCCGGTGAAACTTTGTCCGGGGTATCGGCGGTGGTATGCCAGTAGGGGTAATCGAAATCAATGATGTCCACCGCGGAAATTCCGGCCTGAAGGAATGGGGTATGATCGTCTAACATGCTGTACTTCACGGTGGGAATAAATTGCTCGTATCCCAACCTGGCTGCTTGTGCCCAAATTTCCTGCGCGAGAACGGGCGAAGAGTTGGCCTCGAGGTAGAGGTTCAGGTCTGCATCGCCAACCATATCCACGATGACGACTGCTTGTGGGGAAACAGCGAGTTCTGCGACAAAGGCGCGTGATCCCATGATCCAGTCGCGGCCGGCGATGTTGCCGTTATCTTCGGCGTCGAAGAACACCAGCCAGACCGGCGGGATGTCTGAGGGGAGGACGCGCGCCAGTTCCAGCAGGATGGCGACGCCCGAGGCTCCGTCGTTGGCACCCGGCACTGGGTCGGTGTGCGCGGACCCTGTTTCCTGGTCGGCGTGGATGCGGGAGTCGTAGTGCGCTCCGAGGACGATCTCGGGCGGCGTTTCGAGTGTGCCGCGATAGGCAATGAGGTTGTCAACAGCAAAACCGTTCCATTCTGTTTTCTGGTGAGCAGTTTTCCAACCGTAAGCGGTCAGGGTTTGGGTGATGTAGGCGATTGTTTGCTGATGGGCCTGGCTGTCGGGGAGGCGCGGTCCAAAGGCGACCTGTGCGAGGACGTGTTCGTAGGCCCGCTCCCCATCAAACTGCTGGTCTGCCGCGGGCATATGGGGCAGGAGGAGCGCTGTTGCCAGGATGATGATAAGGAGAAAGCCAACTGCTAGAAAAAGTTTGTTTCGCATAGCCAAGAATACAAAAATTCATAAGATAGAATTCACGCTGTGGAAGATAAACAAATGGATTGCTCTGTTGCAGAGATGACTCCACTGCAAAAACCCTGAAGTTTCACCACAAAGACACGGAGTCACAAAGTTTCCTTTCATTTACTTACTCGTGTCTCCGTGTCTTTGTGGTTCGATTTTCACCTTTTTGCAGGAGACTCAGAGATAC
>DAOTZT010000377.1:0-2698 GCA_034434255.1 Anaerolineales bacterium | reverse complement strand
TTGCCAGTTGCTCTTCCGTCCGCTTTTGGGCAGCGGCCAGTTCATCCACTCGTTGACCCAGGATTGCCAGTTGCTCCTCGGTGCGCTTTTGAGCAGCGGCCAGTTCGCGGACGATCGTGGGTAAAGCCAGGAAATCATCGCTCAAAATGGCGCGCCGCAATTCCTCCCGCCACTCGGGGTGAGCATTCAGCAGGCTCAACAAATCTTGATAATCACGTACCGTAAACGCCATTTCACACGCTCCAACTTGCATTATACTTGAATTCCTCCCCAAATGCACCATTGTTTTGGAGTTTTCCCCATGTCCCGCCTCACACCGACCCTCAGCCTGCTCCTGACCCTCAGCCTCCTCCTCGCCGCCTGCCTCCCGCAGACCGCAGACCGCTCCCAGCCGACCGCTACCCCCAGCCCACTCTCTTTCCTCCGCGTACAGGGGCGTAATATTCTTGGCCTAAACGGTCAGCCCATCTTGCTGCGCGGCGTCAACATAGATACCTACTACTACACTTACGTTTGGGACGCTTCCGCCCCCGAAACCTACGCCGCCCAGTCCGATATCGAACTGCTCGACAGTTTGGGTGTGAACGTCATCCGCCTCGGCTTGCACTGGCGCTATTTCGAGACCGGCCTCGGCTACCGCCTGATTGACTCGTATCTCGCCTGGTGTGAACAGGCAGGCATCTACGTCATCCTCGATATGCACGTCATCCCCCCCGAAGATGATATCTTTCAGTATCACTTTTGGAACGATTCCGCCGCCCAGCAAAAACTCATCACCCTGTGGACAAACATCGCCAGCCGCTATGCCGATTCTCCCGTCGTGGCGGGTTACGACCTGGTCAACGAACCCACCCCGCCCACTGCCGATCAGTGGTGGAACCTGGCAGAGCGCCTGGCTGCTGCTATCCGCGCCGTAGATGGAAATCACATCCTTTTTGTCGAAAATCCGCTCATCGAAGAAAACACCTTCCGCCTGTTACCCGACCCCAACGTGGTGTATTCCTTCCACGATTACGAACCCTTTTCTGTCACGCACGGCGGCGCCGAATGGGTGGGCGATTCGCCCCTCCCTGCCGAGAGCGCCTACCCTGGCCCGGTTCTCACCAGCCTGACATGGACAGGCTGGTCACAGGATGCCGCCTCGCTCGATGACCGCGCCGCCCAATGGACCTATTGGGACAGCGGCATCCTGACCGTCCCACCTGGGGTGGAATTTGCCACCCTCAAACTCGCCGCCGATGGCAACGTCGGCAGCGTCTGGTTCGATGACCTGGAACTGGACTGGAACGGCGCTCCGCAGACGCTCTACAACCCCGACCTGGAAACTCCCTCCGTGCACGATTCCAGCCGCCCCGCCAACTGGTTCTTCTGGTCCGACAGCGGCTTCAGCGGCGAATGGAGCGTTGAACAGGCGCACAGCGGCAATCACAGTCTGAAAATCATCAGCGACGGCGACGGCGGCTTTGGCGTTTGGACGCAAGCCGAGTGGATCTTCACCCGTCCGCTTTTCCGCGTGCGGGCAGGCGATACCCTGCGCGTGCGCGGCTGGGTGTACGCACCCAAAAATGACGGCGGCAGCATCGCCCTGGGGCTGGATTATCTCAACGGTGAGTACGAAACCTGGGATCGCACCCGGCTGATGGCAGAAATGCAGCCCTTCCTGGATTGGGGCGCGGCGCACAACGTCCCGTTACAGGTAGGAGAATTTGGCGCCATGCCCAACGCCCCTGCCGACTCACGCTGGAACTGGATTGCCGATAAAATCAACGCGATGAACGAAGCGGGCCTGCATTGGGTGCTGTGGACCTACCGCGACAGCAGCAGCGAACCGCCCTCCTTTGGACTAATGCACGGCAGCGAACTCGACTCTCGTCTGGCAGAAATCCTGCGCCAGGCGCTCATCCCATAAAGCAAGATTGATCCTGCACGGCAAAAGGAAGTTTTCCGCTGTTGTCATCCGCCGCGAAAACTTTCCCTTCTTCTTAACTCGACCTCTTGCTCCTAGAGACTGCCATGCATCCCTTCACCCGCCTCCTCACCCTGCTCCTGACCCTCAGCCTCTTCCTCGCCTCTTGCCTGTCCCCGCAAGGGGGCGTCCCGCAGACCGCCCCCTCTCCCACCATCACCCTCTCTCCTTCTCCAGCCGTCCCCCCCACCATCACCTCCACCCCCGCCCCCCCCCCCCCCGAATCCCCCCGCCTCTCCCCAGAGACCCAGACCCTGCTCGACCGCCAGGGCTGGCAGATAAAATGGGACAGCCAAAACTCCCGCTACACCATAAGTCAGCGCGCCTTCGACGAAGCCAAACAAGAATTCACCTCCCAAAAAACCCACGAAGTAGGCTACATTGACCTCGAAGGCAACCTCCACACCCGCCTAACCCGCTTTTCCGCCACCGAAAACCCCGATGGCACCTGGACCGACACCTCCACCACCCAAGACCTCGTCATTCCACAAATCCGCCCGAACGCCTCCACACCCCAACCTGGAACGTGGAACCTTCCAACCTGGAACTTAATCGAAACCAAAAACCCCGCTTTTGAAAAAACCGGCATCCTCACCCTCACCTACCTTGATGAAAACGGCATCCCCCAAACCGTCATCTACAACCGCGAACTCAACTTTCTTCAAATGCCTGAAATCTCAACTGACCTGCTTCATCCCACTCCTATCCCCATTGAAGCGGTCCACTCCCTGG
>DAOTZT010000376.1:0-15913 GCA_034434255.1 Anaerolineales bacterium | reverse complement strand
ACCTGCTTTAAGAATACAAGTTTGAAGATTTGCTGTGTTTCTAGACCGTGTAGGCGGGCTGTCTGGCAAAAGTGCAGATGGTTTGCAGGGGGCAGCGCTCACAACGTGGTTTGCGGGCAATACAAATTTCTCGTCCCAGGCGGATGATATTCAGGTGGGCAGAGGAATAAGTTTCAGGGGGAAACAATCCTTCCAGGTGGAGATGTGCTTGCTCAACGCTCATGTTTTTCGGGCGTAATCCCAGCCGGCCTGTGACGCGGTAAATGTGGGTATCTACCGGAAAGGCGGGCAGGCCTAAAGAAAAGAGCAGAACAATTGCGGCGGTTTTGGGGCCGACTCCTGGAAATTTTGTCAGCCAGGCCCGGGCCTGCTCCACTGGCAGGTCTTTCAAAAAGGATAAATCGAGGGAGCCACGTTCTGCTGTGATTTGCCGGAGGACGTTTTGGATCCGGGAACCTTTTTGATTGGCCAAACCGGCCGGGCGGATCGCCTCGATGACCGAACGGGGATCTGCATCTCGCACCATTTCCCAGGTTGGGTATTTCTGGCGAAGGGCCTGGTAGGCGCGGTCCCGATTGGTGTCGTTGGTGTTTTGCGAAAGAATGGTCGAGACCAGTTCGTCTATCGGTGGCAGCGGATTACGCCAGACAGGTTCACCGTAAAACGACAGCAGATTCTGGTGAACCTGAAGAGCGAGTTGCTTCAAATCGTTCATGGAGAGTCTGCTTTCTGGAGAGAGAAAACTGGCCTCAGTTCGCCGACGACAATCTTGCGTAGATTGGTGATGGGTTTGGTGGGGCCAAATTCTGCCAGGAGTTCCAGTTCTTTGCTGCTGATGTAGCCCATCTGGCGCAGGACTTCAAGGGTCACTGCGGGACGGGCACGGTTATAGGAATCGCCATTGGCTTTGCGCAGCGAAATGTCTCCATCGGCGATTTTGATGGCGATGCCAATGCCGGGAGAATCGGCTCCCGTAGCGCCAGGCATAATTCCCAGCGCAATGTAACCCTCGGCGCCCACCTTGGCCAGGATGCGGCCCGAACAGACCTCCATCAGGGAGGTATCGAAACGGCCTCGTCCGCCGACCATCACAGGGTTGGCGACCATCGAGGAAACGATGCGCCGACAGGCCGCTGCCCTGTCGGGGGAAAGGCCGCGCGGGTCACACAAACGAGCAAAACCGAGGGCTGCATTGTACAGGGGGATAGCAAAATTGGGGGCAGAGCAACCGTCAATGCCAACCTCGATTTTCTCTTGGGGCAGGCTGCACATCTCTGCCACGGTTTGCAGAATGGTCTTTTGGATGGGATGCTCTGGGTTAATATAGTCCGAAATGGGGAGTCCCCGCATGCGCGCATAAGCCAGCATTCCAGTATGTTTTCCGGAGCAATTGTTTTGGTTTTGGGTAGGTTGTTCGCCATTTTTGATCAAGGCGATTTGTTCAGGTAAGGAAAACGGCAGGTGAACACCACAAAGTAAGTCGTTTTCCTGGATTCCTACTTTTTCCTGAATTGCCTTGATTGTCTCAACATGTTCAAGGGAACCATCATGAGAGGAGCAAATAATGGCAATTTCTTTGGAGGTCAGGTGAAAAAACTGGTCGCCACCTTGCTCGATGAAAGGTAAGGCTTGAAGCGGTTTGGCGGCAGAGCGCATGTAGGTCACCAGGTAAGGGTCACCCAGCCAGGCAAGCAAGCGACCGCCAGAATCAACGACTGCAGCGGCTCCATAATGTTGCGATTCGACAATGTTTCCCCGGGTTAACCCGAGGACGGGTTCGTATGACTCTGGCATAGTGTTTAATCCTCCTGAGCAGATGATGGATGGAAGTGGTGGTTATAGTAATGACGAAGACCGTAGCGCAGGCGATGCAGGTATTTTTGTTGACGATCGGCAGGGGCTTCAAAATCGCCCATGAGCGTTTCGGCTAGTTTTTCGAGTACTTCTGAAGGGTTCTTCCCACTCGAAATTTTTTCGATTTTTGCCAGCACTTTTTTTAAGAATTCTTGTTGCTCTTTGATATGAGTGGCATCTACCAGCCCGCTGCGGCCATTGATAATTTGCCAGCCACGATAGGCGGGAGAGGTGAGCAGTTTGAGAGCCTCTAACCATTCAGGGATACTGGCATTGGCGAGGAAGGGAGGTTGTCCTACGAGAACAGCATCTCCAATAAAAACGATTTTTTGCTCTGGCAAAATCACCCAGGAGGCACCTTGTGACGGGCCGGGGTGATATTCCACAATCACGGGCATATTTCCCCAGTGGAAAGCAATCTGGCGGCTGAAAGTAATTTCTGGAGGCGCCCAGCGAATGTTGCTGATACCGGGAATATCGTCCCATTCTGCCCCCATTTCTTCGCTTTGTCCTTTGAATGTGGTAGGGCGTGAACGGAAAACAGAAGATGTCTTTTCGTGGGCGATAATGGGGCATTCCATGGCACGAGCGCCCAACGTCCGGTCTGGATGAGCATCCAGGTTGATCAGCACTCTTTCGGGAGAAGTCGAGAGGCCCATCAATGTTGCTCTCCAGGCGCGCCCATCTTCGGGGGAGGGGGGAGCGTCGATTTGAATCAAACCATGGGGGAGGACGATGACTCCTACCAGGACACCGGGGTATTTTGTTTCGATATATACTTCATTGGCAATGGCTTGCATGGATGCTCCTTCACTTACTTTTCAGTAGTCACTGGAATGCTAAACAAGAATTTTGCTCCTTTGCCTGGATCACTTTCGACCCATATTTTGCCGCCATGTCCCTGAACCGCCAGACGACAAAACGCGAGACCGATTCCCAGACCGGCTATGCCTTCTTTGCTCTTGAGGCGCGTAAATTTTTCAAAGATTCGCTCCTGGTCTTGGGGGGGGATTCCTGGGCCATTGTCCTCGACCCAGAAGAGGATGTTTTCTCCCTGTTTTTTGACGCCGGTCTCAATTTTTCCCTCGAGAGGGGAAAATTTCGATGCGTTTTCCAGCAGGTTGATCAAGACTCGCCGAATCATGTCTGTATCTACGAAGATAGATGGCAGGTCTGTTGGAATGGAAGCAAGCAATGTCTGATGTCGGCTGTCTATCATGGGGCGTACAATTTCGATGGCTTCGTCAAGAAGGGAGGCAGGCGAGACCTGTTGTTGTGAGACAATGGCTTGCCCCGACTCGAGACGGTTAATATCAAGAAGAGAATTGACCAGGCGTTGAATCCGATCGGTGGAACGCCGGGCGATGGTCAATACTGACTCAACCGTCTCGTTGCCTTCGTCCACACACAGTGCTTTGAGCACATCCAGGCTGGAGACGATATTGGCCAGGGGCGAGCGCAGGTCATGGTAAATCATTGAGGTCAGATCTTCGCGTAGTGCATCCAGATCTTTGCGCTCCGTGATGTCGTGCATTAACCATTGCAAGAACTCGGCTTCATCAAAGATCACTCGCCGGACATATACCTCCACAGGGACGGCTACGCCAGTCTTGTTGTGTAACAAGGCCTCATAACTGATCGTCTCACCTTGTTTGAGGCTCTCTTGATCCACCTGGGTTTCCTCTTTGACAGCTTTGTGCAGCGAGTAAATGGACATTTCCTGGAGTTGTTCCGGCGGGTAGCCGCTAATGAGTGCGGCCTGTCGGTTGACCTCGTGGATTTTTCCGTCCCAGTCTGTAATCAGGATGGGGTCAACACTGTCGTTAAAGAGTTCGCGATAGCGTTTATGGGCTGCTTGTAGCCTTTCAAAGAGTTGTGCGTGTTGAATTGCAGACCCTGCGATGTTCCCAATTCCCACCAGCACAAGCAAAGCGTCAGGGTCGAAAGCGCCTGAAAGGGGGTTGATTGCTTCCAGAACGCCAATGGCTCCTTCTTGGGCGTAGATGGGGGCTGCAGCCAGGGCTCGAATTTCGACGCCGTCAAATTTTTCTTCCGCAGCCAGTTGTTTTTCGTCCCGCGCGTTGGGAATCACCACCCCTTGTTTCCCTTTGATGACCGTGTGCAAAATGCCGGCGTCGGGCGGTACGCGCTTGCCGATGATTTTGTCACTGTTTTGACCGGTGGCTGCCTGGAAGACCATGCTTCCATCGGGTTCTAACAATGCCAGCGCAACCGTTTCTACCTGGAGGGCGTTCATGCTATCGTTCAGAATACGCTGAAGCACCTCCTCTGTCCTCAAAGCGACATTCAGGGCTGCTGCCGAGGCGGCAAGGGCTGTCATCACACGCGCCTGGCGTTGACTTTCGGCGTAGAGACGCGCGTTGAGTACGGCAATTCCTGCCTGGTCGGCGATTGCTTTCATCAAGTTGAAATGGCTTTCATCGTAGGCCCCCGGCTCGGGGTGGACGAGAGTCAGCACCCCTACCAGTTTATCTTTTGCGAGCAGGGGCACGCACAAGGCAGATTTTGCCCCCGACTTTTCGGCAGAGTCATCGGGCAGATGTAACCAGCGTTCATCCTTGCTTGTGTCTGGAACCCAGGCTCCCTGACGGTTGCGCACTACCCAGCCGGCCAGGCCCCGTTCAACGGTCTCGCGCAGGGTTTGTGTGGCACTGCGTTGCATCTTTGTACCGAATACGATCGCCGCGTCAACAGTTTTCCCGTTATCGTCCATTACAACGATGCTGGCTCGTTCTCCGCCTACGTATTTCAGCGACTGGAACAAGACCCGTTGAAGTACGGTGCGCAAGTCCAGAGCCGAAGCAAATTCGCGACTGACCTGGTAGAGAAGTTCAAGGGAAGACGGGGATGTTTTTTCTGGCATATCAATCTACTCGCGCTGGTATCCTGGCGGCGGTTAAGCCGGTAATTTTTCCCCAATTCAAGGGGGATTCTTGTTTGTGAGTATAGCATAAATTTCAGCAAAAGAACTTGACGTAATTTTGCGGTTAGATTATTATCTAATAAATTAGACAATAATCTAAAAGATATGACCTCGATTCGCTGGGTTTCTGGCACTGCCTGTGATTTTTTGATGAGTCTGTTCGTGCTGCATCATGCAGCCGATTTTGGACTGCGTCCTGCCTGGGCGGCGGGCGTCCGGCAGAGACTTTCGGCCTCCAGCCGGGAAATCCTGGAGAAAGTATTTGCTTTCTCGACCGTGCCCCTTTCCTGGATCATTACCCTTCCTTTGCCTGCCGATGGTCAGACGCTTTTGTGGGCCATCAAAGAACTGCAACCCGAGCAGCGCTTACCGGTGCTGACCTTATCTCCAAAAGTGCGAGCAGAAGCCCATCCTTTGCTTGAAAATGTAGCCAGGCGTGGCACCTGGGATACTGCCGACCGGGAACAATTGCTTGCTTGTTTCAAACAGAGCCGCATCCCCTCCCCGTCCGGTCTTGATCATCTGCTGAATCTTTGGACCGATTTAACCGGTTATGGCCAGCGTTACCTGGAGGCTTTACAGGAATACTACCTGGTGTATTTTCTCGATGAGGAAGCCCGCATCCGGCCGACGATCGAAAAGGAATTGGCTGCCGCACAGACACTGGCCGGCAAACTTTTACCGGATCAGCTGATCGAACGCCTTTCGCACGGCGTGCGCTTTGAGGATATGAGCGCGATTTCGAGCGTGACTTTTTTGCCCTCGTGGTGGGTAACGCCGCTGGTGTTCCTGGAACGATCGGGACAGGAGGTTGCAATTGCTTTTGGCGTCCGGCCGCAGGTCCCGGGCGGAGCCGATGGGAGCGAAGCGCCCGAGAACCTGGTGGCAGCGTTCAAATCGCTGGGCGATCCTACTCGTTTGCGCATTTTGTATTACCTTTCTTCCGCCCCTCTCTCACCTTCTGAACTGGCGCGTCGACTGCGGCTTCGCCCTCCTACCGTGACGCACCACCTGAATGCTTTGCGTCTGGCGGGGTTGGTGCAGGTGACAGTCGGCGAAGGGTTTGAGAGACGTTACAAAGTCCGGCCGGATGCTTTGCAAGAAATCTATAAATCACTACAGGATTATCTCAATATTCATGGCTAATGTGATTCGCGCCTACGTTTTGCGGCTTCAACAATTTTCTCGCAATGCGCGCTTGTATCTGGTAAGCGCCATTTTGAGTGGCGCGGCACTGGGCGTGTATCGTTTGTTGTTTAACTTTTACGCGCTCAGTCTCAATCTGAATCAGAGCATTCTTGGGCATCTTATTACCATCAACAGCATGACAGCCCTGTTTTTGGCGCTGCCCTTGGGCTATCTTGCTGACATTCTTGGGCGTAAGAATTCACTCTTGTTGGGGGGAGCGCTCACCTCGCTGGCAATTGCCTCAATGGTTCTCTGGCCTTCTCCGCTTTTATTCTATGTCATGGCAGTGGTGATGGGCGCGGCGCAGAGTCTCTCTGCGGTGACGATGGCTCCCTTTTTGCTGGAGAACAGCACTGCAGAAGAACGTACTTACCTCTTCAGCCTCAGCCAGGGCTTGAGCATGACGGCTTCATTTGTGGGCAATTCGGTGGGGGGCTATTTGCCGACGTGGATCGGGCACGCGCTTGGCGTGGAAGCCACCAGCAGCACAGCCTATGCCGGGGCATTGGGCATCATTGCAGCGTTTGCCACCCTTGGCCTTCTTCCTCTTCTCGCTTTGCAAACTCCGCGCCTGGCAAACTCTGAACGCTCTCTCTTCGCTCCCATCGGTTATGCGCTGAAACATATTGACACCATCGGGAAAATGGTCCTGCCAATGTTGATTACCTCCGTCGGGGCCGGGCTGTTTATGCCGTTCATGAATGTCTTTTTCCGGGTGGTGTATCATCAACCAGACCCCGTCATCGGCAATGTGCTGGCCTGGGGGGCACTATTCATGGGCATTGGATTGATTGTCGCTCCTCCGATCGCGGATCGAATCGGAAAAATCCAACTGGTGGTCATCTCGCAGGCTCTTTCGATTCCCTTCCTGGCATTGCTCGGTTTTGCTCCCTGGTTCTGGCTGAGTGCTTTATCGCACTATATTCGACTGACTCTGATGAATATGGGCGGCCCGGTATATAACGCTTTTGTTATGGAACATGTTGAACCAAAATCCAGAGCTATGGTTGCCAGTTTGACCAGCATGGCCTGGAATTTTGGCTGGGCATTCAGCCCTTCCATTAGCGGCTGGATGCAGGTCCACTACGGGTTTGGGCCGGTGTATCTCTATGTCATTTTCATCTACACTATTTCTGTTTTTCTCTATTGGGTGTTTTTTTGGAAAAAGGAGACGGAGGAATCACCAATTCCTCTCCCTAACAGTTGAAGGAGGTGAGACACGACTTTTCTGGAGAACACGCAGGACGGCAACCCGAGTGCCGTCCTGCGTGTCATTATGCAACTTTTTTGCGCTTTACTCATCTAAAAAAGCGCTTTCAAAACTTTTCAGGAGAGATTTGATATATGGAAATGTTGATTGATTTTCCCGGTGGCGCTCGTGTAGATGCCCATTTTGGTCCCTTTACTGTTAAAACAGATCAACCGCCTGCAGCAACTGCTCCCACCCCCTATGCTACGTTTCTCGCTTCTATTGGTACATGTGCCGGAATTTACGTCCTGGGTTTCTGCCAGCAGCGAGGCTTACCTACCGACGGAATGCGGATTATCCAGCGCATGCACAGTAACCCATTTACGGGCATGGTCGAAAAAATTGACCTGGAGATTCAATTACCTCCTTCCTTCCCCGAGAAATACAAAGAGGCCGTTATTCGTGCTGCTGACCTGTGCGCGGTAAAAAAGCATTTTGAGAATCCACCGCAATTCGAAATCACCACCCGCACTGTCTGATTCCCCCGCAATAACCTGTTTTCTCATTAACCGCCCACCAAGGCTTCATAACATGCTCGCATGGTGCTCTCCTGCGAGCAGTTGTGAGTGATGAGTGGGCGGTTTTTGCTTGCTCTCGCTGCTTCAGAGTGTCCCTGGGGTTCAATGGCGAGCATGTAACTCGAACGTTTCTGTCGCTGCCAGAGAAGAGCGCAGGGGTTCCGCCTCCAGTGCCAGGACCCGGCTGTTGGCAAAGAAGCCAAAATCGAAGTTCGTCGGGTCTCCCGCCCGTTTGCCAGGAATCGGCATCAGCCGCGCGGTAAGTGGCTTATCGAGCCGCAAAGCCAGGGCCGAGAGATCGAGCAACAGCGCAGCAACCTGACCGACAGTCACCTCCCCCGGCAGGGGCACGGTGTCCAGCCCGGTGCCGCAAACAGCCGAGTAGAGCAGCAGGTCTTTGACGGTCAATGTCCCCTCCGCGGCGCGCTGTGCCAGGATGGAATCTTCGAGCACGGGCTGCATGAAGCCGCTGAAGCCTGTGCGCGGAATGCTGGCGCGCTCGATGGCCTCTGTCAGGATGGCGGCAGCGGCCAGCGAACCATGTAATCCCACGCGCGGCACGCCCAGCCGCTCCACCGCCGCGCCCAGCGAGCGGGATTCTTCCGGGAAGGGCGCCAGCGAAAAATCAATTCCACCAAAACGTGCCTGATACTTGAATTTCAGGAAGTCCGCTACACGGCTCAGGGAACGGGCGGTTGTCTCCAGCGCCTCGACCAGTCGGCTGCGGCCCTCGTCCACATTCTGCGCTTGCGCAAAGGCGCTGACTGCCGCGTCGGCGGCCTCCATGGCCAGGGCAAAGGCTGGATTTTCCCCCTCGTAATAGGCAGCCGGGAAGAATGGCGCACCCGGTGGGACATTCGCCAGGGCGGCAAAGCGCAGGTTGGCGAACCCATTCGGCTCGAGGGGAGCAGTGCGAACAATGACCTCGGCACAGGCGCGAATGGCGGAGGCGTAGATTTTCGATTTTTCAGCCATCACGCCGCCAAAAAAGATGTTTTGCGAGGCAGCAATCGCCTCTGGCAGAATGGCGTAACTTGCCGGTTGATCCGGCAGGGCCGGGCCAAGCGAGGCATAGGCCACGCCGATTTGTGGCAGGATGCGGCTCAAGGTCTCGGCCAGACGCAGCGTCTCTGCAACCTTTTTCTGCACCAGGCGTGGGAAGGGAACTGTCGCCAGCCGCGTGGTCTGGACTTCGTAGCCTTCGGCTTCGAAGGCAGCTTTGGCCTCGGTCAGAAACGCGCCCGCAGCGCGCAGTTTTTTCTCGTTCAATGGCCAGCCAGGGTTGCAAAAGTAAGTGATCGAGCGGATTTTCATTAACCTGTCATCCTTATCTTCTCTGTTTATCCTGTTCCCGTGTCCAACGTTGCCGTACGACCTCGAACATCAGTACTGCCCCTGCCACCCCGGCATTGAGCGACTCGCTTCCGCCGGGCATCGGAATACTGATGGTCGCAGTGGCCAGGTCGCGCGCTGAAGCGCTGGCACCCTCGGCCTCCCCACCGACAATCAGAGCCAGGGGCAAGCGCAGGTCGCTCTCCCAGCACGGAATGCCGTCCATGTCAGCCAGAAAGATGCCCAGGCCTGAGGTCCGCGCCCGAATCTCGTCCCAGGGCAGAGACAAAATCGGCAGGCGGAAGTGGGCGCCCATGCCAGACCGAACGACTTTGGGAGCGAAGGCATCGGTCGTCTCCGGCGGGAGGAAAACGGCCTGCACGCCGGCGGCAGCAGCCGTTCGTAAGAGGGTGCCCAGGTTGCCAGGGTCACGAATCTGGTCGGGAATCAGGATGAAGTTGCACCGAGAAGTGGGCACATCGGATCGAGGCAGGTCAAGCACGGCCAGGATGCCCTGGGGATGATCGGTATCGCTCAAACTGTCCAGCAAGTGGGCCGCCACCATCTCCGTTTCCACGCCTGCTGTTTGGAGGCTGGCAAGCAATGCTTGTCCGCGGTCGTTTAGCGCTTCTGAGAACAAGACAAAGCGGAACGGCCAGCCAGCGGCCAGTGCTTCTTCCACCAGGCGCACGCCTTCGGCCACAAAGGCATTTTCTGCGCGGCGGTCTTTGGCACGTCCGACCAGGGCGCGAACCAGTTTGATCTTAGGGTTGTGCGCCGAAGTAATCATGCCAGACCTTCTCGAAGATAGCGACCGTGTCCGAGTCGAATAACACCACCCGGACAAGTTTAAGAGCCGAATTAAATTGTAAGTGCTCACGCAGGGTGGAAAAGATGATGTGAGCAGCCCGTTCTTTCGGAAAACCAAAAATACCGGTGGAAATGGCAGGCATGGAGAGGGAACTTACCCCCAACTGGTTTGCCACGTCCAGCGACCCAACGACTGCCGCGGCCAGAGTGGCATCTGCATTGGGCGTCTCTCCCCAGATCGGGCCTACGGCGTGGATCACGTAGCGGCAGGGCAGGTCCCCGCCTGAGGTCCAGGCGGGCGAGTCGTGCCGCACCGGGCCGTGCGCCTCGATCCAGGCATCCGATTCGGCCTGAATGGCCGGCCCGCCGCGCTGGGAAATTCTCCACGCTAAACCGCCTCCATGTTGCAGGTACTCGTTAGCAGCATTGACGATGGCCTCAGTGGTCTCAATCGTGATGTCGCCGTGCACGAGTTGGAGAATGGAGCCGTTAGACAAATGACATTCGGCCAAAACGGTATTCATGAAGTTATTTTAACTGAGTCTCCTGCAAAAAGGTGAAAATCGAACCACAAAGACACGGAGACACGAGTAAGTAAATGAAAGGAAACTTTGTGACTCCGTGTCTTCGTGGTGAAACTTCAGGGTTTTTGCAGTGGAGTCTTAACTCAATCCGCCAGAATTGCTTGCCCGCCCGGATGGGTATCGTATAATCGGCGTATGACTGCCTCTGCTCCCATTCCTCCCCTTTTCCTCGACCGGATGGAGCGCTGGCTGGGCGATGAATTCCCGGCTTTTGCAAGTGCCCTGGAGAACGAACCATTGAGCGGCTTGCGCGTCAACACACTGAAACTTTCGGCAGAAGAATTTCAGGCAATTGCTCCCTTCCCGCTGGGCGAACGCGTTCCCTGGGAACCGGCGGCCTTCCTGCTGCCTTCTGCTCCTGCCTCGCCCGGACTCCACCCCTATCACCTGGCCGGCCTGTATTACTTGCAGGACCCGTCGGCCATGTCGGCGGCGGTGCTGCTCGACCCGCAGCCGGGTGAGCGCATCCTTGACCTGGCAGCCGCCCCAGGCGGAAAAACCACCCATCTCGCTGCCCGTATGCAAGGGCGCGGCTTGCTGGTGGCCAACGAAATCAAGGACAAGCGCCTCGGTCATCTGGCGATGAACGTTGAACGCTGGGGGGCGGGGAATATCGCCATTACCAATGAGACCCCGGAACGCCTGGCCGATCACTTCGGCCCCTTCTTCGACCGTGTGCTGGTGGACGCGCCCTGCTCGGGCGAGGGCATGTTTCGCAAAGATGCCGGCGCCCGCCTCGACTGGTCGCCGGAGATGGTGACGGGCTGTGCAGTCCGTCAACGCAACATCCTGCGCGTGGCGGCCAAACTTGTCCGGCCGGGCGGGTACCTGCTCTATTCCACCTGCACCTTTGCGCCGGAAGAAAACGAGGGCGTGCTGGCTGAGTTCTTGCAGGCATTCCCGGATTTTGAAGTGACCAATTTGCCTTTCTTCCCGGGCTTTGCGCGCGGTCGTCCCGAGTGGCTGAATCTGGCCCCAGAGATGCATCTGGAAAAAGCCGTGCGCCTCTTCCCGCACCGGATTGCCGGCGAGGGGCATTTCGTCTGTCGCTTGCGGCGCAGAGGGGAGGAGATGCCCTTCGTGCACAAGGCGCGGCTGACTGGTATGAGCGCTTTGCAAGCTCGACTCTGGCATGACTTTGCCGGGGAGACGCTGGCGGTCAATTTTCCCGATGACAGACTGCGGGTGCGGGGCGAACGGCTGTATTTCATCCCCGAAGACCTGCCCGATTTTGGGCCTCTCCGCCTCGTTCATCCCGGCGTCTGGCTGGGAACCTTCAAGACTGGACGCTTCGAACCGGCTCACCCGCTGGCGCTCTTCCTGCGTCCGGGCGAGGCGCAGCGGACCCTGAACCTGCCTGCCGAGTCCCCAGCGCTGGCTGCCTACCTGCGCGGTGAACCGCTTCCCTCCGCCGGCGATGCCGGCTGGATGCTTGTTACCGTGGATGGCTGGCCACTTGGCTGGGGCAAACAGTCGCGGGATGTGTTGAAAAATCATTTTCCGCGCGGCTGGATGCAGGCTTAATCCTTTTGGCCTCGAATGGGAAAGACCCTGCCCATGTGGGCAGCAGTGGCAGCGAAGAGTCCTTGCAAGCGAAGCGCAGCAATCTCCGCCGTAGCCATGGCGAGCGCAGCAATCTCCTGACCAGCAACGGAATTGCCTGCTTTCGGCCAGGCTTCGCGATTGTCTCCTGCAATGGCTTGCAAATTCCAAGAGACAGCCCCGGCAGGATACCATGGCCGGGGCTGAATGTTCAAAAAACACAATTCCGTCTTGTGCGGTTAGATGACGATGCTCACCAGTCTTTTCTGTGCCACAATGACTTTCCGTGGTGGTTTGCCTTCGAGGAATTTTTGTACTTGTTCGCTGGCCAGCGCGGCGGCCTGAATTTGCTCCTCGCTCGCATCTGCCGGGACGATGATTCGGTCGCGCACTTTGCCGTTGACCTGGACAGGGATGACGATTTCTTCCTCGCGGGTGGCTTCCTCGTCCAACTGCGGCCAGGGCTGATTGTGGATGCTGTAGGGTTTGCCCAGCACGCCGGTCCACAGTTCTTCGGCGATGTGCGGGCAGACCGGGGCAAGCATGCGCAGGTAGATGTCCACCGCCTCGTCCCATTCGGGCGTGCCATAGGCGCCGGCCTCTTTGGCTTTGCTCATCTCGTTGAGCAGTTCCATCAGGCTCGAAACGATGGTGTTGAACTCGAATTCGCGGAAGTCGTGGGTGATGCTGCGGAGGGCCTGATGCACTTTGCGGCGCAGGGTGCGCCTGGTTTCGTCGCTGCAGGGGGCAGGTTCGGCGGGTTCGGCGATCACTCCCCACACACGACGCAACCAGCGGGAGGTGCCTTCGATGCCGCTCGAACTCCACGGGGCGCCTTTCTCCCAGCGGGCGAAGAACATCAGATAGGCGCGCACGGTATCAGTGCCGTAGCGTCCCACCAAATCATCCGGGGCGATGACATTGCCGCGGCTCTTCGACATCTTCTCGCCGTCTTCTCCCAGCACCATGCCCTGATTGCGCAGTTGCAGCATCGGCTCGCGGCCTTTGGTGATGCCCATGTCGCGCAGGGCCTTGTGGAAGAAGCGGGTGTAGATGAGGTGCATGGTGGCGTGTTCGATGCCGCCGGTGTAGGTATCTACTGGCATCCAGTAGTCGTATTCCTTCGGGTCGAAGGGGCCTTCATGATACCAGGGGCTGAGGTAGCGCAGGTGATACCACGAGGAGCACATGAAGGTGTCCATCGTATCGGTCTCACGCTCGGCCGGGCCGCCGCAGGCGGGGCAGGTGGTTTCCTTCCAGGTGGGGTGCAGTTTGAGTGGCGATTCGCCGGTGGGGCGCCATTCCACGTCTTCAGGCAAGAGGACAGGTAACTGCTCGTCTGGCACCGGGTTCCAGCCGCACTTCTGGCAGTAAATCATCGGGATGGGCGCGCCCCAATAGCGCTGACGGGAGATGAGCCAGTCGCGCAGTTTGTAACTGACAGCCTTCTTGCCGCGGCCTTGCTGCTCCAGCCACTCGATGACCTTGAGCATGCCGGGGTCGGCGTGGCCTTTGCCGCTGACGAAGGTGCCGTCCATGTGGGCCGAGTTGATCATGCGGCCGGGCCCGACGTAGGCTGCTTCCATCGTGTCGCCGTCGAGCAATGGCTCTCCCTCTGGCTGGATGACGGGGATGACCTTCAGGCCGTATTTGCGGGCAAAGGCGAAGTCGCGCTCGTCGTGGGCGGGAACGGCCATGATGGCGCCCGTGCCGTAGGTCATCAGGACGTAGTCAGCGATCCAGATGGGGATTTTTGCCCCGTTGACCGGGTTGATAGCGTAGCCGCCGGTGAAGACGCCGGTTTTTTCTTTGTCGGCGGCCTCGCGGTCAATGTCTGACTGGCGGGCAGCCTGGAGTTTGTAGGCTTCGACCTCGGCCTTGTGTTCGGGCGTGGTGATCTGGTCTACCAGCGGGTGTTCGGGGGCCAGCACCATGAAGGTCGCGCCCCACAGGGTATCGGGTCGGGTGGTGAAGACGGTAATTGTGGGGGGTTGGGTGGCGTCTTCCGTGAAAACAGGGAATTCCACTTCAGCCCCTTCTGAGCGGCCAATCCAGTTGATTTGCAGGGTGCGCACCCGCTCAGGCCAGTCTATGCCTTCGTAATTGAGCAGGTCTTCAGCGTAAGCGGTGGTCTTGAAGAACCATTGCTCCAGTTCTTTTTTGATGACCGGCGTTCCGCAGCGCTCGCAGTGACGGTCTTCGCCCCAGACCTGTTCGCGCGCCAGGGTGGTGTTGCAGTGCGGGCAGAAGTCCACCGGCGCCAGTTTGCGGTAGGCGAGGCCGTGTTTGTAGAGTTGAATGAAGAACCACTGCGTCCATTTGTAGTATTCCGGGTCGCTGGAGATGGCCTCGCGCTGCCAGTCCCACATGGCGCCCATCGAGCGCAGTTGCCTGCGCATGCGCTCAATGTTCTGATAGGTGCGAATCTTGGGGTGAATCCCGTCTTTGATGGCGGCGTTTTCGGCAGGCAGGCCGAAAGCGTCGAAGCCGATGGGAAACAGCACGTTGTAGCCGTTCATGCGCATGAAGCGGGCGCGTGCGTCGGAGGGCGTCATGGCGTACCAGTGACCGATGTGCAGGTCGCCGCTGGGGTAGGGGAGCATGGTCAGGGCGTAGTGTTTGGGGCGGTTGGGGTCAATATGGGCGTTGTAAATGCCGTCGGCTTCCCATTTTTGTTGCCATTTGGGTTCGATTTCTTGTGGAATGTATTCTTTCATGGTGTGCTCCTCGAGTAAAAGTCGAAAGTTGAGTTGAAAGTTGAAAAGTGAAAAGTTGAGAAGTTGAAAAGTGAAAAGTTGAGAAGTGAAAAGTTGAAATAAAAAATCCCTTCTTCCACTCAGGGACGAAGGGACGCGGCCTCCGCGGTACCACCCGGGTTACGTTCTCGCGTTTTCGGGTTGAAACGTTCCAACGTTCAAACGTTCCAACGTTCCAACGCGCAAACGTCTCTCAATTGCGATAACGGGCGTTGCCGGCGCCGACTACTGAATTCACCGGCGCAGTCTCCCCAATGGAGGGTGACAGGCGAGTTCGGTCTGATGCGCTCCCGCGGGCGCGGCGAAGGGCTTCCACCTCGCTGTCCCTTCTCGCTGACGGGATGACGTACTACTCCTGCCGTGACTTTTTCTGCCTGTTGTTTTGCGCAACGAACAAATCGTTGGGCCGAGTATACCATAAGCGGCCAGGTGTGGCACAAGCCATCTCTGACCGCTTGAGGTGGACCCAGCGAGATTCGAACTCGCGACCTTCTCAATGCCATTGAGACGCGCTCCCAACTGCGCTATGGGCCCATGTTGTCGATTGAGGATTGATGATTGTTGATTGTCGAGCAGAAGATGACCCATCACGACTCGGCAACCATCAATCCTGGTGGACCTGAGGGGATTCGAACCCCTGACCTCCTCAGTGCGATTGAGGCGCGCTCCCAACTGCGCTACAGGCCCGCTCTGCTGACAGAGCGAACGCTATTCTACCTGACAGGGTGGGGAATGTCAAGCGATGCAGAGGCAAATTAGGGCAATCGCATTTCAACTTTTAAGGATCGTGAGCAGGTAATCATTGTTCATCACTCCATCCGTCGGCTCCACAGATCACGGTCAGAATCGCAATGATGAGAATCTCTAGAAAAATGTGCGCCTTGGCGTTTCCGATACGGGGATCCGATAACCCTTCAAAATGCTTGACCAGGCTGGCTGTCGGTTGCTCTTCCATCACATGAGCCTCTTTTTTGCTCACAGCCATTTTCTCATATTTCAAATGCGAGTAACTATTTTGACAATGTCAAGTTAAACTCTTGTTCTATAAACTCTACGCATTTTGTCACTGCGAGCAAAGCGAAGCAGTCTCCTGGTTTGCGAGGGGATTGCTTCGTCGCAAAAAACGCTCCTCGCAA
>DAOTZT010000375.1:0-1670 GCA_034434255.1 Anaerolineales bacterium | reverse complement strand
TGTAGGTGTGTACCTGCCTACTTATTCGCCTCGTACAACTCCTCGAATCGCGTGAGAATTTCAGGCATTTCGAGCGCCTCGGCAAATTGTGTCAACCAATGACGGATGTAGGTGAGATCCAGTTTACCGCGTTGGCGAATGATCACGCCTTCGATATCCAGCCAATCCTGATGACGACAAGTGATCGCCTTGTGAACAATCAAGTCTTCGGCGGTGCAAACGGGCAACAATAAACCGTCTATCTCGATTTTTTCTGCGCGTTGAATGGCTTGCTCTTCATACGGTAACACAGCCGCCAGCATATCTACCACTGAGCCATCTTCCAACTCAATGGCAATGATCAATGCGCTCTCCGATTTTCCTAACCACGGACGGCGATGAGGCTTGAACCTTTCCTCCGCTAATTCCCGAAATTCGGAAATCGTCCGATCCCGAATCAGAATCTTCAAGTCGGCATCATCGGTCGCGCGAATTCGGCCCCTTTCTGCATTGGCAATGCCGCCGATGACCATGAAAGGAATCGAATATTCTTCGAGGAACTCAACGACCTGCTTGAGAGAACTAACTTGGAAAATCATAGCAAAAGTATTCGGCTGCTTTTCTCAGACGGGCTTCCATCGCCAGATAGTGCTTACGCCGCTCATCGGCGAACGCTTCCCACGCATCGGAGGATAATTTGGTCAAGAATTGGCAGAGACGGAAATACCGCTGCATGCCCTCCCCTGGTGGAATCAAAGGCAATTCCTGCCTGAGCATTTCACGCTCGGCGGCATTTATGAGTTGATATTCCGCCGCCCATTCCTTCACAGCCTTCTTGTCCATTATTAGTCTCATAGTCTTATAGTCTGATAGTCTGATAGTCGTAGGGTGGATGGTTGTCACGCGGAGGGGGGATTGGTAGATTGATAAAAGTCGTCTGGAAGAGGGGTAAGGTGTTCTTCCGCCAGATATTCTTCTTGCTCTTCGCTAATTCGATAGCCAGGCTTTTGGCCCTTCGTGTGGAGGTAACCAATCAGGCCATTGATCAAACGTTTGACTTCATCAGCCAGATCATAAGCCACCTTCAACTCCTGCTCGGTAATGTAACCTCGATCCAGAGCCAGGTAAAGTTCGGATTGCACTTCACTGGCCGAGCGGCGCGCCATTTTCAGAAAACGGACGAACTCCGGGTCAGTGCCGGCGTCATGGCCCTCGGCGGTATTGTGCATAACCGAACCAGCAGCATCCAAAATCTGGTCGCACAACCTGAAATCCTTTGCAAATTCAGACTGGCGAGTGAGACGGTGAATTGTATTTGCCAGTTGGCGGGCTTTCTGCCAGGCAATCAATTCTTCGAAACGTCTAACTTTCATTTTTTCTCCGTTTGGTCTCCTATATAGTCTTATAGTCTTATAGTCTGATAGTCTGATAGTCGAATAGTCTGATGGTTTGAACCCCTATTGACTATCCGACTATTTGACTATTCGACTATCCGACTATTTGACTATTTTGACTATTCGACTATCCGACTATTCGACTATCCGACTATTTGACTACTATTCCATCGCACCCAACACCAGCGCCAACAGCGCCATGCGCATCACCACGCCGTTGAAGGCCTCCTGCCAGTAGCGCGACCAGCGGGTGATGTCCACGTCGGTCGGGACCTCGTCCATGCGCGGCAGGGAGTG
>DAOTZT010000374.1:0-2342 GCA_034434255.1 Anaerolineales bacterium | reverse complement strand
CGGTAAATCGAATAAAGTAAAACAGCCGCAGCCGCAAGAAAAATCAGTGCACTGGCAAACCGCCAACCGGCATGATCGAGCCTGGTCTTTGGCTTTTCAGCCGGCTGTCGAGATGAAGATTGTTTCAGCATAGGTCATCCTTAAATATAAGTCTCCTCCTTATCCTCTTCTTTCGGGAAAACTCATCTCCTCTGCACGCCATAGGGGAACCCCCAACGAGCGGCGCGCTTGTCCAAAAGCGCCTCCAGCGCCCCGCCGCCAATCGCCAGCGACTTATCTGACACGAATTTGCACATCGAAGGATCGTCGCGTGGGTCTACATCGCCTATCTTCGAGCCGGCAGGCACAGACAAGCCGGCATGAATCAATCCGCGTACCACACCGGCAAATGGACTGGTCACCGGCGACTCCTGTCCATGCTCACCTCGAATAGCGGCCAGCAACTGCCCCTCTTCTACATGCTCGCCGATGGCGGTATATGCTACCACTACCCCCGCAGCCGGCGCGCGCACCACACGGCGCGGATCACCTTCCGGCTGTCCGCTATCGGGCTGGGGCGCGCCCTGCCAAATGACTCGCCCCAAGGTATGGCTGCGGCGGGTCTCGATGACAGCCTGGCAATTCTCACCGGCGCAGAAACCAGGCCCAAGTCCGATGAGAAACGGAACCGAGACCGGCAGCGGCTCTGGAGGCCGCTTGGTCAGCCGCGCATCAATGACTGCGCAAAAGTCGAACAGGGACAGGATGGAGGCTTGCGGGTCCACGACGACGGGAATCTCGCCCGCTTCCAACGCCGCCGGGACTTGCTCCCGTTGTATCAGCCGCCCTCTGGCCTCTTCCACCCTGCACGCCCCCGCATACACCGCCTCGGCAAACGAGACCGTGCGCCGCACGGCTAACGGCTGCGCCAGTTCGGTGACGACGACCGGCAAGCCGGCGCGATGCAAGCGCAAGGCAACCCCAGAGGCCAGATCGCCCCCACCGCGAATGAGAATATAGGGCTGCATTCGACTACTTTTCCATCGCGCGCGTCTGCTCGTTTGCGCGTCGTTCCATCAGGAGATGTCCAAACGCATACATGAGCAAGTAGACGAACAGGAAAAACGGCACGAACAGCCCGGCAAAGAGCAGCGAGCGAGGCGTTGGATGGAGGAGATAATACAAGGTAAACCGCGCCATGTCGCCAAAATGACCGAGAACATCCCAGGAATTCCAGCGCAAGAAACGCCCCATGTAAACGCCTATGGCAGTCAGGCCGGTGACGAGTAAAACAAATCCCCAACCCGACCACCTGCCAAACTCGCGCCGCACAATTTCCTGCATCATGAACAGCGAGATCATGCCCAAGAACAAACCGGTGAAAGCGGCCCACATCAAGAGCAACACATCATACCACACCGGGAAACCCTCGCCAGGAGCGCTCAAATGCTGGAAATCGGTCAAAATGTATGGTGCATTCGGGAAGAAAATCAGCCACAAAAAAGCGCCGAGCGGCGCCACCAGCAGCCAGGCGCGGCGCGAAAGCGGCAATGTGTAAATGACATAGGCCACCATGAAAGGAATCCAGGCCAGGAACAGGTTCCAAACCAGGAAGACATAGCGCAACGAATCCGTGCCGATAATACGCAATCGCACCAGGACGACAGCCATCAATGTCGCGCCCGCCAACAGGCCAAAGATGGTCAAACGATACTTGTTGTGAGAGAAATGAGCAAAAATTTTTTTCATCGAAATGGATAGGATGACACTCAGGAATCTATCACGATTGCAAAGATTCGTGGAGTGATTTCTCTACCGTACACGTTCTCCACGCAAATATCGCGAACAAGCGAACGCCGCAAATTTTCCTGGATTTCATTCGCAAAATTCGCTCATGAGCGTAATTCACGTTGGAGAGGAGCAGAAAGTTTTCGATGCACGATCGCGTAGCGCGGCCTCCTGCCGCAATCAAACTGGTGTTGCTCCGCAGTTCCCTGGGCAAACGCCAGGGCAGGCTGGCGGGTGCCCAGGAGACAGGCAACTGCGGAGCAAACCAACGTCTCCAGACTTCGGAGTCCAAACGCTAGAGAACGCGCCCTACGCAACATGACGGGATTATTTTGTTAAACTTCGGTTCATTGGGAATTGGCGTGGTATACCTCCAGTTCTGGCGGCAGTCCCCTTTGGGGACTGCTGGCGCAACAATCACGGCGCTTCCTAGAGAGACCGCAATTTCTGGATTGCATGATACCAATCTATTGGGCGAACCTTCTTCATGCTGCGAAAAAGAGCCGTAAAATCCTTATCCTTGCGTCGAAATGTGATTTGTAAGGCCTGCGCCGTGCTATCTACGGCTTCTATGT
>DAOTZT010000373.1:0-1756 GCA_034434255.1 Anaerolineales bacterium | reverse complement strand
GATTGCCGAGGTCCGCCCCTTCGCCGCGGCGGTCGCCGATTTCCCGCGCAAGCGCCAGCGCCTGTTCATAGAATTCGATGGCTTTGCGGGCGTCGCCCAGGGCGAAGTAGGCAAGCCCCAGATTGCCGAGGTGAATCCCTTCATCGCTTCTATCGCCCAAACGGCGGGCGGCCTCCAGCGCCGCTTGCAGGAGAGGAATTCGCTGGCGGGGCGGCAGGTGCAGGTCCAGCACGTAGGCGCACCAGCTCGGAAAAACGCTCAGCCAGCGGTCGGCTTCGGCCGGGCGGGGGCGCGGTTCCTGCTCCGGCAGGAGGCGTTCGTAAGCGGCGAGCAGCTGCGGCCAGATAAAACGGAAGCGCGCCAGCCCGCGCAGGATGTTCTCGCCCCCCTTTTGGTAGAGTGTGTCTGCTTCGCTCGCCCATTCGAGGGCATGATGGGCGTGGCGCAGGATGGCCTCTTCGGCCTGTTCGCGATGCTCCAGCAGGCGGGCGTAGGCGAACAGGCGGGTCAGGTCGTG
This sequence comes from Anaerolineales bacterium, assembly GCA_034434255.1. Lineage (GTDB taxonomy): Bacteria > Chloroflexota > Anaerolineae > Anaerolineales > Villigracilaceae > UBA877. The sequence continues at coordinate 1,239 of DAOTZT010000373.1, read as the reverse complement.
CAGGGCGTAAACCGCCTCCCCCTCTGTCTCTGCTGCGAAAGGCAAGGGCGAGACATTCAGCAAACTGCGGGTGGTCAATTTGCCGAGCAGGTCATCGGCTTCGGCCTCGTCTGCGATGCCCCATACGGCCTGCGCCGAAAGGCGGAGGAACGGGGCAGTGAAGACACCCAGCTGCCGGAACCTGGTTTTGAGGTCGTCGTCCAGCAGGTTGTAAGAGAGGCTGATGGCGGCTTCCACGTCGAGGTCGCCTTCGCGCTTGAGGCGCGCCAGGCGGGTGCGTTCGTCGGCGAGGCGCTTCCGCAGGGTGGCGGGCGTCCAGTCGTCGCGGTCGTTGAGCAGGGAGGCGGCCACGCGCAGGGCGAGCGGCAGGCGTCCGCACAGGTCGGCGAGTTGCTCCACCTCGGCCTCGGGCGCGTCCCGCAATTTGGGGGAGGTGGCGCGTAAGAACTGGCGCGCCTCTTCGGGAGAGAGCACATCCAGCCGCAGGGGCGTCAGGCCGAACTCGCTCAGCGTGAAGTGCTGGCGCGAGGTGACAATCGCCGCCGAGGGCGGGGGAGGAATCAACGGGCGCACCTGGGCGGCGTCAGCGGCGTTATCCAGCAGGAGCAGCGATTTGCGCGCCGCGAAGGTCTGGTGGTAGAGGCCGGCCAGTTGTTCGGGTTCGTCGGGGAGTTTCTGCTGCGGGTAGAACGGCTGCAGCAAACGGCGCATGGCCTCGTCGGGGGACAGCGGGCGTTCGGAGGTGCCGAGCAGGTCTATGCTCAGGCGGGCGGCGGGGAAGTCCCCCGCCAGTTCCTGCGCCAGTCGGCGCGCCAGTTCGGTCTTGCCGATACCGCCCCCGCCGCTCACGCCCGTGATGACCGCGCCGCGCGCGAAGGCGGCTTTCAACTCCGCCAGTTCCTTTTCGCGCCCGGTGAAGTCTGCGACGGGCGGCGGGATGGTGAAGAGGGCAACCGCGAGTTGCTTCTCAACAGTCTGCTGGATGGTGATGCTGGAATACATCACATCCCCGCCCACAGCCACGCTGCCCGCGCCGGTTTGTACGTTGCGGGCGCCAGCGCCCACCGCCGTCTGATTTTGGTCTCCCGCATTGACGACGCTGCTCGCGGGCGGCGTTTTGTCCTTCCTGCCGAAGTTCAGCCAGGCGCCCAGGCCCGTCCCTGCCGCGCCAAGCAAGAATTGCAACACATCGAAGACCCACTTGCCCAGTCCCACCGGCTGGGCGGCGGTCAGGTTATC
>DAOTZT010000372.1:0-1782 GCA_034434255.1 Anaerolineales bacterium | reverse complement strand
TCTGGCCCTGCCGCGCCCACGCGAGGGTGGCGCTGGAATACTCCATGGGGGTAGGCAGGGGCCGCGCGGTGACCATGCCGACGTTGGGGAAGGCCTCGAAGAGCGCCAGGGAGGCCGAAAGCCAGCCGGGGGTGCGGGAAATGACCAGGTCGGGCTGGTATTTCTCAAACAGGTCCGCGTAGAGATTCGGCGTGTAGCGGTTCTGCGCCCGGACGATGAAACGGCGCAGCGGACGCCAGCGGCGCATCAGCCAGATGACGAGGCGCAGGAAGGGCAGGGCGTAACGCCCGCGCCCGTGGTATTCATGCGCTTCGAGCCGCCCACCCAGCGCAGCATCTGCAGGCAGCGCTGGATGAAGGGGCTGGTATTCTGAAAGTAACGCTCGCACTCCTTGGTGCGAATACCTTCGAAGGTCAAGCCTGGCCGGCGAAAGCGTGCCTCGATGGCCGGCAGGGAATCATCATCGGTGAAGAAAACCACTTCCACGCCTGCGCCGAGGAGCGTCGACACCACTCCTGACTGGAGGAAGTAAATTAATGCCAGACCATGATCTGCAACGACAAAGACGCGTTTGCTCATTTTCCCTGTGCAAAGAATTCGAACAAGAAATTATAGAAGCGCCGAATCAAGTTCCTGAATGCAGTCCAACGTGACAATAGAGCAAACAGACGAAAAGCACGTCGTTTGGCAGGATTTTCTGTTGAAGATAGGCGTTCGGCATTCCAAGGTAATTCCGGCTGACTCAAGATATCATCCAATTTCAGAGTGCGAATCTCATCATACGTGTGTTCATCCAAGCGATTGCCCATGTGAAAAACATAAAATTCACGGGTGGATAACTGCAACAAGCCAAGTTGATCCACGCGCAGGTTGAAGAAGCGATCATCTTCCCGCGAAAGGCCAAAACGCGCTGGAAGAGGAAAGACCTTCTCAATGATGTTCCGGCGTGCCAGGAATTGCATGTGGGAGGCCCCGATAATCCCTTCTTTGCCAGTTTCCCGGTGGCGGATGATTTTCCAGCGCTTGAGCAGGTGATCCCGAATCCCGGCCGAACCATTATCCACGCCGCGGACATATTCATTCTCCGCATCTGGAGGAATATCGATTTCGAGAATATCAACGCCAGATAACAGATCAATCGCGTGATGAGCGCTGCCAGTACCCCCCAACACATCGAACAGGCAGGGTTGGGCTGTCACAAACCCGACATTCGGAAAAGTATCCAGAAGATCAAGACTATGTTCATACCAGCCGGGCTTGAAAAACACATCCGAGTCCGAATAACAGATTATTTCATTTGGCATGGCCGAAAAAATCCAGTTCAAGGCCCCCGTCTTTCCCAGATTGAATCGGGACAAAACCAGCGTATTGATCAGGCCTTTCCTCAATAATTGTCGTAATTCCTCCTGCACTTCTGCACAGGAACCGTTATCAAATACCAGCAAATCAAAATCTGGTGTGGACCTATGGATGCTGGCCACCTGGTATCTCAAGATTTCCAAAGATTGGGCAAAATAGCCTTCCTGGGAGGGGATGTAGGAAAGTACGGCAATGCCCAACTGCTTGGGTCGGTAGGCAGGCAAGCCCATCTTCGCCGGATTCTGGCCAATTCTCATGGTTGACCTCTCTTAGGCAGAAAAAACCTTCTAGTCTCAGTATATCACAGATTTGGTATTGAAAGGGTGAACCTGGTGTGGCATACTTCCATCTCATCCAGGAGGAAGAGCCATGACCAAATTCACCCTACCACAGTCAGCCAAATTGACCGACCGCAGCACCTTG
>DAOTZT010000371.1:0-4021 GCA_034434255.1 Anaerolineales bacterium | reverse complement strand
TGCTGCGTCAGGCCGGATTTTCAATGTACGCCTGGCAACGGGCCTGGAAGTTGCCCTCCCCCCTCTTACAGACTGACCCCAGCGCCTGGCGGCCTGCCCAGGAGACCGATTGGCCGGCTGTCCAGTCGCTGCATGGGCAGATTGTGCCGACTCTGCTGCACGTCATCGAAGAGTTGCCGCGCCAGGCCTCGGGTCTGGTGTGCACCGGCGAGGGCGGCCTGCAGGCCTACACCTCCCTGGTGACGGGGCCGCTCGGGGTGTGGATTCAGCCTCTCGTCCCGCCCGATTCGACCTCCTTTCCTCTCCAATTGCTGGCGCTTGTGCGAGAAAATGCTCGCTGGAGGCAGCGAACGGTCGTTGTCTGTGTCCGCTCCTACCAGGCCTGGCTGGAGGCCCCGCTGGCCGAATTGGGCGCCGAGGCCGGGCCGCGGCAGGCGGTAATGGTCAAGCGGTTGGCCAAACCTGTCAAAGATCCGCAGGGTGTACCTGCTGTGGAGCAGGTGTTGGGCAAAGCCCGGCCGGCTGCACCAGCGAACCGGGCCGATGGCAAGAAATGATAAAATACAGATGCATACTGCTCAATTTGTTTTACACAATAAAAAAAGTAAAAGTTTCTTATGACTCAACTCAAAATTACTGATGATCTCGATGCCTTGCTGGGTGTTCTCCCCAAGAGCATCATGGAAGCGGTCCGCAAAGCGGATGACTACGACAAATTGCTTGAAATCATCCTTGACCTGGGACGCTTGCCTACCGCCCGTTTTGTGGACCGGGAAATTGTGTTGCGTGATAGCGAGGTCACGCGCGCCGAAATTGACTACGTGGACGAGCGCATCGGTGAGTTCGACGCCGATAACCGCGCCGGGATTGAGCGCACCCTGCACCGCATCTCGGCCATTCGCAATCGCCGCGGCCATATTGTCGGCCTGACCCTGCGCGTCGGCCGCGCTGTCTATGGCACGGTGGACATCATTCAAGACATCATCGAAAGCGGCAAGTCGGTGCTCTTGCTGGGACGTCCGGCCATCGGTAAGACGACCCTTTTGCGTGAAGCCGCTCGCATCCTGGCTGAAACCAAGCGCGTGGTCATTGTGGATACCTCCAATGAAATTGGCGGCGATGGCGACGTGCCGCATCCGGCGGTGGGCAAGGCTCGCCGCATGCAGGTGCGCGAGCCAATGCTCCAGCACGAAGTGATGATTGAAGCGGTGGAGAACCATAACCCGGAAGTCATCATCATTGACGAAATCGGGCGTGAACTGGAGGCGGCTGCAGCGCGCACCATTGCCGAACGCGGCGTGCAACTCATCGGTACCGCTCATGGCAACACGCTCGACAATTTGTTGCTCAACCCCACCCTCTCTGACCTGATTGGCGGAATCGAGGCCGTGACCCTCTCAGACGAAGAAGCCCGTCGCCGCGGCACCCAGAAAACGGTCCTCGAACGCCGCGCCCCGCCTACCTTCGACGTCCTGATTGAAATTCAACAGCGGGATCGGCTGGCCGTTCACATGGACGTAGCGGCCTCGGTAGATGCACTGTTGCGCGGTTATCCGCCCCCGCCCGAGATTCGCTACCGCGATGCCGAGGGGAAGATACACATCGAGAAAGAGAAACCGGCTGCCCGGCTCCGGCCCGAATCCGATTTTCGCATTGAAAACAGCCTGCGGACTGGTCGCGAGATACGCTCCGACGCCTCGGGACCCCTGCACCTGTCTGCCGAGGAAGAAGATTCTGCCTCGGCCGAGGCCGCGCCGCGCCGCACCCCTTTCCAGCCGGTGCGCATTTATCCCTATGGCGTTTCGCGTGATCGCCTGGCCCAGTCGGCTCGCCGCATTGGGGTGCCGGCTGTCATCGTCAAAGATTCGGGTGAAGCCGACGTCTTGGTGACGCTGCGCTCCTATTACCGTGACCGTCAGCAGCCTATCATGCAGGCAGAACAGCGTGGCATGCCCGTCTATGTCCTGCGGGCGAACACGGTCAGCCAGATGGAGCAATTCTTGAGTGACTTGTTCAACCTCTCCGAGGTCATGCCGGATGATTCCGAAATGGAGTACATCAAAAATCAAACGCAGGCGGCGATTGCTGCCGTGCTGAACGGCGAGCGGTGGGTGGACCTGCCGCCGGGTCCCGCAGCGGTGCGCCGCTTGCAGCACGAACTGGCCCGCCAGGCTGACCTGGTCTCTCATTCCTACGGCAAAGAGCCACGCCGGCACGTGCGCATTTTCCGAGAGTGACCGGCCTGTTTGTCTGGCTGAGGAGAAAGGCTGTCCATGTTCATCACCTTAGAAGGCCCGGAAGGTTCTGGAAAGACTTCTCACATTCCCTACCTGGTGGAGTACCTGCGTGAGCGAGGCTTTTCGGTCTTTCCCACGCGGGAACCGGGGGGAACCTCGATTGGGGAGCAAATTCGGGCAGTGTTGCACGATCTGAAGAACACCGAAATGCACCCGCGCACTGAGACGTTGTTGTATCAGGCCTCCCGGGCGCAGTTTGTCGAGCAAGTGGTCAAACCTCGCCTGGCGTTGGGCGACATTGTCATTTCAGACCGTTACGCCGATTCCACCCTGGCGTATCAAGGGTATGGGCATCAACAGGATTTGGAGCAGATTCGCTCCTTGATTCTTTATGCCACCGGCGGTCTTGTGCCTGATCTGACCGTCTTGCTTGATGTAGAGGTGGAAATCGGTTTGGCGCGCAAGAAAAAGGCCGAGGAGTGGAACCGCCTCGATGCTTACACGGTCGAATTTCATCGCCGCGTCCGGGACGGGTATCTGCAAATGGCGCAACAAGACCCTGCCCGCTGGGTGGTGGTGGATGCGTCGCAGCCGTGGGGGGAGGTGCAGGCAAAGTTGAGACAAGTCTTGTTGGAAAGAATCCAAAAAGCGTGAGCCTTCCCCCCTCACGCTTTTTTCTTTTCTCTGCCTCTTCTCTTCCTTCTCCCTTCCTTCTCCCTTCCTTCTCCCTTATTCCTTCTCCCTTTTCCCTTCTCTCTACTCTCTCCTCTCTACTCTCTTCCCTCTTCACTTTCTCCTCCCTCCTCCCCCATTTCCGGCAACGCCTTTTCGATTTCTTCTGGCGACTGGCCTTTTTCCAGCCTGTCCACGACCTCGTTGAATTCGGGGGGCAAGTCTTCGCCGAGTTCCTGACCCATTTTGCGCATGAGCCGACCCATGGCCTGGGGATCATTTTCCAGTCCCTCCAGGGCAGAGGGGTCAGAGAGGTCGCTGGTCAGCGATTCGATGCGGCTTTCGGTTGACTTGGCAATGCGGACGCGCGCAAACCGTCGCCGGACGCGTTGGCTCTGGCAGTGGGGGCAGGTGACCGGTCGCGTGCCGTATTCGGCGTAGGTGAGAAACATCTCAAAGCGTTGATGGCAGTCGAGGCAAACGTAATCGTAGAAAGGCATGCGAATCACTCCTCCGCAGTGACAGATTTTGCGGCTGTTTGCAACAGAGCAAGTGAACTCTTTAATTCTATCTGAATTTGGGTTCATTGGGAATCGCCGTGGTTAAGCCAAATATGGTGGTCTGATGCAAAACAATCGGTAGCCATTCAAGTCCAGGAAGAGGCGTTGAAAGAAGTGTTTGAGATTGAACAGACCATAACAACGGCGTTTCAAGACCTTGATCTTGTTGTTCAGGCCTTCCACAAAGGCGCTGTTTTTTCTAGCAACAAAGTAGTTCGTGATAGGCTCCCACAAACGCTTCAAGGTTTTGATGAAGTCGTCAAAACATTTCACGCCACTGGCGACCACATGTTCCATCCACTGACTCAGCTTGGATTGAGCCTCGCATTTGGAAATAGGTGCATCAAAGATAGCGGTCAATTCTTCTTGCAGAGCATAAGCCGCCTTGAGTTCGGGCGAATACGTCAGCAACAGGTTCAAGGTTTGGATTTGCGTCTCATTCAAATCTTCTCGTCTTTTGCGCACCGCCCACAGACTGCCTTTGAGTTGTTTGTACTCGCTTTCGGGAAGTTGCGCTTTCAACCGTTTCATCTCGCGTTTGCGCAAGTCATC
>DAOTZT010000370.1:0-34935 GCA_034434255.1 Anaerolineales bacterium | reverse complement strand
CGAGCCGTTTTCTGGCGAAGCAATCTCCCACTTATCAGGCCAGATTGACCGCTTGGGGATTGCTTCGTCGCAAAGAACGCTCCTCGCAATGACATACCCAACAGTTTTGATGCAAGACTGAACAGTTACGGTCTTGCGTCAGAATTCTCCCGCGCCGGGGAGGCGCAGAGTTTCAATCAAGAGGATGCCCGCGCCGGTCACCAGCAGCAAGATGGCCGCCATGGCCATGGCCTGACCGTAATTCAGGCCGCCCGGCTGGGAGAGGAAGCGATAAATCGCCATCGGCAGGGTTGGGTACTCCGGCCGCGAGACGAGAGCGGTGGCCCCAAACTCGCCCAAAGACACGGTGAAGGCAAAAATCGCGGCGGAAAGGACGGGACGACGCACCAGCGGCCAGTCGAGGCGGCGACGTACATCGCCAGGCGAAGCCCCCAGCACCAGCGCCGCCTCCCGCAAACGGTCCGGGATGGATGCCAGCGCCGGCTGAAGGGTGCGGATGACAAAGGGCAGGGCAATCATGGTGTGCGCCAGCGGCACCATCCACGGGGAGAGAAGCAGGCGGCCAAAGGCAAGCAGGTACCCCAGCCCCAGCGTCACCGCCGAAGCGCCGAGCGGGAGAAGGAGCAGAGGGTCAAGCAGACGCGCCAGCCGGGTGGGACGGGCCAGCGCTGCCGCCGTCGGAAAGCCGATTGCCAGCGACAGGAGGACGGTCAGGGCAGCGTAACCGAGCGAGTTGACCAGGGCCTGCACCGGCGGCACGTAGAAGAGCGAGCCGCGCCGGTTGACGAACAATTCGCTGTAGTAGTCGGTCGTGAGGCCATATTCCACCCGGCCGCGCTGACCGAGGTCGGCCTCGAGACGGGTCAGAGAGCGGAACGGAATAGAGAAAAGGGGAAAGAAGTAAAAAATAAAGAGCAAGAGTGCAAGAACAAGCACAAAAAGACGCTGGGCCAGAGTCTGCGGGCGATGAAGGGGGACGGAGCGGGGCTGAACCGTTACAGCGGCGCGCGCCGCGAGGCGGGTGTAAAGCGCCGAAAAGAGCAGGGTGCAGACGAGTTGAATGAGCGAGAGCCAGGCGGCCAGCGGCAGGTTGAAGAGATGAACGGCCTGGCGATAAATCTCCACTTCGAGGGTGGCAAACTGCGGCCCGCCCAGGAGCAGGACAACGCCAAAACTGGTGAAATCGAACAGGAAGACCAGCAGAGAGGCCGCCAGCAGGGAGGGGATCAGGAGGGGCAGGGTGAGGCGCCAAAAGACCTGCCGCCCGTCGGCGCCGAGTGAACGGGCCGCCTGCTCCAGGCGAGGGTCGAGGTGCGCCAGCGCATTGCCAGCCAGGCGGACGACAATCGTCATGTTGTAAAAGACGTGTGCGACCAGAATCGCCCCCAGGCCACCGAGGAAGGCAAGCGGGGGCGTTTCCAGGTCAAAGAGGCGCATCAGGGCCAGGTTCAGCCAGCCGCGCGGCCCCAGCCAGGCGTTGAATCCGGCCGCGACGACCACCGTCGGGAGCATGAATGGGAGAGCGGTGAGCAGACGCAGGAAGCCGCGGCCGGGAAAGTCAAAACGGGCAAAGAGGAAAGCCGCCGGCAGGCCGAACAAGAGGGTGAGCAGGGTAGAAAGGAGTGCCTGGTAAACGGTGAAGAGGAAAACGCGCCCCGTGAGCAGGAAAGCCGGGCCGTCCAGCGCGGCCAGGTCGAGACCGCGCAGGAGGATGCGCGTCAGCGGGTAGAAGAAGAACACCCCAAAGAAGAGGGCGGCAACCGCCAGGGCAGGCCAGCGAGAGCCTGCGCCATGCCCAAGAGCAGAGCGATTCACGGAAAGACGGTCTCCGTCCAGCGGGCAATCCACTCGTCCCGGTGAGCGGCCACGAGAGCCGGGTCGAGGCTGGCGGGCTGCTCCGGCACCTGCGCCCAGCGGACGAATTCCGGCGGCAAAGTGGCCGAAGCATTGACCGGATAGACGAACATCTGCAGGGGAATATCCTCCTGGAAGGTCACGTCGAGCATGTAGTCCACGAACTTCTCGGCCAGGGCGCGGTTGCGGGTGCCGCTCAGGATGCCGACAAACTCGATTTGACGGTAGCAGGCGCCGGGTCCAAGAATCGAGGCGGTGGGGGATTCTTCCACTGGCGGGTCAGCAAAGATGAATTCCGCCGCCGGGCTGGAGGCATAAGAGACCACCAGGGGCTGGGGACCGTGACCCGAAGAGGCCGAAAAGTTGGTGTAGTAGGCCGTGTTCCAGCCATCCACCACCGTCACGCCGTTGTCGCGCAGGGCAGCCCAGAAGTCGAGGTAGCCGGGGTCGCCGTATTTGGCGATGGTTGCCAGCAGGAAGGCCAGGCCGGGGGAGGAGGTGGCCGGGTTTTCGACGACCAGCAGGCCGGCATATTCAGGCTTGAGCAGGTCATCGAGCGTGGCCGGGACCGGCAGGCCGCGTTCGGCAAACCAGGCTTTGTCGTAGTTGATGCAGACATCGCCAAAGTCCACCGGCAGGGCGCGGTGCGAGGGGTCGAGTTCGAATTCGTCGGGGATGGCAGCCAGGAGGGGCGATTGGTAGGGTTCGAAGATGTCCTCCTCGAGGGCGCGGGAGAGGAAGGTGTTGTCCACGCCATAGAAGAGGTCGGCCAGGGGGGCGTTTTTGCTGAGGATGGCCTTGTTGAGGGCCTCGCCAGCGTCGCCGCTGGGCAGGAAGACGACGTCCACCCGGTTGGCCTGCTCGAAGGCGGCAATGACGTCTTCGCTGATGGCGAAGGAGTCGTGGGTCATGACGGTCAGGGTGGCAGGAGCGGCGGGAGTGCAGGCGGCGAGGAGGAGAAGGGAGAAGGTGAGAAGGGAGAAGGGAGAGTGTTTCATGGGACCTCCGAAGTGAGTGTGCTGTGTTCAGTAATCAGTGTTCAGTAATCAGTGTTCAGTGGGCGGTGGGCAACGGTCAGCGGTCAGCGGTCAGGTGCAAGCGGCAGAAGGCGGCGGTGGATGACCAGCAACAGGCCAGATTGGATTTCGATTTCGGCCAGGGGGCCAAGCATTTCGTTGCTGATTCCGCGCGTTTTGTGCGGGAGGAGGGTTTCGCCAGAAAGCGCCCAGCGCAGGCCGCGCGTGCGGATGCCGGTGACGGGGCCGCCCCAGGGGAGGAGGGAGACAAGATCGCCCGCCCGGCCGCGGACCTGGGCGCTGCGCCGGGTGAAGAAGGCTTCTTCCACGCCGTCATCGAGACGCAGGTCGAGGCCGGCAAAGCGCGGGTCGGTGAGCAGGGACAGGTTGGCGAGGGTCTGGTCGAGGCGGCCTCCGAAGGCAGCAACGACGAGGATGCGGGTGCAATTTTGCTGAAGGGCATAGTCGAGAGCCAGTTCGAGGTCGGTCTCATCTTTGTCCGTGGGGTACTGGAGGAGACGCGCTCCCTGGCGCTCGGCCTGTTGGCGGTCGGTGGGGAGGAGCGAGTCGAGGTCGCCGATGATGACAGCGGGCGTCAGGCCGAGGGCGAGGGCGTGGCGCGCGCCGCCGTCGGCGGCGATGAGGAGGCAGGAGGAGTCGATGAAACGGCGGGCAGGCTCCAGGTCAGGAAGCGAGCCGCCAGCGAAGATGATGGCGCAGGAAGGTACAATTGTTCCGTTCATAAGAAAGCAAATCCTCCGCGTGGCGGAGGATGAGAGATGGTGAAACAATATGTTCCCTCCGCCGGCATGATCCGGATCAGGTTCTGCGGGTCGAGCGTCACACGCTCCTCTCAGCCTGTGAGACAGGCTCCCCGTTGTTTTATGTTGCTTTTAGCGTTCTGTCATTCTGGAAAGGATGAGGATATTTTACCAGAATTTGGTCCTTAGCGCACGCGGCGCTTCCATTCTTCTTTGAGTTGCAGTTGGCGCGGGCTTTCGCCCGATTCGAGCGCCAGGAAATCGGCCATCAGGCGGTGGAATTTGGTGCTTTCGTCGAGCATAGGGAAATGGCCAGAGTCTTCGAGGATAATCTGGTGAACGTTTTCAGACATGGCAAGGATGCGCTCGTCGGTAGTCATTTGAATAGCGGGGTCGGACTGTCCATGGACGACCAGACAGGGAGTGGCAAAGATATCCATGATGGGCAAAACGCTCATTGCATCAAGGCTGTTGAGGGAGGTGATGATGGCCTGTGGATCGGCCTTTGATGCATCGAGGCGGACTGGTTCCGTAAGGGGGTCTTTGCTTAAGAGCCAATCGGCCAGGTCGGCAAGGGAGGACGGGTTACGCAGGCGAGGAGAGACTGAAGAGATTTCAAAGGGGATGCTGATCAGCATGAGTCGATCGACCATTGAAGGGTATTTTCGGGTAAAAATGGTGGAGACCAGAGCGCCAAGGCCATGGCCAATCAGGGCAATTTTGCCAATGCCCAGGCGATCGAGGAAGCCAAGCAACAAGTCCGTTTGTCTTTGAAGGGAGTAGTCTGTCACTTCTTTGGCAGAATCGCCGAAGCCCCACAAATCGAGTGCATATGCGCGGTAAGAAACAGAGGCAGCCTGCATCGCTGGGATCCAATAACGCCAGGAACCCACCCAGCCATGCAAGAAGATGATCGGGCGGCCACGTCCGAGTACTTCGTAATGGACTATTTTGTCATCAACCACAGTTGCGGTCATGTTTTTTGAGGTGTTTACTTCGCGTATTTTTGTAAAATAACCTGAATGCGGCTAATCAGTTGGTCTGGTGCAAAGGGTTTGAGCATGTATTCCACTGCGCCAAGTTGTAAACCGGTTTGAATTTCGGAATCTTGACCTTTGGCAGAGAGAAAAACGACAGGTATGTCTTTGAGGTTAGGGTCGGCTTTGATGGTGGCGCAGGCTTCGTAACCGGTCATGCGGGGCATGCGGACATCCATCAGGATCAGGTCAGGTTTGTTTTGACGGGCAAGGTTAACGGCTTCTTCGCCGTTACTGGCAGCGGCCACCTGATAACCAGCGAATTGCAAGGTAAAGGTGATCAAATCACGAATATCGCGCTCATCTTCAGCAATCAGTATCTTTGCCATTTTTATTACTCCTGATCCTGATAGACAGGCAAAGTAAATGAGAAGGTAGAACCTTGCCCCGGAATCCCGGCGCTCTCGACCCAGATCTTGCCTTTGTGCATCAAGACGAGTTGTTTGACAATCGCCAAACCTAAGCCGGTGCCCGGCGTGGCCAGCACAAAGGCATGTTCGCCGCGATAGAAACGTTCGAAGACGCGGTCCAATTCATCGGGTTGAATGCCAATGCCATTATCTTTGACGTCCACGCGCACCATGTTGTCTTCGTTCAGCATCATTTCAATCTGAATCTGGCCATTGGCAGGGGTGTAGTTATAGGCGTTATCAACCAGGTTGGTAAGAATCTGGCGGACACGCTCCGGATCCCCGTGGATAGGCGGTAAATCGGGGGGAGCATCCACCACAATCGCCATCGGTTTACTTTCTTTTTGCGAGCGGCTCAAGATTTCTGCAACAACTTCATCGGCCACTTCCCGCAGGTCCACTGGTTGCAGGGAGAGCGTAACCCGTCCAGATTCAATGCGCGAGATGTCAAGCAAATCGTTGACGAGAACGCTCAAGCGGTCGGTGTTGGAACGGACAATTTCGAGGAAATGAGTCTGGGTTTCGTTGAGGGCGCCGGCGGCTCCCATCAGGAGAATGTCCACGTAGCCTTTGATCGAGGTCATGGGGGTGCGCAATTCATGGCTGACGGTGGCTACAAATTCAGACTTGAGGCGGTCTACTTCGACTTCGTGGGTAATATCCCGGAAGATGGAGACGGTGCCGAGAAATTCGTTCTGCCAAATGACCGGTGAAAGGTGAACCAGAACGACACGGCCGTCTTCGAGGGTCAATTGCTCGGCGTAGGTCTCCCCGACCTGATAGCTTTCGGGAACTTCGGACCAGGAGCGGATGGTGGTCATCCAGGTTTGGGCGGCGCGGCCAAAGAGGCCGGCAAATTTTTCGAGCGACTGGCCGAGGATGGCATTTGCTTTGAGTTTCAAGATGCGCTCTGCCGATAAGTTGATAAAGTTAATGCGGTTCAACGGATCAGTCACCAATACGCCATCGGCAACCGCTTCGAGAATAGCCTGCCGACGGCTGGCCTCCACTTGTTCGGCACGCACCATGGCACCCAACCGCTCTGCCTGGTCACGAATGAGTTCGTAGAGTTTGGCGTTGTTAATCGCAACCGAGACCTGCAAGCCAATTGCTTGAACGAGATTGACATGTTCTTGGGTGAAATAGCCAGTTTGTCGATGGAAGACCATGATGACGCCAATCACGTCTTCGCCGACAATCAACGGGGCAGCGATGGCGCTGCGATGACTATCCCGACTGAGAGGAATTTTCTTCCAGCGAGGGTCTTTGGTCAAATCTTCGATACAAACACTCTGACGATTTTGAATTACCCAGCCAGCGAGACCTTCGCCGATTTTTAGGGGTGTCGGACGACTTCCTTCTGTCATCACAGGGGTAACATAGCCATAACCTGCGCGATAATGCAAGGTATTGTCTTTCTCATCTACCAGGAGGATACTGCCCTGTTCTGCGCCGATGGCATCGTTGAGCAAAGCCAGCGTGCGGTTAAGAGCGCGGTCAAGGTCAAGGGTAGAAGCAGCCTCGGTCAGAATGCGAAGTAATGTCTCAGTGTTCCGCTGTTCGCGCGCCAGTTCTGCGGTTCGTTCAATGACTCGTTGTTCGAGTTCTTCTGCTAAGCGGCGTGTTTCAGCCAGGAGGCGGGCATTTTGAATAGCCACGGCTGCCTGGTTGGCCAGTGTGCTGAGAATCTGCTGGTCATCTTCTGTATAGGCATTCGGGCGGTAACTTTGCACTGAAAGCATGCCAATTGCCCGTCCGGCAAGAGTGATAGGAACGGCAAGGATAGAACGCGGCACCGCCTCGCCGAAGTTAAGGCCGCCTGTTTCAGTCAGTGCTGTATCGGAAATAAGCAATGGTTGGCCTGATTGAATCACCCGACCACTCAGTCCCTCGCTGCCACGAACGCGCGTGTCAGGACTGCGCCCATTAGGGTCAAGTAAATAGACACCTTCGATTTCGTCATGTTCTTCATCCAGGAGAGAAATCACGAAAGACTCAACAGTCATCAACTGGCTGGCTGCCCGGTGAAGAGCCTGGTAAATTTCTTCCGGGTCAAGGCTTAAACCGATTTCGTAAGAGGCACGGTTAATGATAGCCAGTTGCTCGGCACGGGTAAGCGTGGCATGATAGAGGCGTGCGCTTTCCAGAGCAATGGCAGCCTGGTTACAGATGGTGCGCCCTAATTCAATTTCAGAGGGGGAGGAACGATAGCCAGGCGGTAAGTGCAAGAAAGCGAGGGCGCGGAGAGTAGTACCAGCAACAAGTGGCAAAATGAGTAAAGAAGTAGTGTCTGCGAGGTAGTCCAGGAGCGGTTGTAAATCTGGTTCGCGCTGGACGTCATCTGTGCTAAAAATGCCCAATGACTCTTTCAAACGGTTAAAAACAGGTGCAGGTGGCAAGGGTTGCTGCGGAATGGCCAGATTCACAGGTGTGACTGTGCTTAAAATGGGATTTCCCAAGCGGTCAAGGGTCACAATCGAGACCTTGAACGCCGAGAGGGCTTGCTGGAGTTCACGAGCCGTCAAGTATAGAATCTGGCTTTCATCCAGGGAACCGCTTAATTCTGAAGAGAGGGTGTTGAGTAATGCCAGGCGTTGAGAGCGTTCATCCAGTTCCGCAGCGCGGCGTACACTCTCCTCATAGAGTTTTGCGTTTTCCAGGGCTACGGCTGCCTGGCTGGCAAAGGTGGAGACCAGTTGGGTTAATTCAAAAGAATAGAAATTCGGCTCTTTTTTCTCGAGAGCAATAACGCCAATTAAATCGCCCTTTGACACCATCGGAACTCCCAACCAGGAAAGGCGGTCAGGTTCAACCAGGGTAGGGAAGCGCGGGTCACGCCGGATATCCCCGACCACAATTGCCTCAGAGGTGCGATTCATTTCTGCCAGCAGAAGGGAGTCTTCAATTGAAACGCTCAGGCCAAGCCGCTCTTCGTTATCTGGGAAGCCACGTGCAGCGGCCACTGTCATCTGATCGCCTTCGCGCAGCCAGAGAATCGCTGTATCAAATGGCAACAATTGCGCCAGGTGATCTAACAATTGACCGGTCAGTTCATCAGATTTCAAGGTGGCAGCCATCTTGCTGGAGGCAAAGGTAAGCGCCTGTAACTGTTCCGTGCGTTCTTGCGAAGCCTGCATCAGGCGAACGTTTTCGATGGAGAGTGCTACCTGCTGACACAGGGACATGAGCAACACTTCATCGTCTTTTGTAAAGGCAGCCGGCGTGTTGAAGTTATCCAGCACCATCACGCCCAACAGGTTGTCGCCAGTTTGAATGGGAATGAGAATGCTGGAAACCGGCAAACGACCAGCCGTCGCCTCGCGATAACGGATCAAGAAGTCAGCCGGGAGGGTATAGTCACGAGCGAAACTGAGTTCATCCACCCGTCGCGGCTTGCGCGCCAGGAAAACCTGCCCCGGCAACGATTCGCCCGGTAGATAGGTGATTTGCATCATGCTATCTACGTTTGCGTATCCTTGTGCTGCACGCGGAATCAGCAAACCATCCGCCGGGTTGAAGAGCAAGACAACCCCAGCCTGGGCATTGGTTACTACTTTCAGGGCGTTTTCCAGTAAGGCGCTGAGAATCCCCTCGGTATCAAGGTTGCTGAGTTCATTGCTGAAGTCGAGTAAGATGTTGACTTCTCGCAAGCGGCGACGCATCTCAGTCAGCAGGCTGATTTCTTGCAAGGTGATCGAAACCTGGCGAGAGATTTGAGAATAAATTTGCCGGTCTTCTTCTGTAAGCGGTGGCAACGGTGCGGTACTGACTGCCAAAACGCCTGCTACCGGTTTTTCGTTGAGGAAAAGGGGAAGGCAAACAAACGATTTCGCCCTGAGGCTGCTCAAAAGAGAAGTTTCTCGCCAGGTCTCATCCTGGTCAAGGTTAGGCACCAGTAGAGTTTCACCTGTTTGTAAAGAATGGCGCAGGGGGTTGCGCTGGCCGAATAAAGCGTCCACATTAACCCCGCGCGGGATGTTGCCAAATGCCTGGAGCAGGCGCGGCCCCTCGACTGTGTTCTCGGCCACGAAAGAAGCGCTCATATCGAGGCGAGTCAAAACTTCTCGCCCAAGAGCAATCAGCATCGAGTTCGCATCAACCTGACGGTTGACAGTCTCAGTGATTTCCAGGCCAGCGCGAATACGGCGAGCACGGCGCTCCAATTGACGAATGGCGACCATCTGCTCGAGGTCCTTGTGCAACAAGGCCGGCAAATGGCTCTGGCTAAAAGCGAGCAATTGTTGCTGCCGCTCGAGGCTGGTAGACAGTCGCTCCACCTGAGCCTGATACGCAGCAATGCGCTGTTTACTTTGGATAATCAACGCCGCCTGCGTAACAAAAATTTCGATGGTTTCAAGTGTTAAGCGATTCGGACGTTTTCCATCGCGAGGGACATCAAGACTAACCAGGCCAATTGGATTGCCTTCGGTATCCGTTACGGGATAAAGCAAAACATCCTCTTGATGCCAGGCATCTTGGGAAGTGCCGGACGAGGTCTCCGCCAGTTTGACAATTTGTAAATCTCCAGAGATCAGAGGACGTTTGTTGTAGGGAATAAAGTACCCTTGCCCTACTTTAAACTCAGGTTTGAGCAATTGTGCAACACTCGCCCACGGTTGTTGATGTGATTTCAGCAACTGGAGAGTTTCGAGAGGCATGCCAACGCCTGCCACGCGACGCTGCATCATTGTCTCTGGGTCAACAATGCTCATCAAGACAGCCTGGAAGGGTGTGGCCTCCTGAATGCCGTAAGCGAGCGCTTCCAGAGCCTGCTCCAGCGGCAGGTCTGCCACCAAAGCCGAGGTCGTTTCAAGTAATTTCGAAAGGATCTGCGCACGACGGCTGAGCAACTCGTTACGCTGGACCTGTTCCTGGTAACGTTGAGCATTGCCCAACGCAATAGCAGCCTGAATTGCCAGCACCTGAATAATCTCAACCGAGGTCTGATCGAAACGCTCTGGCACATAAGAATGCAGGTGAATTAAGCCCGCTTTACTTTGTTGATACGCAATCGGCACAACCAGCGCAGAGCGAACGCCATCGTGCGAAGGTTGATATTCGCTGTTTGAATAATCGGTGACCAGGATCGCTTCTCCACTTTCAATAGCCTTTTGTTCAATGGGCAGAAGCGAGGAAGATGGGGTATCTCCTAAATAAAAGGCGACTTTATAAGAAGATGGGACATTGATGTCGAAAAGCAAGAGCGTACCACAATCAGCGCGTGTCGTTCGCACCGCCTCATCATAGACCACCTTGAGGAGGTAGTTCGAGTCCATGGTGGTGTTGAGTTCACGACTGATGCGGGTCAGGGCAGTTAACTGATCAATGCGGCGGCGCAATATCTCATCAGTCTGTCCGCTGAGAGCCGCTTTTTCCATCAAAGAAGCCGCTTGTCCGGCAGCGGTCGAAACGACTTGCAGGTCGGCGGGGCTGAAATGTTCACTATTCTTTGCTGCCAGGATAAATTCCCCCATGCTGCGATCCCGCACGATCAAAGGAATAGCCATGAGCGAATGCACATCAAGCGCCCTGGCCAGAGATTTGTAGATCGCAGGCGCCAGAGAATCAGTTTCAATATCTCCAAAGAGAAGTGGGCGGTGAGCAACAGTAACTGTTTGAGGAAAGCGCACATCATCTTGCAAAAGCGCTTTGACTTCGGGAAACAAATCCCCCGAGAGCCCAAAAAGAGATGGCTCGTGAGGACGCAAAATTCCACGGGCTTCATCCAAAAGAGCAGCAATACCCACCTCAGCATTGAGGAGACGACCAAGTTCTTGCACAGTGTAGCGCAAGAACTCGTCCACCGTGGCAGAGGAAGTCGCCAGGCTGGCAATGCGGCGCAATGTCTCCAGCCGTTGTGTGCGCTGGCGAGTCTGTTGCATCAGGAGGACGTTATCAATAATTGATGCCGCCTGACCAGCAACAATGTTGAGCAAGCGCATTTCTTCGGCTGAAAATGCATCCTCGGGGCGAAGGTGATTCGCAATTTGAAAATAACCTAACAGACGACCAGCCGCTACGAGGGGAACCAGCACCGAATCACGCAACGAGGCAGCCCGTGAGTAGTCCTGAAAACCCAATTGATGCCAGGTCTCGTCTTCCATGGCATTCTGGGTGATCAGGATTTCCTGGTTGAGGAAACGCTCCTCCAGCAAACTGCCCACCGGCACAGGGACACGATAAAGATTGACAGCCTGAGCAGGCATCCCGAGAAAAGGAACCTGTGCTTCCAGAACACGCCGTCCCTCGTTATACAGCAGAAAACCAAGCATCTGGACCTCAAACAGAGGAGCGATATTTTTTACCAGACGCGGGAATAATTCAGTTGGATCAGTCAATTCACCCAGTAAGCGCGCCAGATCATTTAAGCCGCTTACTTCTTTGGCATGATGTTTTTGCTGATCAAACAAGATCGCATTGCGCAATGCCACCGCAGCCGGGACAGAGATGAGTTGCAGGACTTCAAAATCTTCACGCGAATAAGCGTCTGCCCCGGTAAGAGCCACTTCCAGTGTCCCGACGAACAATTTTCCAACCATCAGCGGCAAGCCAATGTAGGAACGAAAACCGGTCTGTTCAGCAAGTTGCCGTAAAGTTTGGTCACGTGCCTCTGCCGTATCAGGCAAGTAAATAGGCTTGTGCTTTTCAACCAGGAGAGCAGAATAGCCAGTCGGGGGCTGGAAAATGCTCTTTTCAAGCCGGTGAGTGGAGCGAGGTCCCGCCACGAGACGATAAGGGGTAAGTTTTTGCTGTTCAGGATACCACAGTTTGAGTTCCAGAACATCTACTGGAACCAGGCGTTCCAGGCTTTCCAAGATAGCCCGAATTGTCGGCTGGAGTTCTATTTGGGTGGAAACAGAATGATTGAATTCAGACAGAATCTTGAGTGCAGAACTTGCGCCCTCGCCAGTTGCTCCTCCGAGCATCATCTCGATGCGATTCATCGTAATCAGCAAAGACGGTGCCGATCCAGGAATCGAATAAGAGGCGCATTCAAGAGGTTGTCCGTTGAGGGAAAAGCGGCCTTTATATTCAGAAGCACACAATTTGAGAAATTCGCTGGCAGGACGAATCCGGGAGGCCAGAATTTCAAGATTCGGTGACTCCCCTTCCAACAGGTTAAACCATTCGCGGGCTACTCCATTGATGTACTCTATCCGTCCTCCTCGCTGGACGATCAGGATGCCCTTTTGACTCGTCTCCTGCTCTTCCACAGAGCGTTCTGTTTTACGATCAGTCGTGGAAAAAGTTGGCTGAACACTCCGCCTCGTGGGTATGAAACGCAAAATTGCCCATACCAGGGCAAAAGCAATTCCCCCCATAAGCAGAATGAGGAAACCCAGCAACGGTGTATCAGCCATACCGAGAAAAATTATTTTAGAGACACTCCTGGAATATCTTGCCGACGAACTTCGGCAGCAAGTTCCGTAATTTCGCGAATATCAGCAAAAACTTGCTGGCGTGGGGTAACAATCCCAATCGAGAGACTCATCAAGGGGGTCTTTTCAGGACGGCCTTCGGGGTCAGTGGCCATAATAAATCCCTGCTGACGGTCAATAAAATTGTAGTGGGTTTGCACTTCTTCGACAAAGCGTTCCTTTAAGCGCTTGCGAATCGGTTCAGCCATTTCTTCTTTGGTGATAATGACAAAGTTATCGCCACCAGCATGCCCGATGAAATCGCCTGGTGTACCCAGTTCGTCCACCACTTCGCCCATCAGCATCGCTGCAAAACGCAGCACATCATCACCTGCCACAAAGCCATAGACATCGCGGAATTGCTCAAAGTAATTAATACGGATGTCCATAAACGCCCACCCCGTCTGGCGGATGGTCAAGCGCAATTGCTCCTCAATCAAACGACCAGCGGGCAGGCCGGAACGCGGGTCAGTGAGCGCTTCACGCTCCGAGCGACGAATGGCGCCCTGGACGCGCAATTTCAATTCCTCAATGTCGAAAGGCTTGGTAATATAATCATCTGCACCTAACTCAAGCCCTTGCAACTTGTCACTCCGCTCATCTTTTTGAGTGAGAAAAATGACCGGAATGTGGCTGGTACGGGTGTTCTGGCGCAACGTACGGCAGACCTCATAACCGTCAATATCTGGAAGCATGATATCCAGGATGATAAGATGAGGGAGTATTTGACGTGTCTTTTCCAGTGCGTCTGAACCTCGCGGTGCGACATCCACATCATAGCCCAGGCCACTGAAGTAAATCTTGAGCATGTTTGAGATGTCAGTGTCATCTTCAACCACCAACAGACGTGCTTTTCCCATAGAGCCTCCCGTTCAACTACGGTTTCGCGCCATTCTAGCGCGCGTGCGAATAGATTCTATTTGTTCTGCTGTTACTTCACGCTCAAAAGAGCGAAAACCACTCAACCGGAAACCATGCTTTTCAGCAATGGTAGTAATTTCATCAACTTGTTGGCGAGTGATATTTTTACCTAACGTAAAATCTTCAAAGCGGCCTTCGAGCGCCAGGGCTATCGTTTCCGCCATACACGCATACGCCTTTCCAGGAGGAAAACCAAAGTCAAAGTGAAAGTCTACAGGCCCGGGCACGTCCACCATGCCACCATCAATCACTAATATATCATTTCTACTTTCTGCCACCATTGCAGAAACATCACGAGGTCGGGCCACATCACACACCACACAACCAGGACGCAACACTTCGGGTTGAATGACATCGTGAATAGCACTGGTCACTGTCAAAATCAACTCAGCCTCTTTCAAACTGTCCAATGAGGTGCTGGTAACCACTTCGCCATACGCCTGGACCTCAAGCCTGGCGCGCAATTCCTCAAGCATCTCCTTGCGCCGACCAATGAGCAACAACCGACCGGCATCATCGGCCAACAACTCCGCACAGACTCTGCCAATCGAGCCGGTTGCGCCGACCACAGCAACGGTGGCTTTTTCAATAGGAATTTCCATCACCCGCGCCGCTTCTCGCACAGCCTGTACAGCAATCGAGACAGTGTACGAGTCGCCTGTAGTTACAGGAATATCAAGAGCGCGCGCAATGCTCAGCCCGGCATCGCCGACCACCGAAGTAAATGCACCTAAACCGAGAATCTTTGCTCCCAGTTTTTCAGCAAGGTGCCCAACCTGAATAATCTTACGATAAACTTGCCATTCTGGCAACTCCAGCATGCGCCGAGGTGTATAAGGACAGGCAAGAAACCAACCCTTTACTTCTTTTCCGGTGGCTTGCGACGTAATGCCAGTAATCTCTGAAATATAAATCGGAGGAAAAAAAGTAGAGAAGAAGTCTATTTGCCGCTCCGTCAAAATCTTTCCCAGTAAAGGGTACTTGCGGCTTACATCTCGCTTTGGATCAATAGGGTGAATAACAAATGCAAATGTATCCACAACAACCTATTCTCTCAAGTCAAATCAAACGAGTAAGCGCTTATATTGATAGCAAAATCAATACCAAAGGAGGGCTTACCAGGAAGTCATCTCCTGTTCACCCTCACGCGGGTAAAGGCGAGGGTGTTTGCTGGCATCCTTGAGTTTGTGATGGTCGCTGTCTTCATAACGAATATCGCGATCAATCACACGGCGGTCTTTTGAGGCAAACAGGACAACATCTGACTCGATGGTACGCGCCGGGAAGATAATCATCCCCGAACCGATACGGCAATTATGCCCCACACACCCACCCAGTACGGGACGATTGGCAGGCGCCAGACGATCATGCCCATCCAACGCTTTGATCGGTGAAGGAATGAGATTGTAGTCTGTAAACGTATTGCCTGCCCCAATAAAGGTATTCCGCCCGATAACACACATCTGCAGACAAGTGTTTTGCGCCACCATACCATTCTCCATGATAGTCGTCATGAAGAGGGAAGCACGGAAAGGCAAAAACGTTCCATCCCCCACGACAGAAAGCATCAACTGGCAATCCTGAGAAATGTTGACATTATTGCCAATAATGCAATTCTCAATCACGGCACCGGCGTTGATCGTGACATTATCACCAATCGTCGTCGGGCCATGAATTACAGCCGTTGGGTCAATGACACAATTTTTGCCAATTTTCACCAGCCCTGAACACTCAAGCAACTGGCGTCCCTCGTAAATCGCACGTGCCAGCAAACTAAGTTTGAACAAGAGATCCTTTTTCAGGCGCTCCTCAAAGCGTGCCCCTCGGGCAAATAAGCCAAAAACGGCATCGGCAATAAAGATGTGGGTCCAGGCATCAATAGCAAGAAGTGCTCGCAGTGGCACCTGAAAAACAAGGTCTCCACTTTCGCTGGCCATATAAGTTGGCACATGATAGTAGCCAATTTCACGCGCTTGTAAGTCAATCACTAACGGTTCTACATCGGCTTCGGGGCCATGGGGGTAATACCAGAGATCAGCATAATACAAATTGCCCGCAGGAGTATAGGAAACTGACAGCGGCAGGGCATGTTCGCGAAAAGCCGCATCGTCTAAGGAAAAAGCCGCCCGGACAGCCCCTCCGTGCGCTTTAGCCTGCTTGATAAATTCAGCCATATACTCTTTATCAAAAAACAGATTATCTCGATAGACAATCATCGGCTCACGCGTGACTGGCAAAGGTTCTCCTGGCTGGAGTTCAATCTCACCATCCACGTAAGGCGCAAGCACTTCACGTTGATTGAGCCATAATGGTACATTTTGTATGCGCAAGTCACGCGCTGGTTCATTAAAGGGTGGAATACGGCGAGGAGCAGGCAAAATCACTTTTTTCATAGTTCTCAACTCATTGGGGTCTGATCAATCACAATTGTACACGCACTATCTCCACATGCAATACAAGTTTTTTCTTCCACCTGAAAATACTTGCCTCCACTCACCCAATACAACGCTTCTTGAATCAAGCCAACAGCCAGAGAACAAACCGGGCCATCAGTATGTCTCCCCCAACAAAGAGGGCAACGCTCAATGTGCCAGTAAATATTGTGTGCGTCACTTTCCAGACGGACATGCTGGTCAGTAAAATTATTAAAAAGGGCAGCAAAAGCGAGACTTCCCTTCTGTAAACGCGCAGAGAGGGGAAGCAGTCGAAAGGCCACATCCGCCAGACCAAGTTCGGAACCAAATTCCCGCAGGCCATACTTAAAGCATGCCCGTCCCACACGCAAAGCCAGGCCGCGTCCTGCCCGAGGACCGTAAGCTTGCTCCAGGCCCTCTTGCAAGGCGCTAATATGAGCAAAGGGAATGCTTAAGTCCGGTGTGTCCGGAGGAAATTTACCAATATACCCAGAAAGATGGGCCAGGTTTAGTACAGCATTGACCCCCACCCGCCCAAGAACTTCTTCCATAGCCAACAAGATAATGCGCCCCATCCGATTTGGATAGTGAAATTCAGGCGCAGTCATCATTCACCTGGATCGTGATCGAGGAAATCTTTTAATTTTTGAATAAAAGTGTCCGGCTCATCGAGCATGATAAAGTGCCCGGCATGGGGGAAACGCTCGATGCGCGCTGAAGGAATACCGGCTTTCAACGGTTGCCACTGCCTGGGATGAACAATATTGTCTTTGTCGCCATACATCCCCATCGTAGGCACGTTGACATGAGATAACAGGGGACGCAAATCAGTTTGTCTCAAAGAAGCAATGCTCAGGAGGAATGACTCCAAGGTGGTACGAGACAAATCTTTATCCATCATATCTGGGAAACGCGGATCGCGACAGATCAAAGGCGAAGCAATCCGCATTCCTAAGCGGAAAACATTCATCATGTTAAAAAGCAAAACAGCAATTGGCCGCCGACCAGCGAGTTTAAGAGGAAGAGCGAGTGAAGACCCGGCAATGGGGGAACCAATCACCACCACCTTACTGACTCGGTGGGGATATTGAATTGCAACAGAAAGGCTCACCGTTCCCCCCATGCTATGCCCAACCAACGGCGCCTGCTGAATACCCAGCCGCTCCATGAATTGATCAACCAGACTGACAAAATCCTGAACTGCATACGTATCACGTTTTTTGCCTGATTCACCAAATCCCCAAAAATCTAACGCATAAGTACGGTAATATAACCCGAGGTAAGACATCGTCTCTTGCCAAAGGCCCCACGAGCCCAGCCACCCGTGCAACAGGATAACGGGGCGCCCGCGACCATATACCTCGTAATGCACAATGCCCTGGTCGGTAGTAATAGAAGACACAGTCGCTCAACCACGAGAGGAGGATGTCCTATTTTCCTCGCTCCATTTCAGCAAGAATACTGTACAGCAGTTCCAGCAAGACTGATTTAACCGAATCTCGATTCGTTGCTACGCACGGAAGAAATTTCACACTCGGATCAAGGCGCAATACATGGCGCATGTCTTCAGGATCCCAGGCATCTTTTTTATCTTGTTTGTTTGCTGCCACAACGTAGGGGGTAGGAGCATACGCACGAAATGTCTCCAGGATAGACCGCGCCTCGCGAAACGTTTCGGGCCGGGTGCTATCTACCATCACAATGAACCCCAGCATGCCTTCAGACAAAATTTCCCACATGAAATCAAAACGCTTTTGCCCAGGCGTGCCAAAGAGGTACAGCACCAGGTCATCATCCACCGTAATGCGACCGAAATCCATGGCCACGGTAGTCGCTTCCTTGACGGCTTTCTCCGTAGCCGAAGAAATCTTCCGCTCTGTCGAAACAACATCAATCTCGCTGACCGAACGGATAAACTCCGTCTTACCGGCGTTAAAAGGGCCTGTTACAACCATTTTTACCGTTTGCATGAGTCCTACCTCAACAAAATTATAACGAACGAATTCGAGTAATCAAGCGATTGACAATAGACTTTTGTTCGTCCTTGTCTTCCGTCGGGAAGGCACGCATCGGAGGAGGAGATACCCCCTCAGGACGACAAATTTCCACCAAGCCGGCCTGCAAAAGGCCATAGACAATCCGACGAATTTCAAGGTCATTCATCTTCGTTGCAGCAGCAATTTGCCTGATTGTATTCTTGGGATTGACATAAGAAACAACCCGCCATTCTTCTACGCTTAGATTCACATTGCGTAAATTGACTCCTGGCCGATCCGTAAATTTTAATGCCATATCCAGGCTGGGAATTTCATCTTGCAACTGTTCCCATTCCCGCAGCTGACGCGAACCCTCAATGATCAGGTTCTCCAGGTCCAAACGCACCCAAATCCGATGTTCGGGTGGAAGAACATCGTTTTCAAAATGAAAGGTACCTTCCACCCAGGTAAAAAGCCGCTGGACAATATCAGCAAAATAGAGTTGTAACTGCGTTAAGATTTCCTCTTTCGTCAGATAACCTGCATTAATCAGCAACAAACCCAATTCTTTATCCGATATATTCCCGGCTCGCTGTTGAATAGCCTTATACTGGCCAGCAGAAAGTTTATTGGCTTTATAGAGAATTGAAGCCAATCCCTCAGGCATTTTCCCAACCTGGGCGTAAGCAAGTTTCCCATCACGGAATGAAACTTGCGCCGTATCATTAGGCCCCTCAATGAAAAGCGTCCCTGTCTTACGCGCCAGGTTAATCAAATTCAGCAATTGGGTAATTGTGAAATCTCTTAAGTTTCCTCGAAGTGCCATGTTAACTCGAGCCGTAATAAGGAATAGGGTGATTATACTTGCAGGCAGGCCTTGCGTCAAAGGTCGAAACGACAGAATCCGTATGTTATAATTTTTCAGTCATCCGACATTTCCACGATCGTCACCACCAACTGCCAAACAATCTACGCGCTAACAAATTCGCAACAGGTTAGACCCTGCAACCTGTTGCAATAAAAGAACTTCACCCAAAAGTTAAATCTGATACCGAGGTACAACTATGGCAAAAAAAGGCCGCGTTTTTTCTGGCATCCGTCCCACCGGGCGTGCTCATTTGGGCAATTACTTGGGGGCCATCAAAAACTATGTTGCGCTCCAGGATGACTACGACTGCGTGTACTGCATTGTAGATATTCATGCCCTCACCACTCTTGAAGACACCATCAACTTAAGACAAAACACATTCGAGATGGCCCTGGACTTGCTGGCTGCTGGCATCCGTCCCGAAGAAACCATCCTTTTCGTGCAAAGTCACGTTCCTCAGGTAATGGAACTGCATACCATCCTCTCGATGGTCACCCCGCTTGGCAAACTCACCGACCTGCCCACCTTCAAAGAAAAAGCCCGGCAGCAACCACACAACATTAACTATGGCCTCGTTGGCTATCCCGTCTTGATGACTGCCGACATCGTTCTTTACAAGACCGACATCGTGCCGGTTGGAATTGACCAGGCTCCTCACATCGAATTTGCGCGCGAAATCGTACGATCCTTCAACTACCGTTACAACACCAAAGTACTGATCGAACCCGGCATGAAGACCACTGACGTCCCCAAAGTACTGGGCATTGACGGCAAAGAGAAGATGAGCAAAAGCCTGGACAACCACATCGAACTGGCCCTCACCCCCGAAGAAACACGCCAGCGCGTGATGAGCATGGTCACCGACCCCCAGCGCATCAAGCGGACAGACCCTGGTAACCCTGATATTTGCAACGTCTTCTCCCTCCACAAAGTGTTCACCCCCCAGGCGGATGTCGAAATGATCAACACTGAATGCCGCCGGGCCGGAATTGGCTGCGTGGACTGCAAAAAACGCTTCGCCGAAAATCTCAACAAAGCCCTCGAACCGTTCCGCGCCAAACGTGCTGAACTTGCTTCCCATCCTCAACAAGTGTATGACATTCTCGAAGATGGCGCCCGCCGCGCGCGTGTGATTGCCGAACAGACCATGCGCGAAGTGCGTGAGGCAGTTCAGTTGCCCTGAAAATTCTCCCGTCTTCCTCTCCCATGCGCGCCCTCTTACAACGTGTCACCCGTGCCAGTGTCAGCGTAGAAGGGCAGACTGTTGCAGCCATTGGCCCCGGTCTGCTCATCTTGCTCGGCATTGGCGAAGGAGACACCGAAGAACAGGCCCGTTTTCTCGCCGAAAAATCAGCCCAACTGCGCATCTTCGAAGATAGCGCAGGAAAATTCAACCTGTCTGTCCTCGAAACCCATGGCGAAGCGCTGGTTGTCTCCCAATTCACCCTTTACGGCGATGCCCGCAAAGGGCGCCGTCCATCTTTTTCTGGGGCAGCCCGACCCGAAGTTGCAGCCCCCCTGGTGGAAAAATTCTGCGAGTACCTGCGCGCCCAGGGCGTCCCCACCCAAACCGGCATCTTTGCCGCCCACATGCTGGTAGAAATCCATAACGATGGCCCCGTGACCATCTGGTTAGAAAAATGAACTCTGCGCTCGCCCAAACATTCAAAGATCACTTCGGCACGTCTCCGGCCTTTTACGTCTATGCCCCTGGTCGCGTCAACCTGATTGGCGAACATACCGACTACAACGAGGGCTACGTCCTCCCCATGGCAATTGAGCGAAGCATCCGCATCGCCCTGCGCCCTCGACCTGATCACCGCGTCCGCGTTCACTCCCTGGACTACAACCAATCTGCAGAATTCGACCTCAACTCTTTGCAGCACGATGGCCCCCCCTGGGCAGAATACATCAAAGGAATTGCCTGGGTCATGCAACAAGAACACCTGCCCCTGTGCGGCTGGGAAGGGATTCTGACCGGTGACATTCCACGCGGCGCAGGCCTATCTTCCTCTGCTGCCCTCGAAATTGCCGCCGCCCTCGCCTTCGCAGCGGTCACGGACCTGGACCCGCATCCCGTGCAATTGGCCAAATGGGGGCAGCGTGCCGAAAACGAATGGGTCGGCGTGCGCTGTGGAATCATGGATCAGATGGCTTGCGCCGCCTCCCAAAAAGGGCACGCCTTACTCCTTGACTGTCGTACCCTGGCATATGAACACATTCCTGTTCCCTCTGCCATTCACATCGCCATCCTCGACACAGGCACGCGCCGCGGCCTGGTAGACTCGGCCTATAACGAGCGCCGTGCCGCCTGCGAACGAGCCGCCCAAATGCTCGGCGTGCCAGCCCTGCGCGACATCTCCCCCGCCGACTTTCAAGCCTCTGCCTCCAAACTGGACGAAGTCACCCGCCGCCGCGCCTGGCACGTGGTCAGCGAAAACGAGCGTGTCCTGCAGGCTGTAGACGCCCTTCACCGTGAAGACCTCATTACCCTGGGCCAGTTACTCAACGCCAGCCACGCCAGTTTGCGCGACAATTTCGAAGCTTCCTCAGAAGCGCTCGATACCATTGTCGCAATTGCCCGCCAACAACCAGGATGTTACGGCGCGCGGATGACCGGCGCGGGCTTTGGAGGGTGCGCCATCGCCATCATCTCAGAAACCAGCGAATTTGCTTCTCACCTCATCACCCAATACCGCCAAGCGACCGGCTTAGAAGCAAAAGTTTACCTGACTCGTGCAAGTGCAGGCGCGAAGAAAACTTTGCTTGACGAGATGAATAGGTTGTGCTAGTATCGCCTTTACCAAACGTAAATTCACAAACTCAGCCAATGGAGGAGAACATGCTCAAAAAAGTTGCCTTGATAATGACCTTGACCTTAGGGGCCATCCTATTATTCGCTGGTTGTCAACGTTCCGCCGTAACGGCTCAATCACCCGCAGCCACGCCCACCATTAATCCCGATGATACCATCGCCCCGCTTGCGATGAACGCCACCCTGACCGCCATTGCACTGGAAAACCTCATGAATGCCACCGAGCCAGCAATCATGGTAACGGCGCAATCTCCTGCTGACTTTCCAACGCTCGCTGCTGTCACACCCCTTCCGCCGATCGAAACCCCCATCCCTACTCCACCACTGATTACTACCCCTACCCCGGGCCGGCCGGCCACCTACACGCTCCAAAGCGGTGAATTCCCTTACTGCATTGCCCGCCGGTTCAACGTTAACCCTGATGAATTGCTTGCACTCAACGGCCTGACCAATGGTCAAATTTTCCAGCCAGGCCTGGTATTGAAAATTCCGCAAACCGGTTCCTTCCCTGGCGATCGTGCACTTCGTCCACACCCCACCACTTACACTGTGTTGGTCAATGACACGATCTACTCGGTGGCCTGTAAATTTGGCGATGTAGATCCGCTCTACCTGGCCTCTTACAACAACATCGTTGCTCCCTACGCCCTCCAGCCCGGCACAGTGCTTCAAATTCCCTGATTCTCCATTGGTTAACTCTGCCAGGCGAAGCGTCTCTTCGCCTGGCATTTAATTTTGGGGAAACATCTATGAAATTCGACTTAATCGCTTCTGAAATCATTTACCCTGGACGGGCCTTCACCATTCGCCGGGACCGCGTCCGCCTGCCCGATGGGCGCCAGACGAATCTGGATATCGTCGAACACATCGGCTCCGTCGTCATTCTCCCCGTCACAGACGACGACCACATCCTGTTCGTCCGCCAATACCGTCACGCCGCAGGACTGGACTTACTGGAACTGCCAGCCGGCGTCTTGAATGAAAACGAATCCGCCGAAGCGTGTGCCCGGCGCGAGGTCCGCGAAGAGACCGGCATGGCCGCAGGAAACCTGGAGGCCCTCGGTGGCTTCTACCTGGCCCCAGGCTATTCCACCGAGTACATGCACGTCTTCCTCGCGACCGACCTGTCTTACAACCCCCTTGCGGCCGACCCCGATGAATTTTTGCGTGTTGAAAAAATATCATTGACCGACGTGATGAGCATGCCCGCCCGCGGCTTGCTGCCCGATGCAAAATCGCTGGCTGCTTTGCTCCTGGCCTACCCGCGCCTCGAAAAGATCGCCAAAAACCATTTTGCGAATTTATGACAACTCGCAGGGGAATTTGTGTATTAAATTACTATCCCTTGTTCCAAGCCACGCATAAACTTGAAAATTGGTACTTTTGACTAAAAATAGAGCGTCTCGCTCTGAATTTCAATAGAAGGAGCCTTTTCTATGGCAAGAAAAATGGTCACCATTGACGGCAATGAGGCTACTGCCTCAGTTGCCTACCGCGTCAACGAAATTTGTGCAATTTACCCCATTACCCCATCCTCGAACATGGGCGAATGGGCCGATGACTGGTCGGCTGCTGGCAAGAAGAACATCTGGGGCACTGTTCCGCTGGTTGTAGAAATGCAATCCGAAGGCGGCGCGGCAGGGGCAGTGCATGGCGCCCTGCAAACCGGTGCGCTGACCACCACCTTCACCGCCAGCCAGGGCTTGCTCTTGATGATCCCCAACATGTACAAAATTGCCGGGGAACTGACCAGCACCGTCTTCCACGTCTCGGCCCGCACCGTTGCCACGCATGCCCTCTCCATCTTCGGCGACCACTCCGACGTGATGGCCTGCCGCCAGACCGGTTGGGCGCTGCTCGCCTCCGGTTCGGTGCAGGAAGCGCATGACTTCGCTGCCATCGCCCAGGCCGCCACACTCGAGGCGCGCGTCCCCTTCCTCCACTTCTTCGACGGCTTCCGTACCTCGCACCAGATCGAGAAAATTGAGCAGTTGAGCGATGACGACCTGCGCGCCATGATTGATGATGAACTCGTTCGCGCCCACCGCGCCCGCGCCCTCAATCCAGAGCGTCCCTTCATCCGCGGCACGGCCCAAAATCCGGATGTCTTCTTCCAGGCGCGCGAAACCATCAACCCATTCTACGCAAAGGTGCCCGGCATTGTCCAAAAAGCCATGGACAAATTTGCCCAATTGACGGGCCGCCAGTACCACCTGTTTGACTACATCGGCACGCCCGATGCTGAACGCGTCGTCATCGTGATGGCCTCCGGCGGCGAGACCGCTGAAGCGACCGTCCGCTACCTGGTAGAGCAGGGCGAGAAGGTCGGCGTCATTCGCGTCCGCCTGTACCGGCCCTTCTCGGTCGAACACCTCCTGGCAGCGCTGCCCAAGACCGTCAAGAAGATTGCCGTCCTCGACCGCACCAAGGAACCCGGCGCGGCTGGCGAACCGCTCTACCTGGACGTTGCCAGCGCCCTGTTCGAAAATGGCCGCGGCGACATCAAAGTCATCGGTGGACGCTACGGCCTGTCGTCCAAAGAATTCACCCCGGCCATGGTCAAGGCCGTGTTTGACGAACTGAAGAAGCCTGAACCCAAGAACCACTTCACCGTCGGCATTACCGACGATGTGACCCACTCCAGCCTGGAATACGACCCATCCTTCTCCGTCGAGCATCCCGAAACAGTACGTTGCGTCTTCTTTGGCCTGGGTGCAGATGGCACGGTCGGCGCCAACAAGAACTCCATCAAAATCATCGGCGAGGAGACCGATAACAACGCCCAGGGCTACTTCGTTTACGACTCGAAGAAGTCCGGTTCCATGACCATCTCGCACCTGCGCTTCGGCCCCAAGCCGATTCAGGCCCCCTACCTCATTACCCCCAACACGGCCAACTTCGTCGCCTGCCACCAGTTCACCTTCCTGGAACGCTACGACATCACCAAATACGCCCAGCCGGGAGCCGTCTTCCTGCTCAACAGCATCTACGGCCCGGAGGAAGTCTGGGACCATCTGCCGCAAGAAGTCCAGCGCGACATCATCGAGAAGAAACTGCGCTTCTACGTCATCAACGCTTACGACGTGGCCGAAAAGACCGGCATGGGCGGGCGCATCAACACCATCATGCAGACCTGCTTCTTCGCCATCTCCGGCATCCTGCCGCGTGAGGAAGCCATTGCCCAAATCAAGAAAGCCATCCAGAAGACCTACGGCAAGCGCGGCGAAGCCGTTGTCCAGAAGAACTACGCCGCGGTGGACCAGTCGCTAGCCAACCTGCACGAGGTCAAAGTGCCGGACAAGGTAACGAGCAAACTAACCCGCCGCCCGCCGGTCCCCGCCGAAGCGCCGGATTTCGTCCGCAACGTGCTTGGCCCGATGATCGCTGCCAACGGCGATTCGGTCCCCGTCTCGGCCCTGCCGGTGGATGGCGCCTTCCCCAGCGGCACGACCAAATGGGAGAAGCGCAACATTGCCCTCGAAATCCCGGTCTGGGAGCCGAATTTGTGCATCCAGTGCGGTAAGTGCGTCTTCGTCTGCCCGCACGCTGTCATCCGCCACAAGGTGTATGACAAGAAATTCCTCGAGCAGGCCCCCGCTACCTTCAAGTATATGGAATCGAAATTCAAGGAATTCCCCGGCATGGCCTACACTGTCCAGGTAGCCCCGGAGGATTGCACCGGCTGTACGCTGTGCGTGGAAGCCTGCCCGGCCAAAGACAAGACCAACCCGGCCCGCAAAGCCATCAACATGGCCCCGCAGCCGCCGCTGCGCGAGAGCGAAGCCGCCAACTGGGAATTCTTCCTGAGCCTGCCCGAAGTGGACCGCACTGCTATCAGCGTAACCACCATCAAGAACTCGCAACTCCTCGAACCGCTGTTTGAGTTCTCTGGCGCCTGCGCGGGTTGCGGTGAGACGCCTTATCTCAAACTCCTGTCGCAACTGTTCGGCGACCGGGCGCTGATTGCCAACGCCACCGGCTGCTCGTCCATTTACGGCGGCAACCTGCCGACCACCCCGTGGGCGATCAACAAAGAGGGACGCGGCCCGGCCTGGTCGAACTCACTCTTTGAAGACAATGCCGAATTCGGCCTGGGCTTCCGCCTGACGCTCGACAAGCAGATGGAATTCGCCCGCGAACTCCTGCCCGCCTTCGCCGCAGAAGTCGGCGAGCAACTGGTGGACGAACTGCTCAAGGCCGATCAGTCCACCGACCTGGGCATCAAGCAGCAGCGCGAGCGCGTCGCCATCCTGAAGCAAAAACTGGCCCAATCCAAACACCCGCAGGCCGCTAACCTGGCCGCAGTGGCTGACGCCCTGGTCAAGAAATCGGTCTGGATTGTGGGCGGCGACGGTTGGGCTTATGACATTGGCTACGGCGGCCTCGACCACGTCCTCTCAACCGGCCGCGACGTCAACCTGCTCGTCCTGGACACCGAAGTCTATTCCAACACCGGCGGACAGGCCTCCAAGTCCACCCCGCGCGGCGCCGTCGCACGCTTTGCTGCCCAGGGCAAGGGCCTTTCCAAGAAAGACCTCGGCCTGATGGCCATGTCCTATGGCTATGTCTATGTCGCCCGCGTGGCTATGGGCTACAACGACATGCACACCCTCAAAGCCTTCCTCGAAGCCGAGTCCTATCCTGGCCCGTCCCTGATCATTGCCTACAGCCACTGTATCGCCCACGGCATTGACATGGCCAAGGGCCTAGAACAGCAGAAACTGGCCGTCCAGTCGGGTCTGTGGCCGCTCTACCGCTACGACCCGCGTCTGGCCGCCGAAGGCAAGAATCCGCTCCAACTTGACTACAAAGAGCCGAGCATGCCAGTCTCCCAGTACATGTACAACGAGACCCGCTTCCGCATGCTCGCTCAGAGCAATGAAGAGCGGGCCGAGCAACTGCTCAAACTGGCAGAGGAAGACGCCAAAGCACGCTGGAACTTCTACTCTCAGATGGCTGCCATGCGCTACGGCGAGAACGCGTAGAATCCAAAACAAAAGTAGGTCACGTTTAAAACGTGACCTACTTTATTATCACTTGCGTCAACACTGTCCCGTCTTGCTAATTGACAAAAGGAGAAAACCATGACCGACCTGACCACCACCTATCTCGGCCTGCGTCTGAAAAACCCCATCGTGGCCTCGGCCTCGCCGCTTTCAGAAAAAGTCGAAACGGCGAAAAAACTCGAAGAAGCCGGGGTTTCCGCTATCGTCATGTACTCACTTTTCGAGGAACAGGTCATCCACGAGAGCCTGGAGCTCGACCACTTTCTCTTCACTGGCACCGAAATCTCGCCTGAAATCAACTCGTTTTACCCACAGGCTGGCCGCTACGCCCTCAAACCAGATGCCTACGTGGAAACGGTCGCCCGACTCAAGCAAAACCTGAGCATCCCCGTCATCGGCAGTTTGAACGGCGTCTCGAAGGGCGGTTGGACCAAATACGCCCGCAAAATCGAGGAGGCCGGAGCCGACGCCCTCGAACTCAACCTGTACTACCTGCCGGTCAACCCAGAGCTGACAGCGGCCGCGCTGGAAGACAATTTCATTGCCCTGGTCAAAGAAGTCTGCAGCAGTGTGCGCATACCGGTCACAGTCAAACTCAGCCCCTATTTCACCGCCCTACCGTACTTTGCTCGCCGTCTGGTCGAAGCCGGAGCAAAGGGACTGGTGCTCTTCAACCGCTTCTACCAGCCGGATATTGATCCCGAAACCCTCGAAGTCGTGCCCCGCCTGGAATTGAGCACTTCACGCGAATTGCGCCTGCCGCTGCGCTGGATTTCGATCCTATACGGCAAAGTCAATGCTGACCTGGCCCTGACGAGCGGCGTCCACACGGCAGAAGATATAGTCAAGGCCATGATGGCCGGGGCGAAGGTCACCCTGCTGGCCTCTGCCCTGCTGAAGCACGGTCCCACCTACACATCCTCGCTCCTGGAGAACCTGTGTGCCTGGATGGAGGCCCACGAGTACGAATCCATCCAGCAAATGCAGGGCAGCATGAGCCAGGCCAAAGTCGCTGACCCGGCGGCCTACGAACGGGCGAACTACATGAAAGTGCTGCAATCTTTCCGGGTACTGCCTTAGTCTCAGCATTGTCAGTGAATAAAAACAGCCTCTGTCTCACGGCAGAGGCTGTTATTTCATCAGAGAAATAAGTGCAGGCAGAACTGGAGGTTACTCGAAAATTTCCGGCTCGCCGCCAGATTTTTTCTGACGGTAGGTAATGCGGCCACGCGTCAAATCATACGGAGACATCTCCACCTTGACGCGATCTCCCAAAAGAATGCGAATGTAATACTTGCGCATCTTGCCCGACAGATAAGCAAGGACTTCGTGTCCATTATCCAGCCGCACCCGAAACTGCGTACCGGGTAAGGCTTCGACCACAGTGCCTTCAAATTGAATTTTTTCTTCTGCCATACAACCTCCAGTCCCGATGACTGATTTACTCAGTTTCGCGCGTATACTGGCGGCGCTTCATTCGGCGCATCGCCTTCTTGCGGTCCATGCGGCGCTGTTCGCTCTTGGAAACAAACCAACGCTTGCGGCGGACAGTGCTCAGCACACCACTCTTGACTACCTTCTTGCGAAAGCGCTTGAGCAGGGAATCCTGTGATTCATTATTGCGTAGGTTAACAGTCGTCATCTCTCTCACCTCCTTCCGTTAGAAGGTAAAACAACAAAACGGCCTCGTCACAGACTCGGCCGGAGACAGCACAATGCGCCAAAACCACGCTACCAATACCACTAAAATTCGTCGCTGCACACTCCTTGATCGCCAAATACTATTGATGACGATCGAACCGATCTGTAAGTCCGAAGCGCAAAGATTATAATATGTAAACGAGCACATGAGAAGAGAGAAAAAGCCATAAATGACAGTCATCACATGCTATAGATGACATCGCCCGCTAACTGGGCCTCATCAACAAGCCAGAAAGGATTATGTTAGAATATCAGCACGGAGAAAAAGTATGCCCCAAAAACGAATTGACGGAATCATTGAAGCAGTCCGCTACACGCCAGAGGGAAACATCGAATTCGTGCGCCTGCATCAGCGCCAGGGCAACGTTTGGTCTGACCACATCCTCCTGACACGCCCGGCGCTGATCAAACGCATCGAGCAAGGTCAACGTCTCTACACCGGTCGGCGGAAGACCTACCTGGGCAATCAAATTGAAGCGCATCAGCCGGTTCATCTGATAAATGGCATCATTGTTAGCGGCCAAGGAAACGGACAGCGCGATTTTCTGGAAAACACCCCTCTCCTTTAGTCTTTCCAGGGAGCAGCGGCTTGGGAGTCGAACATGAAACTGATTGATAAAACCCCCTTTTACGATGAAAAAGGGCAAATCAGCCCAATGGATCGGGCAAAAGCCATCCTCAAATTTGGCAAAACATGGCTGGACGATGTGGAAGCCCAAAAAGCAGTGCTCCCAATTTTTGAAAAAAACCTTGACAGGAATTACACCCTCCTGCGCAATGTGGAAATTGCCGAACTGGGCATTTCCATTCCCTTCATCCTGATCGGTCCGGTAGGGGTGCTGGTGATCTATGTCACCTCCATCAAGGGAGTGTTTCGGGTCAAAGGCGACCAGTGGGGAACCGTCGCCGGAAACACCTTCAAGCCGCTCAAGCCCAACCTCTTGACCCGCACCGAACAAATGGGACGCGCCCTGCAGGTTTACCTCCAGCGGAACGGCTACACAGAACTTTCCTCGGTAGAGGCCATTCTGCTGTGTGCAGACCCGGCTGTGCACGTAGATAGCCAGCGCCCAATCATCCGCATCGTCATGCGCGATGCGCTGGAACGATTTGTGGTGTCCATTCCCCAAGCGCGTACTGTCCTGGGCAGTGAAACAGCGCAAAGCATCATTGACCTGATTCTCAATCCACCTTCTCCCAAAGAAGAAGTTGAAACCTCTCCAGAAGAACCAGCCCAAGAAAGCGAAGAGGAGAGTAAGCCACCAGAAACGCCTCGCAACGTGAGCGCCCCTGTCCAGAGCAAAACGCCAACCGTCCCCCCCTCAAAATTGCCGCCTCGCCCGGTCAGGCGTCGCCGCAGCAGACTCTCGACTGCACAATGGGTCTTCCTTGCAGCCATGTTCATCTTGTGGTGCCTTATCATGGCTGTTTTCCTATTTTTCATTGTCCAGGACCTGCTTTTGTAATGCCGCCTTTTCTCTCAGTCATCATTCCTGCCCATAACGAAGAAACCCGCCTGCCCGATTCGCTGACAAAAATTCTCTCGTTTCTCGAACATCAACCCTATAGCGCCGAAATCGTTGTCGTCGAAAACGGCAGCACTGATCGGACCCTGGAAATTGCTCTCCAATTTGCCCGGCAATATCCTGCCCTGCGCGTCCTCCACGAGGATTTGCCCGGCAAAGGGCGGGCCGTCCGCCGGGGCGTGCTCGAAGCAGGGGGGCAATACCGCTTCATCGCCGATGCCGACCTCTCCATGCCGATCGAACAAATCAACCGTTTTCTCCCCCCTCACCTCAATTGTGACATCGCCATTGCCTCGCGTGAAGCCGCCGGCGCCGTCCGTTACGGCGAACCGGTCTACCGCCATCTGACCGGACGCGTGTTTAATCTCCTGATCCGCCTCCTGCTGCTTCCCGGTCTCCAAGATACCCAGTGCGGCTTCAAGTGCTTTCGCGCCTCCGTTGCGCAAGACATCTTTCGCTTCCAAACCCTCGAAGGCTGGGCATTTGACGTCGAATTGTTGACGATTGCTCGCCGACGAGGCTATCAAATTATCGAAATCGGCATTCCCTGGTACTTCAATCCCCATAGCAAGGTGAACATCTGGCGCGACTCGATCAAAATGTTTCTCGACCTGCTGATGATTCGACGAAACTTGCAGCGTGGTCTGTATGACGCCTGAACTGGCTTCCTCCCCTAGACTGGACCTCGAACACGCCCTCTGGCAAAGTGGGACCCTGCGCGTGGCCGGAATAGACGAAGCCGGACGCGGCGCCTGGGCCGGTCCCGTCTGCGCGGCAGCCGTGATCCTGCCCCCGCTGACAGACCTCGAGCAGCGCCTGGCAGAAGTGCGTGATTCCAAACAAATGACCCCCAGCGAGCGCGCTGCTTGGGCGCCGCGCATTTGTGAACTGGCCGTCGCCTGGGGAGTAGGATTTGCCTCCACCCAAGAAATTGATTCGCTGGGAATTTTAGCAGCCACAAAACTGGCCGCCTTACGCGCCCTTGAGAATCTCTCCCCCGATTGCCTCATGACCGACTTTTTACTCTTCCCTGAACTGGAGTTACCGCAAACAGCACTCATCAAAGGCGATCAGCGCTCCTTGAGCGTTGCGGCGGCTTCCATCCTCGCTAAAACAGCCCGCGACTCCTGGATGTGTCAACTGGATCAGGTCTATCCTGCGTATGGCTTTGCCCGTCACAAAGGCTACGGAACTGCACAGCACCGCCAGATACTGACACGCCTGGGCGTCTGCCCTGAACACCGTCTCTCCTTCGACATTCCCGGCAGAGAGAGCTTTCTGCAAAGGCAGAAACACTGAGACGCATCAGAGACCATCCCATCAACAACTGAATCATCGAGGCGCCAAACGCCTAACACCCTGCCAACCGATCTGACCCAAACCCAACAAGTCGTCGCTATGACACACATGATAAAATAATCCCATGCAACCTTCATTGGAAAAACTGCGCAAAGTCTTTCGTCTGGAACACGAAATCAAATACACCAACGCGGCCGTGATTGGCGGATTGGCCAGTATTTTGACCACCTGGGAAAGCGAGGCTCGGGCAGAGGGCCTTCCCGAAGAGATCATTCAATCCGTGTCCGCCACCTTACGCGCCTACGAGAGTCAGACTCCCGAAGAGCGCGCCGCTTCGCTCAAAGCCCTCTGGAAAAACATCCAGGAAAAATTCCCGGAGGTAGCAACCAGCACCCCCCGCAAACCGGTCCTCAAGCGTCCAGCACGGGCAGAAAGAGGTCCGTCTGCCCCCCAACCCAAAGCGGATGCGGAACCGGGTGAAAGGCTGCGGCCTGCACCCCAGGCCGAGCAGAGGCCGAAGCCGGATTCGGGTCCGGCACGACCGGCCGGGAAAGGCCCCAGCCGGGGACAGGCAGCGACCGGCCAGGCGCAATCCCGTCCCGGCGGTGTCACCAGTCAGCGACCGATTGCCCTCAACGCTTCTCTCACTGTCCTTTCTGGCGTCGGCCCTAAAAATGCAGCCATGCTCGCCCGCCTTGGCTTGCGGACTCTCGGCGACATGCTCTACCACTTTCCACGCCGCTACGAGGACTATAGCCAGTTAAAACCAATTCGCGAGTTGATGTATGGCCAACAAGTCACCGTCATTGGAACGGTGACTTACACCGAGGCGCGCCAAACCCGGGGCGGGAAAATGCACATTTTTGAAGCCGTCATCAACGACGGGACCGGTGGGCTGCGCCTCACCTTCTTCAATCAGCCCTGGCTCATCAATCGCATCCGACAAGGGGATATTCTCTCCGTCTCTGGCAAGGTCGAACAATACCTGGGCCGTCTGGTGATGAATTCGCCCGAATGGGAACCGGTGGAGGTGGAGAACCTTTACACCAACCGCATTGTGCCGGTTTATCCGCTGACGCAAAATGTGACCCAAAAATGGATGCGTCGCCTGATGAACCAGGTGGTGAACTACTGGGCGCCCAAGTTGACCGATCACCTGCCCGAAACGATTCGCTCAGCAGCCGGTTTGGTGGACCTGGGAACGGCGTTACAGCAAATTCACTGGCCCGATAGCCAGGAAAAGTTACGCGCTGCCCGTGAGCGGCTGGCGTTTGATGAAATTTTCTTCCTGCAGATGGGCGTCATGCGTCAACGGCGCGAATGGCAAGCGGTGCAGGGACGCGTCTTTGAGGTGCCTGATGACTGGCTGGAAGAACGCCTGACCGCCCTGCCGTTTGCGTTGACCAATGCCCAACGCCGCGCCCTGAGCGAGATTCGTCAGGACCTGCGCTCCGGGAAGCCGATGAACCGCCTTCTGCAAGGAGATGTCGGCTCCGGGAAGACCATCGTTGCCGCCCTGACAGCGGCAATCGTCACCCAGGGCAACGCGCAGGCGGCGATCATGGCTCCCACTTCCATCCTGGCCGAACAGCATTACCGCACTTTTCAGAACGTTCTGGCCGGGGAAAACGGCTTTCTCCCGTCGGAACAAATCCGTTTGCTGGTGGGCGACACGCCTGAAAAAGAAAAAGAAGAAATTCGCGCCGGCCTGGCCAGTGGAGAAATCAAGATTGTCATCGGCACCCATGCCCTGATTGAAGACCCCGTGACTTTTGCTGATCTACAATTCGTTGTTGTAGATGAGCAACATCGTTTTGGCGTTGAACAGCGGGCTGCCTTGCGGGCAAAAGGCACCAATCCGCACTTGCTGGTGATGACCGCCACACCCATCCCCCGTTCGCTGGCGCTGACCCTCTATGGCGACCTGGACCTGACCGTCCTCGATGAATTGCCGCCGGGGCGGCGCCCGATCCCCACGTATGTCTTGACTGCAAGCGAACGCGAACGGGCCTACAGTCTTATCCGCAGTCAGGTCAAAAGCGGCCACCAGGCCTTCATCATCTACCCTCTGGTGGAAGAGAGCGAGAAAAGCGACCTGATGGCTGCCACCCAGGAACATGAGCGCCTGCAAAAGGAGATTTTCCCCGATTTGAAACTCGGTCTCCTGCATGGGCGGATGCGCCCGGATGAAAAAGAAGCAGTCATGCTGGCCTTCCGCAATCGGGTGTACGACATCCTCGTCTCGACAACTGTCGTCGAGGTGGGTGTAGATGTCCCCAATGCGACCGTCATGCTCATCGAAGGCGCAGAACGCTTTGGCCTGGCCCAATTGCATCAGTTACGCGGCCGGGTGGGACGCGGGGAGGCCCAATCCTATTGTCTGCTCATTCCTCATAACGAGGACGCCGCCGAAAATGAACGCTTGCAAGCCATGGTGGAGACCAACGATGGCTTTGTCCTGGCTGAACGCGACCTGCAACAGCGCGGCCCCGGTGAATTCCTGGGAACGCGGCAAGCCGGCTTTGCCTCCAGCCTGAAAATGGCCTCTTTGAGCGACATTCACCTGATTGAAAAAGCCCGCATCCAGGCCCAGGCGCTTTTTGAGCGCGACCCGAACCTGGAAGCCCCGGAACACAGTTTACTGGCCGAGGCCTTGAACCGATTTTGGGGCAGCGGCAAAGGGGACATCAGTTAAACAGCACTCTGAAAGTGAAATCCTTATGGTAAAAGCCCTCTTCCCTGGCACATTTGACCCCATCCATTATGGCCACATGGATATTGCCAATCGCGCGGCTCGCCTGTTCGATGAACTGGTGATTGGCGTTTATGACCGGCCTCTCAAGAGCCTCATGTTTTCGCCCGCCGAGCGACTGGCAATCGTCACAGAAGCCTTCAAAGACAATCCAAAAATCAGCGTGGTCGGCTACAACGGCCTCACCGTTGAATTTGCCCATCAGATTGGGGCGCAAGTGATCGTCCGCGGTCTGCGCGTCTTTTCCGACTTTGAGTTTGAATTCCGCATGGCCCTGGCCAATCATCGCCTGGCCCCCGATATCGAAGTGGTCGTCTTTATCACCGACGAAGAACACACCTTCCTTTCGGCTTCGACAGTCAAAGAAATCGCCTCGCTCGGAGGCGATGTCTCCAGCATGGTTCCTTCGTTCGTCAACGAAGCCCTTAAAGCCAAAGTCGCCGGCTTAAGCGAACAACAGTTACGGCCGTTTGGGATTAAAGTATAATTGTAACGCGCCTGTGGAGGTCGTTATGGACATTCTCCAGCTTGTGGACCGACTTGAGGAATTATTCAACGAAAGCCGACCGATTTGGCTGACGCATAGCGTAATTGTCAATGAGGACAAATTCCTGGACATCATTGACCAGATGCGCATCAGCATCCCGGAAGAGGTCAAGAAAGCCCAACAACTCTATGCCCAAAAGGATCGCATTCTGGCTCAGGCGCAAGAAGAGGCCAATCGGACCATTGAACTGGCGCGCCAGAAGGCCGCAGAATTGATTGAAAAAGATACGCTCGTGATCGAAGCCAAACGCCGGGCTGCCGAAATCCTGGAACAGGCAAATCGCGAAGCCGAGGAAATCAGGAACGGGGCCGACCAGTATTCTCACGACGTTTTGGCGGGACTGGTGGAAGAAATGGAACGTTTGCTCAATCAAGCCCGGAATGGCATGATGCTGCTGGAACAAAAAAGCAAAAAAGAGTCTCCTGCAAAAAGGTGAAAATCGAACCACAAAGACACGGAGACACGAGTAAGTAAATGAAAGGAGTAACTATTCAGGCTGTCATTGCGAGGGCGTTTTTTGCCCGAAGCAATCTCGTGTTGAACAGGAAAAACCATGCTTTGGGAGACTGCTTCACTCGCAAAAAGCGCTCGTTCGCAGTGACACCCCTGTTTCG
>DAOTZT010000369.1:0-4622 GCA_034434255.1 Anaerolineales bacterium | reverse complement strand
GAAAACGCCGCCCTCTACGAGCAAACGCGCCGCCATGCCGAGGAACTGGCCCAGGCATACGACAGCACCCTGGACGGTTGGGCGCGCGCCCTCGAACTGCGCGACGAACCCACCGAGGGTCACGCCCGCCGCGTCACCGAACTGACCCTGCGCCTGGCGCGCAAACTCGGCCTCCCCGAAAGCGAACTCGTCCACCTCCGCCGCGGCGCGCTGCTGCACGACATCGGCAAAATGGGCATTCCCGATGCCATTCTGCGCAAAGGCAGCGGCTTGACCGCCGCCGAGCGGGAAATCATGAACCGCCACCCCCAGTATGCTTACGAAATGCTCTCCCAGATCGAATTCCTGCGCCCCGCCCTCGACATCCCCTACTGCCACCATGAGTTATGGGACGGAAGCGGCTACCCGCGCGGCTTGAAGGGCGAAGAAATCCCCCTTGCCGCCCGTATCTTCACTGTCGTAGATAATTGGGATGCCCTGACTTCTGATCGCCCTTATCGCCCTGCCTGGCCGAAAGAAAAAGCACGTCAATATCTCCGGGAAAACGCCGGCAAACTCTTCGACCCCCGCATTGTTGAAGCCTTCTTGAGTCTCGAAGAAGATTCCGTTGAGGAGCACTGATGGGCTACGCCGATTTACACATCCATAGTTTGTACTCCTACGATGCCAGTACCACCGTACGAGCCATCCTGAAACACGCTGCTGATGTCGGGCTGGACGTGATTGCCGTCACCGATCACGACGACCTGCGCGGTTCCATCGAAGCCTGTCAGTTAGCGTCATCCTACGGAGTCGAAGTCATCCCTGCTGCTGAAGTCTCGACCCGCGACGGTCACGTGCTGGCCCTCTTTATAAAAACTTTGCCACCAGCAAGAATGTCGTTGGCAGACACCCTGCTCCATATCGGCAGACAGGGTGGCATTGCCATTCTTCCCCATCCCTTCAACAACCTGCCTCCCAGCATACAGGAAGGACCGGTTTTCTCAGCCCTGGCCGATCCCCGTCTCAAAAGTGTCCTGAAGGGAATTGAGACCGACAACATGACCACCCAATCTTACAACAGCAGAGTACACAAACTTTGTCCTTACCTTCCACTGGCCAAAATCGCCTCCAGCGACGCCCACATGTACTGGGCAATTGGCGCTGCCCGGACTGAATTTCCGGGGAAAACTGCCAGCGATTTGCGCCATGCTCTCGACCTCCATCTCACAGTTCCAATCCCCTATGATAGTCGCTTTCTCCCTCACGGCATTCTCCGCTGGTTGCGTTACATGTTTTTTTATTTTAGTTTCCGCTAAATTGTGAAACACACCATATACAAGAAAGAAATACCGTGAAACATAATTTTGTCTATATATGGCGTCCTATATATAGACAAAATGAGCAAATTTGACGGCATGTTGCCATATATACCGAGAAGGCATAAGTTAGCGAAAAGTAAAGTTTTTACGCAAATTTGGTTATGGCGTCGATGTCCGCGCAGACCAGCAGGTAGATACCCAGCGATTGTCCAACGAATACGTCCGCTATGTTCGTAGCAGAGTGTCGGAGAAAAAATAAGACGTTCCTTTCCCCTTGTTTTGACATTGACTTTCCGCCTGCTTTTCTTTACAATCGCTTTGTGGACAAAACTTATCAGCAATCCTCTGTCCCGTTGACCTATTATGGGGGATTTTTTCGGCCTGATCACGATCCGCCTCGGCTGCCGGACCGTGAACCTGTTCCCGCCAAATGGGCCTGAGTCCCGTCTGGCACTATTTCCTGTCCTTACCCGTTTATTTTTTGATCTCTCCGGAGGAAAAATGACAGCACTTCCTTTCCCGTCCAGGCGCGCTCCTGTCTTTGCAGACGTTCCCGATGAGAAGTGGAACGACTGGCGCTGGCAACTCAGCCACCGTCTCAACACCGCGGAGGAAATCGGTCAAGTCATCCGCTTGACCGAGTCAGAGCGCAATGCGCTCAACGCTCCCAATCTCTTCCGCGTCGATATTACCCCTTACTTCATCTCTCTGATTGATCCCGACGATCCCGATGACCCCATCCGCAAGCAGGTCATTCCGACCGACCGCGAGATGGTCCCCTTCACCGCGATGATGGAAGACTCGCTGGCGGAAGACCGCCATTCGCCAGTGCCTGGCCTGGTGCATCGTTATCCCGACCGGGTGCTCATGCTTGTCACCACGCAGTGCGCCTCCTACTGTCGCTACTGCACCCGCTCCCGCATTGTTGGTGACCCCTCGGCTACGTTCAACCGTCAGGAATTTGAGATGCAGATCGAGTATCTCAAGCGCACGCCACAGGTTCGTGACGTGCTGCTTTCTGGTGGCGACCCACTGGTCCTGGCGCCCAAAGTGCTGGAGGAATTGATTTCTCGCCTGCGCGCAATTCCGCATATTGAAATCATCCGCATTGGCTCGCGCGTGCCGGTCTTCCTGCCCATGCGCGTCACCCAGGAACTGACCGA
Organism: Anaerolineales bacterium; assembly: GCA_034434255.1. Classification (GTDB taxonomy): domain Bacteria; phylum Chloroflexota; class Anaerolineae; order Anaerolineales; family Villigracilaceae; genus UBA877. The sequence continues at coordinate 2,158 of DAOTZT010000369.1, read as the reverse complement.
TATGCTTCAGAAATATCATCCATTGTGGATGAACATCCATGTCAACCATCCGAACGAAATTACCCGCGAACTGGCCGAAGCCTGCGACCGGCTGACCCGCGCGGGCATTCCCCTGGGCAACCAGTCGGTGCTCCTGGCGGGAGTGAACGACAACGTTCACATTCAACGCGAACTGGTGCACAAACTGGTTCGGATTCGCGTGCGCCCCTACTACCTTTACCAGTGTGACCTGGTGGCCGGTGCCGGTCACTTCCGCACGCCGGTGGCAAAAGGAATCGAAATCATGGAGGGCCTGCGCGGACATACCTCTGGCTATGCTGTACCGCAATACGTTATTGACGCGCCGGGCGGCGGCGGCAAAATCCCGGTCATGCCCAACTACCTGCTCTCTATGTCCGACCACAAGGTTGTCCTGCGAAACTTCGAAGGCTACATTACCACCTACGAAGAACCAACCGATTACACGCCAGAGAAGGCGGCCAAATTCAAGGGCATCAAGCGCCCTGAACCCGGTCAGGAAGGTTTGACGGCTCTGCTGGATGGCGAGAAAATGTTCATCAAAAGCGAAGGCTTTGATGAAGTCCATGACCGCCACGGCATTCAGCATCGCTTGAAGGACGAATCCAAGTGGAAGCCGCTAGGAATTGGCTCTGGTGAGGAGGAGAAAAAATGAACTACCGTCGTCTTGGCCGTTCTGGCCTGAAAGTCAGTGAATTATCGCTGGGGTCCTGGGTCACGTTTGGTTTGCAGGTGGATGAGGATCTGGCCCGTGAGTGTATGGCTGCTGCGTATGACGCCGGCGTCAATTTCTTTGACAATGCCGAAGTCTATGCTGGCGGAAAGTCGGAAATTGTCATGGGCGAGGCGCTCAAAAAACTCGGTTGGCGCCGCAGCAGTTACATCGTCTCGACCAAGTTCTTTTGGGGCCTGCACAACGGCCCGAATGAAAAGAACACACTGAATCGCAAACGCCTGCTGGAAGCCATTGATGGCTCGCTCAAGCGCCTGCAACTGGAGTATGTGGACCTGGTCTTCTGCCACCGTCCCGACCCCGAAACGCCTATCGAAGAGACTGTCTGGGCCATGCACAACATCATCGAGCGTGGTAAGGCGCTTTACTGGGGCACTTCGGAATGGAGCGCAGCCGAAATCATGGAAGCCTGGCAAATTGCGGAACGGCATCATTTGCATAAACCAGTGATGGAACAGCCGCAGTACAACATGCTCCATCGCGAGCGCGTGGAGCATGAGTACGCGCGTCTCTACCAGGACATTGGCCTGGGGACAACGGTCTGGAGTCCGCTTGCGTCGGGCTTGTTGACCGGTAAGTACAACAATGGAATTCCGGCGGATAGCCGCGCCAATCTCAAAGGGTACGAGTGGCTGCGGCCTCACATCCTGGATCCGGAAAAAATTGAAAAAGTAAAGCGACTGGTGCCCATCGCGGCAGACCTGGGGGTTACAATGGCGCAGATGGCCCTGGCATGGTGTCTCAAGAATCCGAATGTGAGCACAGTCATTACCGGTGCCAGCCGCGTGGAACAGGTCAAAGAAAACATGAAAGCCCTGGAAGTGGTCGAAAAATTGACCCCTGAGGTGATGCAGCGCATTGACGAAGCCCTGGGCAAAACACCTAAAGAAGAAGACGATTAAATAACAAGCCCCCGGCCTCACTCAGACGCCGGGGGCGTTTTTTTAAGATGTTTTTATGAAGCGGGGGGAAGCGGCTCATCCGGCGGGACAGGCTCGGTTTTCTTCTTCCGCAGCGTCACCACACCGATCACAATCGGGATGGCCAGAAAGATCAACCCGCCGCAGAGAGACCCAATTCCGACCAGAAAGGCTGTATTGGGATCGCTGCTCCCAAAAATGTCAATTGGTGCGTTTGGAATAAAACTAGCAATGGCCAGGAAGCCTCCCCAGCATATTCCTAACAGGCCGGGGCAACCACACAGGATGGCTGCCACGATTGTTAAGATCAGAGCGGTATTTCTATTCATCGTTTGTCTCCTCTTGTTTATTTTTTGGTAACTATTCAGGCTGTCATTGCGAGGGCGTTCCCTGCCCGAAGCAATCTCGTCTTGAACAGGAAAAACCATGCTTTGGGAGACTGCTTCACTCGCAAAAAGCGCTCGTTCGCAGTGACACCCCTGTTTCG
>DAOTZT010000368.1:0-1802 GCA_034434255.1 Anaerolineales bacterium | reverse complement strand
GCCAGCGCTGAAGCGCGTCAAAAGTTTCTGGAAGGTGATTATGCGGAATCCTTGCGCATTTTACAGGTGGCCATTCAAAATCCCAAAGTGCGCAATACTGCTGCACTAATCGAATTGCGCGACGAGTTGTTTGAGCGCGCTTCTGCTGAACTCCTTGCCACAGCACGCCAGGAACGAGAAAAAGGCAGCAATGAAGGGAAAATCATGGCTGTTACTGCCCTGGTGAAATTACAGCACCTTGAAGAACTCATGAATATTCCGGAAGCCAGTCGGCGTTCTTCTGAACAACTCAAACGGCTGCGCAGCGATCTTAAACCAGCGGTGGAATCGGCGATTAATGAGGTGCGCGATTTTGACCCTGCTACCATGCCTCTCGAACAGTCCATTCGCCGCGCCACCGAACTGGTTGCTCGCCTCCAGACTTTTGAAAATGTGACCCCTATTTTTACAGCGGAAATGGAACCATTCCGCGAATCGCTCAAAAGACGCACCAGTGAAATGGCCGAAACGCTGAAACAACTCAACGAATTGAAAACCCTTCTTACCCAGGCATCCCAGCCAGATGTCTGGGAAGCAGCGGTGCGCACGGGTGATTTCGACTGGCTTGAACAACAGAAAGCGGCCATGCGTAAACTTGGTTTGCCAATGGTTCCAGAAGTCCGCGCCTTTGAACGCCGCCTGGCCGAATACCAGGAGGCCTACGAGTTGCTGATCAATGCGATTCGGGAGATTAAAGAAGCCTTTACCGTTCGGGAAGATTTCGCTGTAGCCAAACAGCATATTATCGAAACTTCGGCCCTGCCTGATGTTCGCAAGAACAATGAACGCTGGCAAGTCATCCACGCGCGCGAATACGAAGCAATGCGCCGAGTAGTGGGCGAACGCCTGCGCATCGCCGATGTCTATGGAGGCAGCGACATCGTGGGCTGGAATCAAGTATTGGAACAGGCCGAATCTCGTGCAGCCGAATTAGAACGCTGGCAGGAATGGGACCGCCAGTCTGCTCGCCGCCTCGACCTGGCAGCCAAGGCCCTGGAGAACGCCGAGGCCTGCAAAGACGAACCTCATCGAATCAGACTGGCGGCCTGGGAAAAAGTACGCGACAGGGCGCGCGAAGCGTTGGAATCTCTCACCTTTGCTCGAAGTGACGACAGCGAGCACCAATCACTGAACCGCGAAGTGGGTGTGCCTGGCCTTGAGGCTCGCTCCCGTAAGGCAAAAGAGATTCTGGAAGAAGGCAAACGTCGCAAAATCATTGCCGAAGAGTGGCTCAACCGGGCAGAAATCGAAATTAGCGCTTTGAATGACTTGCTCGCCCAACGAGGCTTTCCTACCGAGCGCGAGTTCAGTGAAGCCACCGCTCAAAGAGACTGGGCACGCCTGGAAAGACTGCTTGCCCGCGCCCGCGAGGCCGGCATTACCAATGAGGCTGAAAAGAAACGCGTGGAAATTTACACGCGAGTTTTGAACGAGAATAAGAACAAGAAAAAAGGATGGTTTAGCTTTTAGATGAAATTTGCCCTCTTTTCGGATCTTCATGCCAACTACTACGCCATTCGCGCCGCCGGACAGGATGCCGCCGAGGAAATGGAAGTGCCGCCTGGCAACTTCTGGTGCCTGGGTGATGTGGTCGGTTATGGGCCGCACCCGGCTCAGGCGCTGCGGTTTTTGCGCGACTTCGTTGACCCCGCCCGCTGGGTGATGGGCAATCACGATGCTATGCTGGCCGACCTGTGGCTGCCAGGTGACCCCGGAGAACCCGCCTTTACCGTCCGTGTGAACCAGGGCAAAGGGCGCGAAAT
>DAOTZT010000367.1:0-2116 GCA_034434255.1 Anaerolineales bacterium | reverse complement strand
GCCCGCCTGCCGGAGCGCGCCTTCGAGGACGACCCGCAACTGCTGATGTACGCCGATAACGCCCGCATCCGCGCCCAGGCGAAGCCCAGGCAGGAGCGTTTGTTGTAAACAACATGGCACGAAACCGTTTTCAGGAGTGGAAATCACCATGCACCTTGAAAACTGGGAAACCTTCCTCCGTCCCTTCCTGAGCCAGGTGGAACTGCTCGGCGAAATTCCGCTGGAGCAACCCCAGCACGCTGAACTGGAGCGCGCCCTGGCCGACTTCGTCCGACAATACGGCCTCACCGAAGCCACCCGCCGCCTGCGCGCCGACTATCCCGCCGCCTTCGTCACCTACCTGGCGTTCAAAGCCGCCTTCAATGACGAGCGCGGCTTTTGGGACAAGGTAGCAAATGATGTTGGCCTGGAAAGCGCCCAGCCGTTTTTTCACCCCGCCCATCACTGGGGGCAAACCTTCCTCCAAATCGTGGAGGAACACCCCAACCTGCGGCGCTTCGCGGGCGTTTCCGGGCTGGAATACGTCACCCCCATCCGTCTGCATGGCGGCATTCCGGCGTTCTCCCTGCCCGATTTCTTCCGTCACATCCTGCTGCCCTCGGTCGAGAAAGCCCCCTACGATGGCATGGAGGACCGCGCTGCATTGAAAGCCTTACTGGAGCGCTACACCGCCGAACTCTTCGTGGATGACGTGGTGCGCTATTTCTTTCAGCATGGCGGCGAACCGGCGCAGCGCTTTTTCAGCAAATGCCGCCACATGGCGTGCCTGGCGCAGCGTGGGGAACCGCTGCCGGAAGCATCAGAACTCGGCTTGCGTCCCTACGTCCTGCAAGTATTCGAGACCTTCCGCGAGCAAACTGCCGAGCCTGCGGCGCGCCGCAGGCGTCCGCGCCTGTTTTTTGAGCCATATACTCCCGCCTTTCGCATTCTCCTGCCGCCTCAGCCGCTCAGCCTGGAACAGGCCGGGATGCGTTACGAGGGGCGTCTGTACGAAGGCGGACAAACCTACGCAAGAGAAAGCGGTTTGCGCGCTCATCGTCGCGGAGCGGATTGGATGATAGACGAAATCGAATGGCTGCTGGAAGAACCGCTTGCCAGCGCGCAAGTCGGGCTGTTCCCCGAAGGGCGGGACGAAGCGCTGCTTTCCTACTCCCTGCGCCTGTTCCCCCGGTCGGACGAGCCGCCGCTGCTGGCATTCGATTATTCCAGCGGCTTGCAGCGGCGTCTCTCCCCGGCGCTGCCTTCTGGAATCTTGTGGCTGTTCTTCCCCGCCGCGACAGAATTGCGCTTCGAGGGCGCGGCGCGTCAGGTCGAGACGTTGCACCCCTTTCCTCCGCCCTGGGACGGCTGGCAGGCAAGCGCCTGGGATTTGGGAAAAGTGCGCCTGGTGCGCCTGCTGCAAGATGGCAAAGACCTGTGTCCGCCTATCGCCGTTTCTGCTCCGCTCGAAGCAGCGCTGACCGCCAGCGATTTGCCGCCGCAAGTGACGCCGGTGGAGGAAAAGCCGCTCTATTCCGCTCCGCCGCGCCTGCGCCTGCCCCTGCGCGATACCCAAAATCCGCAGCCTGAACTGGAAGGCTGGAGGCTCACGCTCGAATCGCGCTACGCCGCCCGCCCCGACGGAAGATGGGAAGGCGCTGTCGCCGACCTGCCCTGGGAAATCCTGCCAGAAGAATCCTGTGCGCTCGTCTCCCTGACTCCCTGGCTGGGAGAGGCCGCCTTTGGCACTTACCATCTCACCTGCAGCTATCGCGGCCGGGCCGCAGTGGAATTGCCCTTTCGCATTTGCGCCGGGCTGGGCATCGAGGGCTTGCATCCCTATTCCCTTCCCAGCGAAAAAGACGGCGCGCAAGCGGTTCATTTTCAGGTTCGCCTGCCTCCGGCGGCGCGTCTGTATGCCGAGACGGCAGACATCGAAATCGGGCCGGGCGGACAGGTCACGGTTCCCCCGGCAGCGGCGCAGGCCGATTTGCGCCTGGAAATCCCCAACGCGCCGGAGGCGATTCAGATTCCCCTGCGGGTGACCGTTCCCCGCCTGCGCTGGGCGCTTCTGCTTCAGCCTGGCGCGGCGCTCGAATGGCAGCATCAGCCGCTCACCCGTCCCTTGCCCGAACTG
>DAOTZT010000366.1:0-20168 GCA_034434255.1 Anaerolineales bacterium | reverse complement strand
GTTCTATAAACTCTACGCATTTTGTCACTGCGAGCAAAGCGAAGCAGTCTCCTGGCTTGCAAGGAGATTGCTTACCCTTCGGGTACGCTTCGCGGTCGTCGCAAAAAACGCTCCTCGCAATGACAACTATACGAAAAGATGACATTGTCAAACTAATCACCGACAGCACCAGTTGGCTTATTCTCCCATGGGCCGCTATTGCTTTGCTACCGGGTCGTGTCTCTTCCTCTGAACCGATGGACGAAGATAAACTTCAACCTGCTTTGGAAAGCATCACCTGACGCCGGCAGCAATTTTCTCTGCCTGTTCAAATTCTGCCGGGGTGTTGACGTTCCAAAACGCCAGCCTGGAGGGATCGAGAGCAGCAACTTCTTCAGGGGTCATCTCGCGCACGTTGACTTTGGGGAACCAGCCGATGACCTTGTATTCCCCGGCCTGAATGGCCTCCTGGATGTTATGCAGGCAGGTTTCACGGCGATAGACGGCGTGAAGAGGTTCCAGGCCGCTGTCTGAACGGGGAATGACCACATCCGCCCCTTCCTGGACCAGGAGGCGGGCAGCTGCTTCGAGCAGGGGAGCGCTGGCAAAGGGCATGTCGCAGGCGACGACTGCCACAATGGGGTGGGCAGCAGCGGTCAAACCGGCGTGGAGTCCGCCCAGGGGGCCGCAGCCAGGCACCAGGTCCGGCACGAGGCGCAGCCCCAGGAAGGCGTATTGTTCCGGCGAGTTGGTCGTCACCAGGATTTCGTCGGCAATGGGGGCCAGACGTTCGATGACGCGCACAATCAAGGGGCGGCCCAGGAAGGGTTTGAGGGCTTTATCCTGCCCCATGCGGCTCGATTTGCCACCGGCTTGAATGATGAGGGAGATTTTTTCAGACATCGCAAAAAAGTGATTGCCCCTGTGGGGTCTCCAGGCAGGGGCAATCCCAAGGGTGTGACGTTGAATTAATTCATTTGCTCGAGTTGCTCGACAAGTTTTGCCAGGACGTCGAAGCCGCCCTGCCAGAAGGCCTCGGAACGGATGTCAATGCCAGCAGCGGCACAAATATCCGCTGGGGATTTCGAGCCACCCGCCGCCAGCATTTCCATGTAACGGGGTTTGAAGGCTTCGCCCTCGGCGCGATAGCGCTGGTAGAGAGACAGGACGAGCAGTTGCCCGAAGGCATAGGCATAGACGTAGAAGGGGGTATGGTAAATGTGCGGGATGGAGACCCATTCCCACTTGAACTCGTCACTGATCTCAACCGAGTCACCGAACTGTTCTTTGAGATTTTCCAGGTAAGCGGCGGCCAGGTCATCCACCGAGGCGTTGTTTTGGACCATCTCGTGGGCCTGCTTTTCGAAGAGGGCAAAGTAGGCCTGGCGCATGATGGTGGCGTAGGAGTCGTCAATCTGGCGGAAAAGGAGGTCGCGGCGGACAGCCTCGTCGCTCTCAGAGGCAAGCAATCGGTCAATGAGCATCATCTCGCCGAAGGTAGAGGCCGTTTCGGCCATCGGCAGGGAGGAGTGGAATGTGAAGACGTTGTGATGTTCGGCCATCATGGCATGGATGGCATGCCCGAGTTCGTGCGCCATGGTCGCCACGTCATCGGCGCGGCCCTGGTAATTGAGTTTGACCCACGGGGTCATGCCAGGAATGACGCTGGCGCAGAAGGCGCCGCTCTGCTTCCCCTTGCGCACTTCGCTATCGAGATGGTTTTGGTCAAAGACGCGGCGGGCTAAATCGCCAAAGCGGGGATGGAAGGCCGAGAAAGAGTCCAGCACCATCTCGGCTGCCTGGCTGAACTCATAGCGTTTGTCGGATTTGACCACCGGGGCGTAGATGTCGTAACGGCGCAGTTTTTCCATGCCCAGCAGCCGTGCTTTGAGGCGGAAGAAACGCTGAAAGATGACGGCGTTCTTTTTGGCAACATTGAGCAAGACTTCAACGGCATCATCGGGAACGTCATTGCCGAGGTTGCGCGCCGCGATGGGACTGGCGAACCGGCGCAGGGTCAGGTTTTCGTTGCGCCAGTCGCGGACGAGGGTCTGGTACATCTGTCCGAGGATGGCGCCATCCTGGCCGTAGACACGGTAAAGTTCCTGGTAGGCGCGGGCGCGCAGGTCGGGGTCTGCCTGACGGACGAGGGACATCAGTTCGCCGCGCGTCATTTCTTTGACCTGACCGTCCACTTCGATCTTGAAGACGTAGCGGTTGGTGATGGCATCGTACAGGGTGATGAGCGCTTCGCGACCGGTCACGTTCTTGAGGTTGATGACTTTTTCTTCGGCTTCGCTGAGCGTGTGCGGTTTGAATTTGCGCATGACTTCGAGGAAGTAGCGATAGTCGCCGGCGGCGTCCATCAAGCGAGCGGCATTGGCTTCATCCAGGTCTTTCCACCACAGGTTGAAGAAGAGGGTGCGATTTTCCATTTCGGCCATGAACTGCTGGATGCGACCCAGCAAGGCCTGGATTTGCTGATCCTGGGTGTTGGCGGCAAAAGCCAGTTCGGCATAGGCATACATTTTGTTTGCCAGCCGGGTTGTCTGTTCCATTTGCTCGAGAATTTTGAGAAAACTGCTGACGGAGATGTCGGGGGTCAGATGAGGGCGCAGTTGCTCAAAACTGGTGACCTGTTCGTCCAGTGTTTTGAAGGCGGTTTCCAGTTCGGGGCTGTTGGGACCAGGGAAAAGGTCATTCAGAGACCAGGCAGAAAGTTGGTAGGACATAGGGCTCCTTTGTGGATAATGTTTTTTGGAGAATCGCTAGACGTTGAACCGAATGTGGACAATGTCGCCGTCTTTGACAATGTATTCTTTGCCTTCCAGGCGCAGTTTGCCTTTGGCTTTGGCTTCGGCCATGCTGCCCAATTCGAGCAGGTCAGCGCAGGCGACCACTTCGGCGCGCACAAAGCCATGAGCCAGGTCGGTATGGATTGCCCCAGCCGCCTCGACCGCAGTGGCGCCGCGCCGGACAGTCCAGGCACGCACTTCGTCTTCGCCAACCGTGAAGAACGATTGCTGGTTGAGCAGGTCGTAAGACACTTTGATCATGCGGTTGAGCGACAGTTCGGTAATGCCGTATTCCTGCATAAAGATCGCCGCGTCTTCGGGGGGCAACTGGGCAATTTCCATCTCCAGTTTGCCCTGCAGGGCAATCACAGGGACGACGGTCTGGACCTGGGGAGCGGATTGCCCCTCACCGAGGTTGAGCAACACCAGGAGCGGTTTGCGGGTGAGCAGGCCAAAGCCGGAGAGGAATTTTTCTTCTTCGGCAGAAACTTCCACCCCGCGCAGTGGCTTTTCGGCGGCCAGCACCTCATGCAGGCGGGTGAAGAGGGCCGTCTGACGCTCGTTGAGGGCTTTGTCGGTGCCGCCTTTTTTGCGTTCTTCATTCAGCCGTTCCAGTTTGCGTTCCACAGCAATCAAGTCATTGAGGAGAAGTTCAGACTGCATGGAAGCAATATCACGCGCCGGATCCACACTGCCGAACGGATGCGGCACGTTTTCATCCGGGAAACAGCGGACGACGTGAATCAGACCGTCCATCTGGGTCAACTGATTGAGCAGCGGGCCAGCAATGCCGGTTTGGGAAGCGCCGCCTTCCAGTCCAGCGATGTCAGCATAGGTGACTTTGGCGTAGATCGTCTTGCGCGGCTTGAACATGGCCGAAAGAGCATCCACGCGGGGATCGGGGACATCCACGACCGCCGTGCGAACTTCGATGCGACCTGCCGAAGCCGTGGTTGGGGCGTGACCGCGAGTCAGGGCATTGAAGATGGTGGTCTTGCCGGATTGTGGAAAACCAATTATTCCGAGTTTCATATTCTCCTGAAGTTTGTGGTAAAATCTGGCGCTGTAAAGCGAAGTAATTTCGCCTTACACGCCGAAGTGGCGGAACTGGCAGACGCGCACGACTCAAAATCGTGAGGGCCTGAGGCCCGTGTGGGTTCGATTCCCACCTTCGGCATTATATCAAGAAAAATCCCTTTGTCGGGGAGTAGCGCCCGCCTTTGGCGGGACAGGCGATCGTCAAGACGGAGACTTCTCCCGGTTGCCTGTGCGCTTTGAGCGCTCGCGAGACCGCCATCTGGTGGTCTCGTTTTTGTTTTATTGGGAAACAGGACGATTTGCTGGCAAATAAGGAGCCGCCGATGAAAGTCACCTTGATTTTCTTTTTACTTGATTTGCTGATCTTGCTCGGCTACGGATTGGCTCTGGTGATCAATTTTCTGCGCCGCATTTTTGGCAGCCATACAAAAACGTAATCTTGCTCAGTTTTTAGCGCCTTGCGATAAAATAGGGACAACTTGAGTCCACTGCAAAAACCTTTTTGACCACCAAGGGCACAAAGAAGCACGACGTGTTTGCCCACAATTGTGCGCCGAAATTCAAGATTTTCAATTGAGCCTGTAACTATTCAGCCATCCACTCGAAACAGGGGTGTCACTGCGAACGAGCGCTTTTTGCGAGTGAAGCAGTCTCCCAAAGCATGGTTTTTCCTGTTCAAGACGAGATTGCTTCGGGCAGAGAACGCCCTCGCAATGACAGCCTGAATAGTTTGACAATGTCATCTTTTCGTATAGTTGTCATTGCGAGGAGCGTTTTTTGCGACGAAGCAATCTCCTTGCAAGCCAGGTGACTGCTTCGCTTTGCTCGCAGTGACAAAATGCGTAGAGTTTATAGAACAAGAGTTTAACTTGACATTGTCAAAATAGTTACCTTTTTTTTATAAAAATGGGGGAGAAAAAATTAAAACTGGACAATCTTGGGTATAATTCTACCCATGTTCATTCCTCCTGCTGAAATTGAACGCCGCCTCGAGCGGATTTTGCTGACAGTGCAAAAACCTGGCCGTTACGTCGGCGGAGAACTGCACAGCATTGTCAAGGACTGGGATGCGGTGCAGACTCATATGGCTTTGGTATTCCCCGACATTTACGACATTGGCATCTCCAACCTTGGTTTGCAGATTCTCTATGACCAGGTCAATTCCCGTCCCGACGCGCTGGCCGAGCGCGCCTACGCCCCCTGGTCAGACATGGAAGCCCCCATGCGCGAAACAGGCATTCCGCTTTATTCCCTCGAAAGCAAACATGCCCTGGCCGACTTCGACGTCATTGGCTTCAGCCTGCCCTACGAAACGCTCTACACCAACGTCCTGAATCTGCTCAACCTGGCTGGTATTCCCCTGCGCGCCACCGCCCGCGATGACCGTGACCCCATCATCCTGGCTGGCGGGCATGCCTGCTTCAACCCGGAGCCCATGCACGCGTTTATTGATGCCTTTGTCATCGGCGAGGGGGAAGAAGTTATCCACGAAATCATCGAGGTAGTGCGAGATTTTGCCCAGGCGCGTAACACAGCCCGAAAACAGGCCAGCCAGTCAACCGCCCAGCGCGAACGTGTCTTGAGAGCACTGGCCCAAATTCCCGGCGTGTATGTGCCACGGTTTTACGAGGTCACCTACCAGGACGATGGGACGGTCGCTGCCGTCACGCCGAATATCCCCGAGGCTCCTCCCGTCATTCGCAAGCGGATGGTGGCAACCCCCCCCCCGCCGGTCACACGTTTCATCGTGCCGAATATCGAGGCAGTCCACAACCGCGTCGCCATCGAGATCATGCGCGGCTGCACGCGCGGGTGCCGATTCTGCCATGCGGGCATGATCACGCGCCCGGTCCGCGAACGCAGCGTGGAGGAAATTGTCGCGGCCGCCGAAGAGGCCATCCGCCAGACGGGCTTTGAGGAACTGGCCCTCCTGTCGCTTTCTTCCTCCGATTACAGCGCCATCGTTGACCTGGTCACTGCCATCAGCAACAAGTTCGGGGACAGGCACCTGACCGTCGCCCTGCCCTCCCTGCGCATCGAGACAGTCTCGGTGGATTTGATGGAAAAACTGAAAGACCGCCGCTCCAGTGGTTTTACCCTGGCCCCCGAAGCGGCCAGCGAGCGGATGCGGCGCATCATCAACAAGTTCATCCCAGATGAGCAGATTCTGGCCACTGCCCGCGCCATCTATTCCCGCAACTGGACGACTATCAAACTCTATTTCATGATCGGCCACCCCAGCGAAACGCTCGAAGACGTGCAGGCGATTGCCGACCTGTGCAAGCGAGTGCTGGCCGAAGGGCGCCGGACCCTCGGCGGGCGCGCCCGGGTCCATGCCGGGGTCAGCACCTTCATCCCCAAGCCGCACACGCCCTTTCAATGGGTTTCCATGGACACAGTGGAGCAAATCAACGCCAAACTGGACCTCCTCAAGCACGAATTACGCGACCGCTCGATTAAACTGACCTGGACAGAGCCTAAAGAGACCCTTCTGGAGGCCTGGCTTTCCCGCGGCGACCGGCGCATGGCCGATGTGATTGAAACAGCCTGGAAAAACGGCGCCCGCTTCGACGCCTGGCAGGAACACTTCCGCTACGAGGCCTGGACCTCGGCCTTTGCCGCGCACAACCTGGAGCCCGGCTTCTACACCCATCGCGTGCGCCGTCCCGACGAGGTCTTCCCCTGGGATCACATCTCGACTGCGGTACGCAAAAAATACCTGCTGGAGGACTACCTCCGCTCCCTGGCAGGTGACATCCGCACCGACTGCCGCCAGCAATGTTACGCCTGTGGCATTCTGCCGACGTTTGCTCCTGAGCGGCGCGAACACCCTGGCAATTACTGGAAATGTCCCGAAGTCAAGCCCGCGGCCAGGCAGGGCGCTGCAGCAGAAAACGAAAATCGCCCGCAATTGCTTGTAATCGGTGAGGAAGCATGAGGCTGCGAATCACTTTCTCCAAAACTGGGTCGCTGCGCTACATCGGTCACCTTGACCTGCAACAAATCTGGGAACGGACGGCACGCCGCGCTGGCCTGCCCCTGTCCTACACCCAGGGCTTTCACCCTGGCCCCAAAATTCAAATTGCCGCCGCCCTCCCGCTCGGATTTGCCGGACGGGCCGAGGTGGTGGATTTGTGGCTGCAAGAACCATCCGCACCCCTCTCCCCCCTGCCCAGCGCGAGCGCCCAAAGTCTCCCCGACATGGCCATCTTGCAATCGGCTGCCCCGCCCGGATTGACGATTTTGCGCATCGAAGCAGTGGATGAACACGCCCCAGCCCTGCAGACTCAAGTTGCTGCAGCCGAGTACGAAGTCGTTTTGACGGAAGCAGGCTACGGGTCCGACCTGAGACGGCGGGTGGAAGAATTGCTGGCAAAACCGTCTCTTCCTCGCGAGCGGCGTGGCAAGCCCTACGATTTACGTCCACTGATTCTCGCCCTCGACCTGTTACCAGACAAAGAGGGAATACGCATGATTCTCGCAGCACGAGAGAGCGCCACCGGCAGGCCCGAGGAAGTTCTGGCCGAACTCGGCATCCCGCTGGAAGTGACGCGCATCGAGCGTACTCGCCTGATTCTCAAAGACGAATTACAATTGACAAAATCTTGATCCGACGGAGGCTGAAATGGGACTGTTGGTTGCAGGCTTCATTGGTTTTTTGACGGCTTTATTGTATGCCTACATTTTGTACTGGCTGGACCGTTACGAGAAAGAGCCGCTGCTGTTGCTGGGCGGCGTTTTTGTTTGGGGAGCCGTTGTGGCAGCAGGAGCGGCTTTCATTCTCAACACTGCCTTAGGGCTGGGGATAGCAGTTTTCACCGGTTCCGAACTGGCAAGTGATTTTGCTACCGGTTCAATTGTAGCGCCATTGATCGAAGAGTCGCTCAAAGGGATGGCCGTATTCCTGGTCTTTCTCGTCTTCCGTCGTGAGTTTGACTCAGTTTTAGATGGGATTATCTACGCTGGCATTGCCGCTCTCGGCTTTGCAGCGACAGAAAACACGTATTACATTTACACTTACGGTTACCTGGAAAGCGGCTGGTCGGGATTGGGAGTCTTGACCTTTATCCGGGTGATCCTGGTTGGCTGGCAACATCCCTTCTACACGGCCTTTTTCGGCATCGGCCTGGCCATTGCCCGCCTGAACAAGAACTGGCTGATCAAAATCGGCGCGCCGATTTTGGGGTTAGGTGTGGCCATGTTCACTCACTCTTTCCACAATACCCTGGCATCTCTCTTGAGCGGTTTGGGCGGGCTGGCCATTGGTACGGCTGTGGACTGGACCGGCTGGTTGTTCATGTTCATCGTCATTCTCCTGGTCACTCGGCATGAGCAAAAGTATATGATCCGTTACCTGTCTGCGGAGGTGCAGGCTGGAACGATTACCCCCGCTCATTTGCGAACAATCTCTTCGGCCTGGCTGCAGATGTTTGCCCGCATGAAGGCCATGTTCAGCGGGAAATTCGTCAAAACGGCGAAGTTCTATCAACTTTGTGGTGAGTACGCGCACAAACGCGAGCAATATGCCAGACTCGGCGATGAAAGCGGCAACGTTGTCATTCTTCAAGATTTGCGCAAGCAAATTGCTGAACTGGCACCCTATGTTGAGGTGTGATTGTTCTGTTCCTTCAACTCTTTGCGACGACCGCGAAGCGTGCCTTTAGAGCCAGCAATCCCCTCGCAGGCAGGGAAATGCTTTGCGCCGGAGCCTGTGGCAAGCGCAGCGTGGCGGGCGGCTTGCAATGACCTCCTCGCAACAGAGCAAGATGTGCTTAATTTTTTGCCCTTACGCGCCATTTTTTGCCCGCGAGATTAATTCCACAGGGCACGTTTCGTGGTAAAATCGCCCGCGTCCGCCCCTGTAGCTCAGTGGACAGAGCGACGGCCTCCGGAGCCGTAGAGGGCAGTTCGAGTCTGCCCAGGGGTACTTACTTGCCGAATAAAAAAGACCAGTCCAATCAGGCTGGTCTTTTTGTTCATGCAGCACGTTTCGACAGGCCGGGGCTGGTTACAAATTCCCGTCTTCTTCCAATCGTTGCAACAGGGTGATGTAATCGGCCACATTGGGCGGATTGATGGCCACAATTGCCTGAATTGCCTGAATGGCGCCGGCGCGGTCCCCGGAATCGAGAAGCATCTCAGCAGCAGCATCCAGTTGTGCTACCGCATCTTCGATCCGGTCAGCCTGACGATACTCTTCGGCCAGCGCCCGACGGAGGACAATCTGTTTCGGTTGCTCGTTGACCAGTTCTTCGAGGAAAGGTATAGCCGTTGAGCGTTGATTGATGCTTTGGAGATGGGTCAACAAGTTCTCCAGTTCAGCGGCTGCCTTCTGAGTCTCACCGAGGCGCAGATTGAGATTGATGAGTTGTTTGCGAACCGAGATGTCTTCCGGTTGGAAGGTGCGTAACTGTTCATAGACGCGCACGGCCTGTTTCCAATCCAGTCGTTGCATGTCAATATCGGCCATACGCTGCAGGAGTTTAATACTCCAAAGACGGCTGGATTCTCCCTGCTGGGCCAGACGCAGCGCAGTGGCATAAGTCTTGCGCGCCAGGTCGAGTTCGGCCAGGCGGTAGTAAATGTCAGCCAGTTCCATGTATTCCGCAATGGCTTCATCCGTCGCCCCGCGAGCGATCAACATGTCAATCAGTGCAGTACGAATGCTCAAATCCATTGGCGAGAAGCGCAAGACGCGTCGGAGCAACTCAATTGCTGATTGGATTTCGCCGCGGGTACGATAGGCCTGCGCCACGACTGTATATTTGGTCATCGCATCTTGCATCCGGCCTTCCTGAACCAACAAATCGCCAATCAAGGTATGAACCGGCAGATAGGTAGGCGCGTATTTCAGGGCTTCAAAGGCTTCATCCATGGCCGTCCGCAGGAACCCCGCCCGGATGAAACTGTGGACTCTGCCCATGATCTCGATAATTTGACTGCTTTTGGCCTGAGCAAGCACCTCCGCCAACGGCATAGGCGGAGCCCCCTCGGCCACTTTGGGCAATTGCTGACGGGCAGCGGCGATGCGGGCACGCCAGTCGGCTTGCATCAACAGATTGTGGATGTTGTCGCACAATTTTTCGTGGGCTGAAATGTCTTCCACCTGCCGATGGGTCTCAATAATGGGTTCATACAGCCCTGCCAACTCGGTGGCTTGCTGAGGCGGAACTGCCTGCATATCGGCCAGTTTCAAGGCTTCCAGGTACTCCTCCGAAGCCTCAGCGCACCGCCCCAGCCGACGCAGAATTTGCCCCATGAGCAAACGCGCTGCCAGGGCATATTCCTGGTGCTGAACCGCAATCTGTAAATTTCGTAAACTGCTTTCGTAGCGTTCTGTTTTGAAGTGCCCCAGCCCTAGAGCGAAATAGATCGCTGCATTCTTCACTCCGCCCTCAATGGCCTTTTCTAATTCTTCTGCCATTTGGGCTTCATCCTGGCGGGTATGGGCATCGATGGCCTGCGTGATGTGGAGCATGATGTTGACGCGTTCGCTTTGTTTAATGTTCAAGGGGCCGGTACCGCGAATCAGCGCCTGCATGGCTGGCCGACGAGGGGCAGGTGTCTCGCTGGTCTCTTCTGAAATCTCGAAGAGAATTTCGGCCAGTTTCGTCAGGGCTTTTTTCTCGGCTTCCGCAATCGGGTCCAGGCCACTATCCTTCTGGCGTGGCGCCTCCAACTGTTTCACCTGGGCCATAATGAGCGGGGCTGTCCCCCCCTGGGGACGAACCGGCTTGGGCAACAACTGCCCACTTTTGAACAATTGTTGCGCCTGGCGGGCTTCAGCATTATCGGGGGCCAGCCGCAGCGCACGCCCAATCATTTCGGCTGCCTTATCCAGATGGCCGCTCCGTTGCAGCAAACTGGCCACAGCCAGATACTCGCTCACCGCCTGCGGCTTGTTTCCCAAACGCTCATGAATCATCGCCAGATAAGTGTGCGCCTGCAAATGCTCGGCATTCAGTTGGATCACGCTGCCAAAACACTGGATTGCTTTTTGCGGATCCTGGTTTTTGATATAAAGTTCTGCCGCCTTAAGATAAGCAGCAATTGCTTCCTGCAGGCGCCCCAGACGGCTGGACGTTTGGGCTATTTTTTCCAACGGCACCGGGTCATCTGGTGAGACTTGTGATGCCTTGCGATATACCTGAAGTGCCTCTTCAAAACGCTGCGACTCGAAATAGGCTAAACCCAGATTAGACAGCGCTTTTGGATGATCAGGGAACTCTTCCAGAGCCTTTTGATACGACGCAATAGCCTTGTCCCATTGCTGGTCCCAGGCGGCAGAGTTCCCCATATTCATCGCTTTTTTGAAAATATCTTCGCGTCCTGTCATGTTCTCTTTTCCACAATTACGAGTTCTTGATCGCGTCTCTCACTGTTCAACCGCTTAAGGTTAGAATGGCTAGGGAATCACCGTCAACTCATCCCAGTTTAGGCCCCAGCGGGCTTCCGTCGTGAGCGGAACAGAGAGGGGATAGACGTTCTCCATGACTTGTTTTACCACCCGCACCGTCTGTTGCAACTCACTTTGCGGGCACTCCAGCACCAGTTCGTCATGCACCTGCAAGAGCATTTGGGCCTGCAAACCAGCCTCCTGCAACACAGGCGGAATGCGGATCATCGCAATTTTCATTATATCAGCAGCCGTGCCTTGAATGGGAGCATTAATTGCCTCCCGCTCCTCCCGGTTTTTGGTTGCAATGGTCCCAGCGCCCTTGAGCGTGGGGAAATAGCGCCGTCTGCCAAACAGCGTTTCCACGTAGCCAGTCTCGCGCACCGTCCGGCGAATTCCGTCGAGATATTTCTTGACGCCAGGGAATTGACGGAAATATGCCTTGACAAATTCCTCCGACTCGGCCAGTGTCAACTCAGTCGAGCGCGTCAGCCCAAAAGCAGACATGCCATAAATCAGCCCGAAGTTAATCGCCTTCGCATGCCGACGCTGTTCCTTGGTCACGGCTTCAATTGGAATGCCGTAAATGGCTGCCGCCGTGGCAGCGTGAATATCCTGACCGGCAAGGAAAGCCGCGATCATCGCTTCGTCGGCAGCCATGTGAGCCACAATCCGCAATTCGATTTGCGAATAATCTACCGACAGCAACACATTTCCCGGCCCGGCAATGAACCCGCGCCGGACACGGCGCCCCAACTCGCTGCGAATGGGGATATTCTGCAAATTCGGGTCATTGGAAGAGAGCCTGCCGGTGACTGCGCCAGTCTGACTGTAGGAGGTGTGCACGCGCCCCGTCTGGGGATGAATTTGCTGCGGCAACGCGTCCACATACGTTGATTTCAACTTGGCAAGTTCGCGATACTCCAGCGCCTTGTCCACCACCGGATGCTGACCGCTCATCTCCTCCAGCACGCCTGCAGCCGTCGAGTAATGACCAGAGGCTGTCTTTTTCGTCCCCGCTGGTGGAGACAGACGTAGCACGCCAAACAGGACATTGGAAAGTTGTTGAGGCGAATTGATATTGAACGTCTTGCCAACCAGGGCAAAGATTTCCTTCTCAATTGCCTTCAACCGCTGATCCAGTTCCAGGCTAAAGTTGCTCAGGAAATCCTTATCGAGAGCAACTCCTGCCATCTCCATATCAGCCAGCACAGAGACCAGCGGCATCTCCATATCAGACAAAAGCGCCCGAAGTTTCGGGAAGCGCTCTAGTTCGCTTTCCAGAATCGGCTTCAAACGCAACACCGTCTCAGCATCGGCCACAGCATACGAGGCCGCCTCGGCAATCGGTACTTCAGACATTGAAATTTGCTTCTTGCCGGAGCCGATCAAGTCCTCGATGTGCGTCATGTGCAGGCCCAGGCGTGACTCAGCCAGCGCCTTGAGGCCCAACCGACGCGAATCGGGGTCGAGCAGCCATTCGGCCAGCATCGTATCAAAAGCAAGCGGAGACATTCGCACACCATGCCGCGCCAGCACGATAAAATCGTACTTCAAATTGTGACCGATTTTGGGCAAATGTGCATCGGTCAGCGGCCCACGGAGCGCTTCCAGGACCTGCGCCAGCGGTAACTGGTCCCCCACCCGATGCCCTACCGGGATGTAATACCCCTGCCCCTCCCGCACTGCCAGAGAAATCCCCACCAGGTCCGCTGTCATTTCATCGGTGGAATTCGTTTCGGTATCAATCGAGAGAACCGAGGCGCTGCTGAGAACCTGGCGCAGGTTCTCGAGATCGGACGTGGAGGAGATCACCACCACCTCGCGGCCCGTTTCCTGCGGGTAGGTTGCTCTTGTTTCCTGGACCTGCAGGCTGCTCTCGCCAAACAGGCTCAACTGCTGCCCCACCACAGGCCGGGCAGACTTTCCACCCGTGAGATGATCCAGTTTCTCCAGCAGAGAGCGGAATTCCAGTTCCTGGAAGATTGCTTTGACCTTAGCGGGATCGAAATCATCAGGGCAGGCCTGTTGCAAATCGAGGGTAACCGGCAAATCGGTCCGGATGCGAGCGAGTTCGCGGCTCAGGTAGGCCGAGTCTTTGCCGTTTTCCAGTTTTGTACGCCAGCGAGGCTCAATTTCGTCCAGGTGAGCATAAATCTCGTCCAGCGTGCCGTATTTCGCCAGCAATGCCTCGGCGGTCTTTTCCCCTATCCCCGGCACGCCTGGGATATTGTCCGATTTGTCACCGACAAGCGCTTTGTAATCCACCACCTGCTCGGGGCGGACGTGGAGTTTACGGAATACATCTTCTGCCGTGATGTAGTTCTGGTCATCGCCAGCCAGATAGACAATCGTGCAAGAATCCACCAGTTGCAACAAATCACGGTCACCGGTGATGATTTTGACCCCCAAACCTTGCCCGGCGGCCCAGCGCGCCGCCGAGCCAAGTACATCATCGGCCTCGTAACCATCCATCTCGAGGCGGGGAATGTTGAACGCATCTACAATTTGACGAATGCGCTCGATTTGCGGACGCAAATCATCGGGCATCTTGGCCCGCGTGGCTTTGTAATCCGGGTAAATCGTATCGCGGAAAGTGCGCCCCGTATCAAAGGCGACGGCCAGATAATCAGGCCTTTCCTGTTCGTAGAGGCGCAAGAGTTCACGGGTGAAACCATACGTGCCGGCTGTCGGTTCTCCTTTGGAATTTTGCCAGCGGTTAGGAGCACCGCCATAGCCGGTCAGGGCGAAATACATGCGGTAAGCCAGGGCATGGCCGTCGATCAGATAAAGAGTGGGAGGCATAGGCATCAACGAAAGAGACAAATGACCAGGGCGCTCTTTGCAGGCTTAACGGCGAAGTTGCTGGGAAATTCCCTGTCGCTGGCGGGTCTGCGAGATGAAATTTTTGACCACCTGAGCCGGCGGCGGTTGGGAACCACCCATGATGAGGTACCCTGGTGCCCAGAAATCCCCCGAGGGGTTCTCGCGGGCCAGGGCAGGAAAATCAGCAAAAATACGCTCTGAGGTTTGCTGGCGCATCACGCGCATCAGATAGCCGGGCGATGTGGGCGGAGGGACACTGACCACCCACTGCAAATACTCCGGTCGGACAGAAATGTATTCCAAGCGCCAACCGAAGGCAATGCAAATTTCTGAAACCCATTGATTCAAGCGATCTGACAAGTCCCCGGTGAGGTGATGATGGATAAAGCGCGGAATGAGCAGGCAGGCGTATTGGAGACTATAGACCGCTGGAGACACTGGCTCCAGAGTCACCGGACGACTGTCTGACTCTGTAGCGAGGTGGGGACGTGTCTCCCCAAGTTCTTCTTCCTCCGCCGGTTCCTGCGTTTTCTTTCTGGCTTTTGATTTGACCGTCACTGCCAGTTCATCCTCGAGAGCCACTTCAGGCTTTGAGGCAACAGGTTGAGCAGAACGAGCCAGTTTTGCACCCACCGGTACTGCCGGAGAGGATTCCCGGCTGAAGTTAGAGGAAGGAAGAATAGTCGAGCGTTTTTCGCTGGCCTGGGTCTCTTCCAGAGAAGCAGCATCCGCCGCGAGGGGGACGTCTGTTCTCTCCCGCTCTTTTTTCTTTGCAGCAATCGGATCGGGAGACGGCACATCTGCCAGGATTGCTGCAATGGACGCAGGCCCTTCTTCTTGCTCATCGCCATTCTCAGCCAAAGGAAGAGCCAGGGAGTGCACCAATTGATTGGCCTGAGAGCGGATCGTGCTAAAGGGCGTCTCGGCATCGAAGACCATGACGAGAATTACTCCCGGCGCCAGCAGGGTAGCATAGAGCATGTGATCGGCGTCTGTAGAAGTAAGCCGCACAAACCGCACCAGGTCGCTTTGCTCTTCATAGTCCCAATAACGCGCAATCACATCGGCCACTTCTCGGGCAGCCGCCTGGGATAACTGGCCAGCATATGCCCAAAGCCGCTCGTTTTGGGTAATGAGAGCAGCCTGCGCGGAGGACTGCAGGGTCATACGCGTCAGGTGTTGGGCAGCGCGCGTAACATCCGACAGCCACGCCAGCGCCTGAGAAGCATTGTTTTCTGGCTGAGCAACAGCCTTTGGATTTTCTTTGGGGAATAATTTGCCTGCTGTTTCTAACAGATCAGGCAGGTAAAACGGCTTGGAGAGATAGTCTTCCGGTTCGAGGGCATCCATGCGAACCGCTTGACCCGCTTCGACAATGACGACAAAACGCGCCGCCGGGCAAATGGTGCGCAAGTCATGACCAAGCCTCTGCATTCCTTCCGCATCCCCCTCGGGATCGAGGAAAATAGTGTTACACCGGCTGTTTCGTAAGTAACTTTTTGCTTTGTCAGCCTCACAAGTCACGAAAACCTGGTACTGCCCGGTTTCTTCCAGACTCTGGCGGAGCAACTGACCAAAAGCCTCATCGGCTGTAATGAGCAAAATTTCGTGGGACATTGTAAATAGTGTATCACGGGCTTATCAAGCCGACAAGTTATCCATGTGCCTGCTTCCAGTCCGCTCAGTCAACCCATTGCCGCGCGCTGCAGTCCACCAGCAATGGCTCCTGGTACCAGAAACACCTGCAGCCAACCCTATTCTGGAGCAGGGGATTTGGTGAACGTGGGCGTCCGCGTGAAGGTCGGGGTGCGGCCCGGCGTGAAGGTGCGAGAGGACGTAAATGTCCGCGTGAAGGTGCGCGTGAAGGTGGGCGTCCGGGTAAAGGTCAGGGTACGGGTGAAGGTGGACGTTCGCGTGAAGGTGGGGGTGCGGGTGAAGGTTTGCGTGCGAGTGAAGGTAGGAGTGCGGCTGGGGGTGAAGGTGCGAGAGGACGTAAATGTCCGCGTGAAGGTGCGCGTGAAGGTGGGCGTCCGGGTGAAGGTGAGGGTGCGGGGGAAGGTGGAAGTTCGCGTGAAGGTGGGGGTGCGGGTGAAGGTTTGCGTGCGGGTGAAGGTAGGAGTGCGGCTGGGGGTGAAGGTGCGAGAGGACGTAAATGTCCGCGTGAAGGTCGGGGTACGGCTGGGGGTGAAGGTGCGGGAGGAGGTAAACGTCCGCGTGAAGGTGCGGGTGAAGGTGGGCGTCCGGGTAAAGGTCAGGGTGCGGGTGAAGGTCGGCGTCCGCGTAAAGGTGGGGGTGTGCGTGTTGGTCGGCGTCCGCGTATTGGTCGGGGTACGGCTGGGGGTGAAGGTGCGGGAGGAGGTAAACGTCCGCGTGAAGGTGCGGGTGCAGGTGGGCGTCCGGGTAAAGGTCAGGGTGCGGGTGAAGGTCGGCGTCCGCGTAAAGGTGGGGGTGCGGGTGAAGGTTTGCGTGCGAGTGAAGGTAGGAGTGCGGCTGGGGGTGAAGGTGCGGGAGGAGGTAAATGTCCGGGTGTAGGTTGGGGTCCGGCTGGGCGTGAACGTGCGGGAGGAGGTGGGAGTGCGAGTAGGGGTGCGGGTATTACTGGGAGTAAATGTCCGGCTGGGCGTATACGTTTTTGTTGGCGTGCGGGTGTTCGTCGGCGTGCGGGTATTGCTGGGGGTCGCGGTCGGTTGAACTTCTCCCACGCGCACAAAACGAACGGCATCGGCCCCAACTTTCAAATTCGCATATTGCTGGACGGTGTCGTGTGTCTGATTGGGCAGGTAAATGTACTCATTGCCATTGCCGCTGAATTGATAGTGGCCTATGTACACCCAGCCATCGGTGACAAAATAAGGGTTGGGAAATACTTCTTGAATGAGAGTGATGGTGTGAATCTCGCCGGCATGGAAGATGCTATATCGCGCCCCTTCGGTGGAGGCATTGACTGCCGGAATGCGGATGTAGATCGCGTAGTCGCCGGCGATAAGGTTGGAGGGGAAATCCCAGCGCGCTGCACAGGTTACAGTATCGAGGTTCGGCGTGACGTAGCGCATCGAGCCGCCTTGACTTTGTCCAGGTGCAGTAGAGACCACGCTAAAGCAACCGGCTGGCGATTCAGAAAATCCGGCATCGGTGTCATCTACGATCACCCCGCCGGTTGGGGACTCCGGGTAGGGGAGTGGGTTCCCGCTCGGATAGACAAGCGCCCGCCCGCCGTAATAGACGACCGTGGAAGGATACTCTACCCAAAGAGAATTGCGCTGATTGTACGGCCACGGGTCAGCATCTTCTCCCGTCCAACCGTAGGGGTCAATGGAGCGGTTCGATGGATCGCCCACCCGAAAATGCAGGTGCGGACCTCCGGAATTGCCTGTGTTGCCGCTATAGCCGATGATTTCGCCATGGAGAAGATTGGCGCAGCCAGGGAACGGGCAACTGAACACCGCCACTGCGCTCATGTGGCCATACGAGGTGAAATAACCGTTTGGGTGGTGCAATTTGACATACAGGCCGAGGGCGTAACGATGGTCGCGCGGGTCTTGCCAACCTGCATAGACGACCTGATCGGCGTCGGCTGCCGCCAGCAAGGGGCGATATTGCATGCCATAATCAATGCCATCGTGGCCGTTATAGGCGATCCAATCGCCAAGCGCATATGACCAGTAAATTCCGTAACCGGCATCACACACCCCCGGCTGAGGAGGCGGGTAGCCTTGCGGTTCGGGGGAGGGGCAATTCTTATATGCCACTTCTCCGCTGTAGATGACAATCCGATTATCGGTGGAAGAATAATTGGGAGAGGAATGATCAAAAATGCTTTCTTCAGAGGCTGTGCCCGGATAGGGGGGATAGAGGAACGGTGGAACGTATTGCAAAGATGCCAGCGATTCCGAGCGCGCGGTGACGCGTTCGGGCGGCGTCCAGGCAGTGACGATCAGAATCGCGAGCAGGAACAGGCGTAGGAAGCGGGACACAGGTGAAGAGAAATCAGGGAGTGGGCGTTAAGTCAAGCACTGGGACAGGGGTTGTGCTTGCGTCAGAGGTAGGAGTAGGCGAGGGGGTAGGCGTAGCCGCCGGCACAGAGGTGAGCGTGGCAAAGATGACTTCGGCATCTGCCAGGCAATCTTCCATTTGCTCTAGAAACGAGACCTGGAAGCCGGTCACGATTCCGTTTGCCCGGCCAAAATAGTTGACAAACTTAATCTGACCTTCCTGCGAGGCCACAGCGACCTCAAACTGAAGGCCGCCGATCTCTCGAAAGGTCGACTCCACCACCCAGCCGCGCGGCAGGCCACGCCCTCCGGTCGGGACAATCTGGCAGTAAGGGATGATGCGATGGACCAAAGCCGGCATACCGCTTTCGTTGCTGATTAACGCCCAGCGGCTGCTATCATACAGAACGCGGAAATCCAGGCCAGGCAACGATTCTTCCAGATAAGTGGGCTGACTGCTCCACGTTTCGAACAGAGGCAGGGTAGACTCGGGCGTGGGTAATTCGGGAGTGGGGAGTAAGGTAGGGGTGAGCGAGGCCACCAGGGCAGTCGCCGTTGGTTCTGGAGTAGCCTGAGGTGTTTCCAGCGCGGCCAGATAAATTTCCCCCGGTTGGGCAGACGACAAGGCCTTTTGGCCTGTGCTGCAAGCAGCGCAGGTCAGGAGCACGAACACAAGCAAGACCAGGCGCATTCTCATCTCTTACCTTCCGGCCAGCCAGACGGCACAGCACGAGGCAACCGTCTCATCCAGCGGACGCGGTTCGCCGCCGGGGAATGCTGTCATCCACACTTGTATTGTACCATTCCTGACCACATTGAAGGTCAAATAATTGCCTTGAGGAGACCAGGAGGCCGTTTCAACAACGGCGTCGGAGAAGTCGGTGAGAGGCGTCAAACTTTCATCGGATAAACGATAGAAGAATAAGTTTGTGAAAAACGGCTCGGCGCTTTGACGAACAACGAAGGCGATTCCGCTTCCATCCGGCGACCAGGTCGGGGCATAGCCGTGACCCCCGTCTGCGATTGCCACAAAGCGCCCTTCCCCGCCGGAGAGGGGACGCAGCCACAATTTCCCATCCGGAAAAGGTTGAGGGGAATCAGGCAAAAGGATATAGGCCAGTTGAGTGGCATCGGGAGAAGGACGCAGGTAGGCGACAATGCTTTCTGGCTCAGAAAAGAGCAAAGTGGCACGGCGGCCATCGGATCTGGCCACCCAGACTTCCGATCCGAACCCGAGGCCGCGCGTCAGGGCGTAGAGAATGCGTCCATCGGGCAGGGCAGCCATGTCATAGACCGTTTCGGGCAGGTCGAGCTTCCGACTCGTATCGTTCGAGAGATCGTAGCGAAGAATGAACGGTGCTCCAAGCGAATCGGCCTTCAGGTAGAGAAAACGCCCGTCAGCAGACCAGGTCATGAAGCGCGAATCCACCTGATACGCTTCGGCAGGCATCTCCACGGTGGCATTGCGCAGGTTCAAAACCTGGACAAGCGGCCCCCCGCCACACACAAACTCGGCTGCGACCACATAATCATTTGGGGAGGGGTAGAGATTGTAAATAGAGCAGTCGCCCGGCAGGGAAAAATTGAGCGGTTGAGGCGCAGGAATCTCCATGCCCATCTCCTCTTGCAGGGGACCCACCGCCACCAGCAGAGGCGGCTCAGCCTGTTGGGCCTGGGAAAAGACAAGCAAAGTTGGCAGAGTCGCAGTCGCTGTCGGCGAGGCAGAACAAGAGGCAACCCAAAGAGAAATTGCGAGGAGCAAAAAGCAGAATCGAATTTGCATGTTCTGATTATATGCGCGGTACAATCAGAAGTGGAATTGAGCAGAGCAGGTCTTTTCTGCAATTGCGTAATTCCGATAGCCCTTTTGAGTCCGTGCTCTACGACTGCCAGACATTTTTTGTAAAATTGAGTCCAGTGCAAAAACCTGTTTTACCCCAAAGGGCACAAAGGAGCACGAAGTTTTTTCAAACAATTGTGCACTGAAATTCAAGATTTTCAATTGAGGCTTTCAGAAATCCTTTGTGTACTTCGTGTTCTTTGTGGTTCAGACCTTTTTGCAGGAGAGTCAAAATTCACATCATCAGGTAGCAAGAAAGCGCCCGTCAGGGCTTTTGAACAATTCCCCTGATTTCCACCGTT
>DAOTZT010000365.1:0-17016 GCA_034434255.1 Anaerolineales bacterium | reverse complement strand
ACAGGGGTGTCACTGCGAACGAGCGCTTTTTGCGAGTGAAGCAGTCTCCCAAAGCATGGTTTTTCCTGTTCAAGACGAGATTGCTTCGGGCAGAGAACGCCCTCGCAATGACAGCCTGAATAGTTACATCGAATAGTAATAATTTTACACAGCAATATTAACAAAGAATGAATACCCAACTTCAAACAGCAGAAAGCGCCTACCGTTTTGCTACAAGACAAAGCCCCCAGCAATTCGCTAACAGGGAAACATTGCCAAGAGACAAAAAATGTGCCTTGTCTGCCCTACCCACAGGGTGAGGCACGCGGCAGCCAAGAACGCGGCACTGTGCCCCTGTCCTCTTGGCCATTATTTTCTAATCTGTCGGAAGTCAAACTTACAAAGAGAATGTTTGCAGCCAGTTCTTTTTACCGGTATGAGTCTTTCAAGGTTGCCACCGGCAGGATAATTTGCCCCTCCTCCCTGTCGCCCACCAGGAGTCGAGAGTCAGGGCGTGCAAAAACGCTCCAGGCCGTAAAGGCCGCGGCGAGCGCATCAAGTTGCTCGGCTGTATAAAGAAGTTCCGTCGGCAAGACGCCACGCAGCAACTTATGGCGGGTAATCTCCTCAAAAAATTCCATCGGGTCCATGATGCCCAATCCCCCCTCGTAGAGCGCCAGTTGCCGCTGAATCCGCCCCTCCAGCGTAGGGCGTGGCAGGGGAATCTGCCCCAACAAAACACAAAATACAGCATGGGCATTCGTTTCCAGGCGCTGACGGTCGCTGCCGTCTTGTGGAAAGATGGCAAAATTGCGCTCGCTCAGGCAGCGGTGAATCTCAAAAGCCGTTTGTGTCCAGGCAGCACAGGCCTCGATGCGGCCAGAAGTTGGCGGAACAGAAATACCGCGCTCCCGCAATAAGTACTCGGCCAGACGCATGTCGGCCCCACGCAAATGCACAGCAGGCTGCTCTTCGGTCAATTTGCGGCGGACCAGGCCCAGGTTCGGGCGCGGCGGTCCATTGACCGCCGCCAGGCAATTGTCAACGGAGTCGATTTCTGCCAGCAAAGCATCTAAATCGCCTCCCTTCAACGAAACCAACCCTCCCTGGGTATCCAAAACAGCCCAGGTATATGCCACTCCTGCCGCGGTTGGGTCAATTCCAAAAAAATACTCCGAAAAAGTTTGCATGATTCATCCAGAGAGTGTGGTAAACTGCTACCCATAGTTTAGAACAAAACAGGAACTTATGCAACTGCTCTTTCGCCGCCTTTTCCCTTTTCTGTTACTGCTGGTCGGCCTGGTGTGGATCATCCTCAGCCGCACCGACGCCACGCAGGTCACCGGCGGGCAAATCATGGCCCCCCAAGAAAACTTTCGCGCCCCCGATTTCAGCCTGAACACCGCCGAAGGCCAGACCATCCACCTGGCAGACCTGGTCGGTCAGCCGGTCATTGTCAACTTTTGGGCCTCGTGGTGTCCTCCCTGCCGGGCCGAAATGCCCGCCCTGCAAACCGTTTATGAGGACTATCAGGGGCAGATTCACCTGCTGGCTGTCAACGCCACCCAGCAAGACAAGATCGAATCGGCCCTTGCCTTTGTCACCGAAAACGGTTTGACTTTTCCCATTTTGTTGGATTCTACCGGCGCGGTCTATCGGCAATATGCGATCACCTCGCTCCCGACGACCTTCTTCATCCGGGCCGACGGAACGATTGCCGAGGTCGTCGTTGGCGGCCCGCTGACCGAAGCCGGACTGCGCAAACGAATCGAGAGCCTGCTGGAGGGGCAACCATAATGTTTCCGATCTTGCAAATTGGCCCGCTCGCGGTGCGGACCTCGGGCCTGCTCCTGCTCCTGGGGGCATATCTCGGCCTGAGCCTGGCCGAACGCCGCCTGCCCAAAAACGGCCCCACTGCCGATCAACTGTACAACCTGGTTTTTCTCTGCCTGTTTTCTGGCGTAGTAGGAGCGCGGCTGGCCTTTGCTTTCCAAAACCCGAATCTATTTCGCACTGCGCCTCTCAACCTACTCTCAACCGACCCAACGTTGCTGGATCCGTTTGCTGGCTTTGCCACCGCGCTGCTGACCGCGCTGATCTACGGGCAACGTCGCGGACTTTCTCTGCTACCCACCCTGGACGCGCTGACTCCCGCCCTGGCGGTGATGGCCGTGTTCATCAGCCTGGCCAATCTGGCCTCTGGCAAAGCATTCGGCACTCCCACTTCCCTGCCGTGGGGAATCGAATTGTGGGGAGCAAAACGACATCCCGTACAAGTGTACGAGAGCATCGCAACCGGCATCATTCTCGCCTGGATCTGGCGTAAAGCAGGGAGTGCCCTGCCTCCGGGCAGATTATTCTTGCTCTTTGTCAGTGCCTCGGCAGGGGCACGTCTCTTCCTGGAAGCCTGGCGCGGCGATAGTGCGCTCCTGCCCGGTGGTGTGCGCACAGCCCAGGTGCTGGCCTGGGGCGTGCTGGCTGTCAGTTTGTGGGTATTGAACCGACAACAGAGTCATCCGCCCCGGCCCGCCAAGAAACAACCAGACACCCCTGTCGAGGGTTGAGACAAGGATTGATTATGGATACGATTTTTATCAAAAACCTGCATGTGCGGGCCATTTTGGGTGTGCTCGAATGGGAACGTGAGACTCCGCAAGAGGTGCGCATCACGGTCGCGTTAGAGACGAACACCCGTCTGGCTGCCCTGAGCGAGCGGGTGGAAGACAGCGTAGATTACGCGGCGTTGGCCAGAGAAATCCGCACCCACGTGGAGCGGGCGCAGCGGTTAACGGTCGAGGCGCTGGCGGAGGATATTGCCCAAATTTGCCTCAGCAAGCCGCGGGTCGCGCACGTGACGGTCAGGGTCGAGAAACCGAACGCCGTCGCCGAGGCTGATTCGGTCGGGGTCGAGATCCGCCGCCCGTGATAGACGGTCAAACCTGCAGGGGGACAGCGCCACGGGCGATGTTTTCCAGAAATTCCTGACGGGTGGCCAGGTTGGCCCGAAAGGCGCCATGCATGGCAGAAGTGGTCATGCGGGCATTGTGCTTTTGCACCCCGCGCATGGACATACACAGATGCAAGGCTTCAACGACCACAGCCACCCCCTGTGGCTGCAGCAAGTCGCGAATAAAGTCGGCAATCTGGCGAGTCATGCGTTCCTGGACCTGCAAACGGCGGGCGTAGAAGTCAACAATGCGCGGGATTTTTGAAAGGCCCAGAACTTTACCGGCGGGAATGTAGGCTACATGGGCGCGACCGATAAAAGGGAGCATGTGGTGTTCACACAAACTGTAAAATTCGATGTCGCGAACCAGGACCATTTCGTCGTACTTGACGTCAAAAATGGCCTCGTTGACCAGGTCCTTCGGATCGGTATAGTAGCCAGAAAGCAATTCGCCATACATGCGCGCAATGCGTTCGGGGGTGCGTCTCAGTCCTTCACGCTGAGGGTCTTCGCCAACCGCCTGGAGGATCTGTAAAACAGCGCTTTCGATGGCAGGTAAATCCATGTGGCTGTGAAGTGAGGAAGAGTCAAGTGGATGATCGTCAAATTCAAGCATGTCCATAGTCGTTTCAAAAAAAATCGGCCCGGCACTTTTGCCCGGGCCGGCGGGGTTCTAGAGACGTTTAATGCAGTTTGGGTTCAATCAAACCATAGGTGCCATCCCGCCGCTGGTAGAGGACGTTGATGGCATTGGTCTCAACATTGAAGAAGATGAAGAAGTTTTCATGGCCGAGCAGTTTCATTTGTTCCAGGGCCTCGGCTTCGTTCATCGGGATTAACTCAAACGTCTTGCGGCGGGCAATGACGGGCGTCTCTTCAACGGTTTCTTCAGAGATGGGAACGACTTCAGCCGCGGAACGGCCATCGCCGCGTCCCCGGATGCGCTTGCCTTTATAGCGCTCCGCCTGACGCTGCATTTTATCAATGGCGCGGTCAAAGGCAGCAAAGATGTCTTCGGCGCGTTCTTCTGTGCGCAAGAGCGCGCGGCCACCACGAGCAGTAAGTTGTGCTACATAGCGATCCGCAGCGTCACGGGCAGATTTGACGAAATTCAGATCCACCCGCACCTGCTCAAGTTCACGAAGGTAACGATCGAGTTTCGATGCCTTCTTGGTAACGTACTCTTTAATGCGGTCGTCCAGTTCCAGGTTACGAGCGAAAATTTCTACTTTGGTGGTCATAGGTTCCTCCTGAAATGGGATTTTGGTCACACGATGTGCAACCCGTGGTGGGGTAACGCTCGGGCGATGGTCAGGGCATAAACTTCACGGGCACCAGCCTTTTTCAAGGCTTCGGTACAGGCTGATAGCGTTGCGCCGGTCGTGGCGACGTCGTCCATCAGTAAAACCACTTTGCCAGAGACATCTGCTGGCTTTGCATAGAAGGCATCGGCCACATTTTGACGCCGCTCTTCAGCGTTCAATCCAACCTGAGAACGGGTTTCCCGGCTCCGGACAAGGGCACGCGGCCGATATTGCCAGCCATTGAGCGCAGCCAAAGGCATGGCAACCAGCGCAACTTGATTATAGCCACGTTCTCGCATTCGTTTTCGACCCAATGGGACGGGCACCACAATATCGATCGGCCAGTTCCAGGCACGTACATACGGCGCCATTTGCTGAGCCAGGGAATCGCCCAAAGGCAGGTTGCGACGATATTTAAGCGTGTGCAAAGCCGAACGAATGGGGCCTTCAAAGATAAGCCAGGAACGCAGCATTTTATAGAGGGGAGGTGTCTGCTCGCAATTTGAACAGAGCCCTGCACGTTCGATAGGCAGGCCACAAATCTGACAAATAGGTTCAGCGATCATGTGGACCTTTTTCTGGCAATCAGGGCACCAACGATAACCAATTCGCTTGCATCCTCCACAAGAAGGAGGAAAAAGCAAGTCAAGCGCGTTCCATAGCCATTGGGTAATGGAATATTGCCAGGACACGTTGAGTCTGCTAAATTAAATTGCCCAACGTCTTCCAAAGTTTGAGGCCTGCTGGTGTAAGCAGGATGATCAGCAGAGACGGGAACACGAACAAGCCCAGCGGAATAATCATTTTGATTGGCGCTTTATGTGCTTCTTCTTCGGCCTGCTGACGACGTCGCACGCGCATTTGATCTGCCTGCACACGCAGCACCTTGGCCATGCTCACGCCCAACATTTCAGACTGGATGACAGCAGCCACAAAACTGGTCATCTCTGGAATGCCCAAACGATCAGCCATGTCGCGTAACGCCTCGCGACGCAATTTTCCAAGTTGCATTTCGCGAATCACGCGCCCAAAGGCTACTGCCAGTTCATTGTCCCACTTTTCGCTGACTTTTGACATGGCGGCATCAAAACCCAGCCCGGCCTCGACACAAATAGTCAACAAATCGAGGGCATCAGGCATGGCTTTGCGAATAGATTTTTGCCGTCGGTCAATCTGGCTTTTGAGGTACAGGTCCGGAAAAAAGTAGCCCAATAAAGCGAAGACAAAGACCAACAGCATTCTGACAGAAAAGGTAAAGGTCTTAGACCCCAACGCCAGGAGAAAAATCAAACCACCAAAGACGCCGGCCATGACAAAGTGAAGCACCATGAAGGCAGAAGCATCAATATTACCAGGGTTGCCGGCCATCTCAAGTTTCTTACGCGTCTGCTCTAGAACATTCTGGGGGGTAAAGCGCGAGGAAATTTCGCCAAGGCGGCGAATTATCGGCAAGATGACGCGGTCCACAAACGGCTGCGACATCTCGATTTCTTCGAGAGAAACAGGTTCGCCGCGTTGACTAAATTCTGCTAGACGGGCTTCTAATGGATCTATTTCCTGTTCTTTAGCCCGCCGGACCCCTGTGATCACAAGAATGACCAGGCCCGCTAGAATAGCAATAATAACGAGGACTGCCAGAATAGTTCCTGCCATGTCGTTCCCTGCTCCTTATCTACACTATACTTCAATCTGAGCAATTTTGTTCATGACAACATACCCGACAATAATGAGCAACAGGGCCGTTCCAAAAGCAATCGAACCACAAATAATGTTATCAGGGGTGAACATCTCAAGAATATAGTCAGGATTCAGGAAGTATAGGATAACCACCAAGCCAACTGGCATGAAAGAAAGTACTTTTCCTGAATAACTTACCTGGGCTGTCAAAACACGAATTTCACCTTTGATACGAATACGCTCGCGAATCGTGTAAGAAATAATATCAATGATTTCAGCCAGGTTACCACCAACTTCGCGCTGAACATTGATAGCAGTGACCACAAAATCTAAGTCAGGGCTGGGAATACGGCGCAAGAGATTATCGAGGGCCTTTTCCATCGGAACACCCAGTTGCATTTCCTGCACTACGCGCCGGAACTCGTCCGAAATCGGAGGAGGTAATTCTTTGCTGACGGCTTCCATGGCCTGCATTGTCGAGAAGCCGGCTCGCAAACCATTAACCATCAGGCTTAACATATCAGGCAGCTGATCATTGAATCTTTGCAAGCGCTTATTTTGCTGGTTACGGACATAGATGCCAGGCAGAAAAGCCCCAATAACCCCTCCAATTATTGCCGAAAGCCAGATTCGTCCGCCCAAAAGAAAAGCAATTAAACCCATGCCAATAATAGCAATCACATACAGTGCAATATATTCGCCCGGCTTTAATTTCAAATCCGCGCGCGCCAGGTTACGGGCAATGCGCTCCCCAAACGTTGATTTTTCAACACGTTTATTGACCCACTCCGTCAGGACTGCTTTTTGTTGCTTGGCCTCTTTCGGTTTCTCTTCTTCAAGGTATTTATTCAAGCGATCATCCACCATGCGGTTGCTGCTGCCAACCGACATGGCAATACCGATAATCAGTAAGATCACCGCAAGAATACCGCCAACCAAGAGGAAAGTTCCGAAATTGATTGCCATAGTCACCTGTCAACAAGAGTCAAGCCTAATAACGTTGCTTGCTGCCAACTCCAAAGACGGTGGGAGGAAGATGAATACCAGCCGCCTCAATCTTGTCCATTGCCTTGGGGCGCAGGCCTGTTGGACGCAAGCGTCCAACAACCTTGCCGTTTTCATAGCCTGTTTGTTCAAACACGAAAATATCCGTCATGGTAATCACATCACCTTCCATGCCGCCAACTTCGGTGATGTTCACCACTTTACGAGAACCATCTCGCATGCGCTCCTGATGGACCACCATATCAATGGCCGATGAAATCTGTTCGCGGATGGCCCGCACCGGCAATTCCATGCCTGCCATCATCGTCATCGTTTCCAAACGCATGAGCGTATCGCGCGGTGAGTTAGAGTGGAGCGTTGTCATCGAGCCATCATGGCCAGTGTTCATCGCCTGGAGCATATCGAGGGCCGCATCATCGCGAATTTCGCCCACGATAATCCGGTCAGGACGCATACGGAGGGCGTTGATCACCAGTTGACGAATGGTAATTTCGCCCCGACCTTCAATGTTGGGGGGACGAGATTCCAGGGTGACAACATGTTCCTGGCGTAACTGCAGTTCTGCCGCATTTTCAATCGTAATAATGCGCTCATCCGCAGGGATAAAACTGGAGAGGATGTTCAGCAAAGTCGTCTTACCAGAACCAGTACCACCAGAAATAACGATGTTGAGACGGGCCTCCACGCAAGCCTTCAAGAACTGTACCGCTTCAGGGGTAAGAGTGCCGAATTGGATCAATTGCTCAATCGTTAATGGGGTTTTGAAGAACTTACGGATTGTAACGGTAGGGCCATTCAATGCAATTGGAGGAATGACCGCGTTAACGCGCGAGCCATCGGGCAGACGAGCATCCACATAAGGACTTGACTCATCAATACGACGACCAAGAGGAGCCACAATGCGATCAATAATACGCATTACATGCTCATTGCTCTCGAACGTTACCGGTACACGGTGCAGTTTCCCTTTGCGCTCAACGTAAATGTTCTTCGCACCATTCACCATAATTTCTGTAATCGTTTCATCTTCCAGCAGCGGTTGAAGTGGACCGAACCCCAGGATTTCTGCCGTAATCTGTTCAAACAAGCGCGCACGCTCAGGTCGAGAAAGGATGATATTTTCCTCGCTCAAAATCTGTTCGAACAATTCTTGAATCGTCCTGCGCACCTCATCGGTCTTTGTTACATCTATCGAAGGATCTAGCTCGGCAATTAAACGATTCTGCACACGATTCTTGAGATCGTAATACGAACCCGGTTGAGAGGAGGGGGGCGGCGCAGTAACACGTCGCGCTTGCAGCGAAGACAAACGAGAGCTATCGCTTGAGGTCGATTGAGAAGGAGCTGCTGGAGTTGAACCACTCTTATTCTGTTCGATTCGCTTAAGTAAGGACATTTTGGCCTCCTGAAAGGCACCTATTATCGCCTAGAAGGTTGTTTTTCTGCTTCTTCCTGATCGCCTTTAATCAACTTTACCCTTAACGCTTCCGCCAGCGTGTAAATACCGCGCGCTGCAGGTTGGGTTTTGTTATCGAGCATGAAAGGTATGCCGCGATTCACAGCAGGAATCACTGTCTTTTCATCGAGCGGGATTGCTGCCACAATCTCCTGCTTGAGATACTCGGCAACCTTTTCGGGCGTAATCGGAATGCGCTTGTCATAGCGATTCATGACAAATGCGACCTTGCTCAGAGGAATGTTCATGGTATTGAGCAAATCCAAAAACAGGCGATTGTTCTTCATCGAGGGAATATCTTGTGTTGTAAGAAGGACAATCGCATCGCACGCATCCAGAACAGTCAAAGTTAAGTCGTTGAGGTAAGAGCAGGTATCCACCACCACGTAAGCATACATCTGGCGCAAGAACTGCAAGACGTGGGCAAATTGCTCCGCAGTGACTTTTTCCGCATACTCAGGACGAGAAGGAGACGCCAGAACATGAACGCCAGAATTGGCATGTTTGATCATCACTTCACCAACGATCTCAGGATCAAGTTCCTCGGCCCGGGCAGCAAGATCCAAGATCGTGTTCTTGCCCTGCTCATTCAGGAAAATAGCCACATCCCCAAATTGCAAGTCGGCATCCACCAGCGCCACACGAGTTTCTTCATTGTGGAGAGCAATGGCCAGGTTGACAGCCACAGTCGTGCAACCCGCCCCCCCTTTGGGGCTGTACACCATAATGATTTTGCCTCGCACCACCGGCATGGAGGCCATCACCTGGGGCATGACACCCGGCATAGGCACAAATGCTTGAGCGCTTTTGGCACGCTCTTCAAGCGCCACTTTGCCGGCGCGGCGGATCGCAGAAATTAAATCATCTGGCATCGGGGGCTTGACAATGAAGTCACGCGCCCCCACCTGAAGCGCCCGGCGCATGTAGTTCGGGTCATTCTGCACCGTGAGGATCACCACCTGCATGAATGGCGCCTTCTGTCGAATCTGCTCCGTCGCAACAATGCCATCCATATCAGGCATGTTAATATCCATCAGAACGACATCCGGGTTGGTCTCTTGTGCCAACTGAATGGCTTCTCTTCCGCTCCGGGCCGCCCCGACAACTTCAACATCGGCTTCAAACTGCAACAACTTCCGCAAGTTTTCGCGTGTTTCCGCAATATCATCCACAATTAACACGCGGATCTTTTCTGCCATGCGAATTCTCCCGTGTACTTACGAAAAGATTAGGTCAATTTTTGTAAAAATTATTTCGTTGTCGTGGACACTACGTCATTAGGCAACGTCGGCGGTACCAGTTTATCCAGGCGAGGCTGCATCGCATACGGCAAGGACGGAGGCACCGGAATATCATACTGGGTCAGGAGATACTCCAAGGTAGCCGCCTCGGGGATCGGGCCGATTGTCTGATCGTTCGGATTGCGCAGCGTCAGGGTAATTTGAGCACCGCTATAAACCAGCCAGGTCAGCATGACCGCATCCTGGTTGGTCACCATCAGGGTAATCACATCAGAGCGGACCACAGGAGTCGCCTGCTCTTCAGTCGTCGCCGGACCGGGGGTCGGCGTCGTGCCAGGAGCAGGAGCCACCAACTGGTCAGAGACCGGTTCCCCTGGAAGGGGGAAAGTCCCCACATGCAAAACTTGAACGTTTTGCATGATCATCTGCGTAACCAACCGCGGACGTTGTGGCTCGCTTGGAACCACGTAGAAGGGTTGCTGGAGATCCTCATCAAAATCTACACGCCCAACCGGGCCACCATACCCCGCCGTCACTGACTGAGCCGTCAGGTTGATGATCTCTCCTTGCGTGAGTTGCGTGGTGGCATCCTGACCAGAACCACTGCCAATCAGCAAAGCCCGACTGTTCGAGGCAATGATCCCCGCGCTCTGGTTGGGCAAGATGGATTGGTAAGCCGGATCAACATCTACCAAAAGCAAGGTGACAATTACATTGACATAATCGCCACTGCGAATGCCATAGGATACAGAAGACAGGCGTGTGATGGGAATAGAAACCGCCGTCAACCCTTGCGGCACCAGGGGCGCCCATGTTGAACCAGGCAGATTGACATTTCCCGGAGTATCAGAAAGCATGGAAGAAACAATCACCACGCCTTGGGAAATGGAGAGTTTCGCATACTTCCCAACAACATCTGCCTTACTGGTAAATTCTCCCGCAACCAGTTGTGACTCTGGAATCGGGATCGTATTGAGCATGTCCTCCGTAATGGCTACTCCAGGATAGATATTCTGCCCGGCAGTGACAATTTCCACCGATCGCTCAACTGGGGTGGGTTGGGGTTCGGCCGGACCTGGCCCTTGAGAGCTGCTACGCCAGAGCCAGATTCCCGCCACAGCAATGATCAGGATAAGAATCAACGCCAGGTAAATGAAAATTCTTCCGCGACGCATAGGGCACTCCTTCCTAAAATTGATACTTGCATTATACAGTAAAAATTGTACAAATACCACCTCCCCAAAAGTGAGAGTTACTTCTCAAATTTATAAGACATAGACCCATACGAGCGTTGAAAATACACCGCCGCCAACGATAAATGGGTGGACAGGGAATCGCCATAAGCCAACGTACAGACGGGCACGCTCCTGCTGGCCAGCGCATCAACGATCGCGGACAAATCCTGCGCCGGAGCACCAAAAGAGGCAGCATCCAGCAACACTGCCACCGGACGCAGGTAACGGCGCAACAGATCTTCCACCACCAGCAAGAGTTCCGGGTCCGTCGAAGGCGTAATCAAAACTACTCCTGTGCCGGGGGGCAAAAATTTTGCCTGCATGGCAACCAGACCTAATAACGACATAACACCATCCGGCTCCAGAAATGCCAGCGTTTCCATTACCTTGCCCAATTGGCGGTCGCCGCGTTCCGCCGGTAGGACCGTAAACCGGGCTGTCGAACAAGCCAGCCCCACCGAACGACGATCGCGCAAGAAATGCTGCGCCAGGGAGGCCGCCGCACTCAGCGCATATTCGAACGTATCACACGCTAATGCGACCTTCGGGCGATGCCAGAAAAACATTTCATTCCCCGCTCCCGCAATAGCGACATCTTTACCAGCCACATGCACCTCCCGGCAAGCATCCACAAAGAGCCAGATGTCTGCTTGCGGGTCCTGCTCAAATTCTTTGACCATAAAACGCCCGCGCCGGGCCGTGGCTGGCCAGTGAATGCGCTTCATCGGGTCGCCGGGGATGTATTCACGGATTCCGGTGGCATGCGGGGTCACATCGGTCGTCCGGACATGGACAGCACGTCCCCCGGGCACCAGGCCAGCCGGCGGGGGAAATTCAGCAATCGGGAATGTCATCGGCAAGACCACCAGCGTTTCAGCGGGGGGAAAACGCTTTTCTACCGGAAACAGGCCAAACGGGTCACCGGTGGAAACGACGGTGGGACCCAGCGGGTAGGCCCCGCGCCGCGTCAGCAGCGTGCG
Organism: Anaerolineales bacterium; assembly: GCA_034434255.1. GTDB lineage: Bacteria > Chloroflexota > Anaerolineae > Anaerolineales > Villigracilaceae > UBA877. The sequence goes on along the minus strand of DAOTZT010000365.1, from coordinate 5,192 downwards.
AGCAATGTAAAAGCGCTTCTCGCCGCGACCGATACGGGTCAGCAACCTCGAACCGGCCGCGCCGGGCAAACTGGACTGATTGAGCACCTCCACCCACGGACAACCAGGCCAGGTGGTCACGCTCACTTCGAACCGCTCCTCAAACACATCACCCACACTGGCACGCAACAGACGGGCCTCGCGCCGGACCTCAATCCCACGCCCCAACACGAGCGACCACAAACCAGAGACCAGCAGAAGGAACAAAACCGCATACGCCAGCCGCAAAAAGGGTAAATGACCGGTGGCCGCCCAGATAGCCCACGTCGCCACAAGAATGAGGCTGACGAACCAGCGCAGTGCAATTGATTTTTTCATCATCAAAGACAGTTCGACTTCGGTCAAAACCGGCATCTGGCTGAGAACCAAACCCCATCAGGTCTCAGGAACAAAATCCCCGCCGGGAACAGGCAAATTCTCGAGAATCTCCTGAACAATGCGTTCGCCCGTCAACTCGCGCAGACGCCCCGCCGGCCCAACGATGACGCGATGAGCCAATACCGGCACAGCAGCTTTCTTGATGTCATCGGGCAAGACAAAATCCCGCCCATCCAGCGCCGCCAGCGCCTGTCCGACGCGAAATAGCCCCAGCGAACCGCGTGGACTGGCTCCCAGATACACCTCCCCATGCTGACGCGTCCGGTTGACCAGACCGACAATGTAACGCTTCACCGAATCGGCCACATAGACCTGCTTGACCGCCTCCATCCCCTCCAGCAATTCCTCCAGGCGAATGACCGTCTCCAATGTCTCCACCGGGTGACGTAACTGTTGACGATTCAGCACCTCCACCTCGTCCGACGGGGCGGGATACCCCAGCCGGACGCGCAGCAGGAACCGGTCCAGTTGCGCTTCGGGCAGGGGAAAGGTGCCCTCGTATTCGATCGGGTTCTGGGTCGCCAGCACCATGAACGGGCGCGGCAGGGGATGCAAAACGCCGTCCACCGTCACCTGGCGCTCTTCCATCGCCTCCAACAGGGCAGCCTGCGTCTTTGGCGTGGCGCGGTTGATCTCGTCCACCAGCACCACCTGGGCAAAGATGGGGCCGGGGCGGAACTCGAATTCACGGCTGTTCTGGTTGTAAATCGAGACGCCGGTCACGTCGCTGGGGAGCATGTCGGGCGTGAACTGCAGGCGGTTGAACGAACAGCCCAGCGACCGGGCCAGGCTGCGCGCCAGCATAGTCTTGCCCACCCCAGGCACATCTTCGATCAGCACGTGCCCCTGGCAAAGCAAAGCCACGACAATCCACTCAATGGACGAGCGCTTGCCGACAATGACTTTTTCAAGATTGGAAATCAACTTTTGACCGAACGATTGGATAAGTTTCATAAATTTCCATTTCGAATTTTCGAGAATGCAGATAAGGTGAAGCGTCCCCACCAACGAAGACGCAACTCTCTGTCTCCCTCATGGGTTCGCCGAGAGACTATTTTACCCGTACTTCCAGCCCGCGCCGGTGAGAATGACGACCACCGGGTCGGGCAAATCGGGGAGGACCTGACAGAGGGTGCTCCAGACGATGGCCGAGGTGGGTTCGACCTCGAACCCGAGGCGCGCCAGCGCCTCCCGCCCGGGCAGAATCTCGTCCTCCTCCACGGCGCACATGGACCCGCCGCTTGCCGCCACTGCCCGCAGCACGGCCTCGGCCCGCACCGGCGCGGCCACCTTGACCCCCTCGGCCAGGGTGGGATTCTCGGCCACGAAACGCAGCCCCTCCATGCCAGCGGTAAAGAGCGCCCACAGCGGAGCACAGGCGCGCGCCTGCACACCGATCAGCCGCGGCACAACGTCCTGCCCAGGCGCCGAGCCAGCCAGGAGACTTCCCTTTCTGCCCAACCTGTCCGGGAAAAAGATTCCTTTGAGCAACTTGTCTTTCCTTGCTTTCTTTGTCTCGGTCTCTGGTTTCTCGCCCTGCGCTCTCTTTTTACCTGCATCTTCTTTCTCCGCCCTCTCTTTTCCCATATTGGCTACGCGCAAAGCATCGAAACCGCGCGCCAGTCCCAGCAGCAGGCCCCCCTGCCCCGCCGGGACAATCACCGCCCCGGGCAGCGTCCGCCCAGTTGCTCCCAGATTTCGTAAGCGGTGGTGGCGTAGCCCGGCAGATTGAACGGCAGCCAGGCATGGCTGGCATAAACCGCCCCCCGTTCGGCTTCGCGGCGTACGGCCTCGGACACGTCGGCGCGCGAGCCGGGGACAGGCACCAGGTCCGCGCCGTAGGCTTCGATCTGCCTGCGTTTCACCCCAGAGGCCGCTGCGGGGACGAAGATGCGGGCGCGCAGGCCAAACTTGCCGGCGTAGGCGGCCAGCGAGGCCCCGGCGTTGCCGGAGGAGTCTTCCACCACTTCGGTCACACCGCGCTGCTTCAGCCAGCCAGCGATGACCGCCGCGCCGCGGTCTTTGAACGAGCCGCTGGGATTTTCGTATTCGCACTTGAAATACACCCGCCGGCCCAAGACACGGGCCACCGCCAGGCGCGTTTTTCCCTCCCCCAGCGAAACGGGCAGCAGGTCAGGGGGCAGGCCAAAGGTGTGACGGTAACGCCAGATGCCAGGCTGGGACTCGTCCACCCGGGCCGGGTCGAAGGCGGGGAAAGGGTCGAAGTCGAACAGCCCGCCGCAGACGGGACAGCGCCACGGCAGGCCGGTTTCAGGATAGGGACGGCGGCAGTTAGTGCAGGTGATCATGGCAACAAGCGATACAAGAGCCGACAAAGCCAGGTGGATGAAAAAGTTCTTGCTGCTCAATCATCATCGCCGCCCCCTTCATGTTCCTGACCGGTTGGATGACAGGCAATGCAATTGGCAAAGTCGGAAATACCTTCTTCGAGATGTTTGGCCCGAATCTTTTGCGGATCATGTTCATGACAACCATAGCAGGTATAGGCTGTCAATGCGTTGGGATGACAGGTCACGCAGGATGCACTTCCCCCGTGATTAAGTGGGAAAGTGTGCGGGCCAAGAAAGGTAGCCGGTCTCCAGGCGCTGGTATTGTGACAATTGTCGCATTGTATGCCGATAAACAGGCCGGCGTGATAAGCAGGCTCTGCATGACACGAAACACAGGCCGTTGAGAGTTCTTGAAATATATTGTTGACATGGCACCGTGTGCAAGCCAGTCCCACGTGTGCACCAGTAAGCGGAAAATTGGTGAGGTTGTGGTCAAAGGTGACGAGTTCCCAGCCAACAGGTGTATGGCAGGCAGCGCAATCCGTCCCAAAATTGCCCTGATGGGGGTCATCCTGAGCATGGCAGGAGAAGCAATCGGTGGGCGTGCCTTTGAATACCTGGTTGATATGGCAAGACTCACATTTCACAGTGGCATGTTTCCCCTCCAGTTTGAAAGCAGCCAGACTGTGATCAAAGAGAGCAGGTAACCAACCATTGGGAGTATGGCAGGCAGCACAATCCGTCCCAAAATTGCCCTGATGGGGGTCATCCTGAGCATGGCAGGAGAAGCAGTCCACAGGAGCAGAGCGCAAATCTGCTACCGTGCGGGCATTAAGGTGACAAGACGAACACGGCACACTTGCATGCTGACCTTCAAGTGAAAATGCAAAACGATTGTGATCGAAATCATTGCCAAATGTGTCAATGCCATCATGACAATCCAGGCAGTTGTTTCCGAATGAAAGAAGATGTTCCGTCATAAACATAACATTAATTTGTCGGTGACAGGTCTGACAAGTTTGCTGATCAAAGACGGTGATATCTTCCCCATGACAATCTTTACAGGCGAAGGGTAAACCATTCTGGTTGACAGCATGCCCTGCAAGGGAAAAACCAACTTTCTCGTGGGGGAAAAATGCAGTTGTAAGTTCTGTGAGCGGAGCATTCGGGCCGCGATGCTCGGGGTGACAATCGCGGCACGTCAAATCAGGCGTCTGAGCGAAAGCGCCATGAAGGGTTTCAGAGTCGGACATTTGCAAGGCAATATCGGTATGACAAGCCAGACAACGCCCTGCCATACCGGCTGTGTCCCAAAAAGGAGCATGGCAAAGACGGCATTGACGGCCAAATTCGGCATGGGAAGTGTAGCCACGGAGGGGAGAGCCAGACTGAGCATTGAGATCGCCAGGGGTAAAAAGCACCCCTCCCTGAAGAAGCGTAATGACAACGACAATCAGAACAGTGAGGCCCGCGGCTATCAACCCCGCCGGAGTCAGACATCCTAAGCGCGATGTGTTCATACGCTCTCCTATCGCAATAGGGAGGCATAATAGAGTGCCGCCCCGATATGAATCAATGCGGCGGTAAAAAGCGCCATTCCAATTGGGATGTGAATAGCATGCCAGATTGCCAGAGCACGCCTGGCGCTGACGAGGGCTGCTGCCTGGAATTGCCCACCAGGGCTTGAAAGTTCCACGCCGTCTAAGGTGCGGGGGATACGCGTATAAATATATCGTCCGATAAATCCACTCACGACAATAATGACCGTTAAGACAGTTGTGGCTCCAGCCAGGCCATTGAACTTCCACGAACTATGCAGCAATACCATATACGGTCCCACAATCCCGGTAAAAATGTGAAACTGAAGCCAGTCAGACATCCGTCCCCACTGCGCTCGCCGAGAGCGTTTGCGCAAGGAGTAAAGGGTTTCGGTCATCAACATCAAAATGAAGCCTAAGATACCAATCGAATGCCCAAAGAAGCCACTGGCAGCGGGAATCTCGCGCGTCAGCAGCACGACGGCAGCATATATGCCAGTAATAATCAGAACAGCAAAGAGGGAAAGCCAGAGTTCACGATTTTTATGCATAACGCGACCTCCCGTACCACCAAAGGCTAGGAATGTCACTCCAATCTGCGCAAGTGGCAAGTGCGAAGCACCGCTGAAGGCTAAACAATCCGCTGATTAGAGGGAGACTGCTCGCCCTACGGGCATGCTTCGCGCTCGCTTCGCTCGCCGTGACACACTTTTTATAGAGCAAATTTCCATTACTGTACGCCCGACATCTGAAGATGGGTCTTTTGCCAAAAGGAAAAGAGAATTTGATCCAATGCAGCGTTTGATGCCAAGAGTTGCTCTCGAACAGGCGTAATATCTGTCTGGTCACAAATCAACTCCTGCAATGGAACAGAAAGGGTCTGATCACCTATCAGCAGAGCGCCGAGAAGAGACTTCTTACCGATTACCAGCCGTAAGCGGTTCAC
>DAOTZT010000364.1:0-5913 GCA_034434255.1 Anaerolineales bacterium | reverse complement strand
AGGGGTGTCACTGCGAACGAGCGCTTTTTGCGAGTGAAGCAGTCTCCCAAAGCATGGTTTTTCCTGTTCAAGACGAGATTGCTTCGGGCAGAGAACGCCCTCGCAATGACAGCCTGAATAGTTACCAAACGCAAAGAACGCCACGAATAGCCATTAATCCCGTTTATCTCCGCTGGAAAATCAGCGAGCAACACGTCAGGGCGCCTTCTGCTTTGGCCAGTTCAGAAGCATCCACCAGAACCGGATGAAAGCCAGCCGCTTCGAGCCGCGCCAGCGTTTTGGGGTAAGCAGGCTGATAAATGAGGTCTTCACCCACGCGCAAGATGTTCGCTGCGTACGGCTCAGAGGGGTCTATTTCGATAAAGTCCATGCCCGGGAAACTGGATTTTTCTACCCAGGCCGGGTTGATCAACAGGGTACGCTCATCCACCTGCGTAACGGCCGACTTCAGGTGCAAACAGCCGCTCACCCTCACCCCCCGCACCTGGTAGCCGTACGGGGCGAGGAAAGCCTGCATCTGATCAATGGCATTCTGATTGGACCGGCTGGTCAGGCCGACGAAAATCTGTTTGCCCACCGTGAGCACGTCGCCGCCGTCCACTGTGCCGGGCGCGGCGACCCGGTACAGGGTCCGGTACGGGGCGAGCGCGGCGGCCACGCTCTCGACCTCGGGCTTGCGCGAGTCGGCCCCCGGACGGGTCAACACGGCACATTCATCCAGCACAACAGCCGTATCTTCCACAAAGACCGAATCGGGCAGGTCGGGTTCTTCGGGCAGGGAAATGACCTCGACCCCCAACGAACGGAGGGCCTCTTCGTAAGCGTGATGCTGACGGCGAGCATTTTCCAGGTCAATCGGCACCCGCTCGAGGTGGGTGAGTTCACAATGGGCAATCGAGCGGCTAACAGCGCGTGTGATGGCGAGCAGCATTTGTCCTCCAGGGTCAATCAAAATTTGAGATGCCTGACGGTCAGGCCGTCGTTGAGAATTTCCTTGAGCGAGTCGATGCCAATGCGCAGGTGCAGATCGGCAAATTGCTGAGTCACCTGGCGATCCGATTCGGCGGTTTTGATTCCTTCAGGAATCATCGGCTGGTCGGAGACGAGCAAGAGGGCGCCGGCAGGGATTTTGTTGTAGAAGCCGGTGATGAACAGGGTGGCAGTCTCCATATCCACCGCCATCGCCCGGATGCGGCGCAGGTAGGCCTTGAAGTCTTCGTCATGTTCCCAAACGCGCCGGTTGGTGGTATAGACCGTGCCAGTCCAGTAGTCACGCCCGAAGTTGCGGATGGTGGTCGAAACGGCCTTTTGCAGGTTGAAGGCCGGCAGGGCCGGGACTTCGGGCGGGAAGTAGTCGTTTGAGGTGCCCTCGCCGCGAATGGCTGCAATGGGCAAAATCAGGTCACCCAGGTTGAGGCGTTTTTTCAGGCCGCCGCACTTTCCCAGGAAGAGAACTGCTTTGGGGGAAACGGCAGAGAGCAGGTCCATGATGGTCGCGGCATTGGCAGACCCCATGCCGAAGTTAATCATGGTGATTCCGTCCGCTGTGGCGGTCGGCATGGGTTTGTCTTCGCCCTTCACCGGCACATTGTGCCAGGCGGCGAAGGTGCGGAGGTAACTGTCGAAGTTGGTCAGGAGGATGTATTGACCGAACTCTTCGAGCGGCGTACCGGTGTAACGCGGCAACCAGTTTTGAACGATTTCATCTTTTGTCTTCATAGGCGCTCCCAAATCTGATACAGGCCGAGGCGGCCATTTTCGCCATCGGAGTAAAACGTTTGGCGGACCCGGAACCCGGCCGCGTCTGCCAGGGCGGCTAACTCCGCCTCGTCAAAGGCATGGACATAGCGCAGGCCGCGCCCGCCGCTGCGCCAGTCAAGGAGATAATCACCCGGGTCCACCGCCGCGGCGGTTAATCCGATTTCCTCCCAGGGCTGGATGCGCGCACGCCACTTCTCACTGTTCAAAAACTGCCACTCCGAGTGAAAGAAGAGGCCGCCCGGCTCCAGGAGAGCATAGACTTTTTGAAGCAAGTTCAAGCGAAGGGGCTGCGAGGGGATGTGATGGAGGGTGGCAAAGGAAACGATGAGAGCAAAGCGACAGGCAGCGAGTCTCTCCCCGCGGCGATTCGTTTGCTGTTCCCAGTCCCCACTCAACTCTGCTTCGAGGAACTCAAAATTGGGCGGCAAGGCGCCCACCTGCTGCAATAAGGGCAGGCTGAAGTCGAGGCCGAGGTAGGTTCCCCCGAAACCACCTCGGGCGAGTTGACGGGCCAGTTCTCCGTTGCCACAGCCGAGGTCGAGCAAAGAGCGGGCCGCACGCATACGGTCCAGCAACCGCTTCACCCCCGGCTGAAGCCGCTGGCGCGTGGCAGCGAATTCGCGCCCGAAGGTCTGGTAGAATTGTCTATTCAAAGCAAGCAGCCGCGTCGCGGTTGAGGTATCCATCTTCTCAATTATATCTGTGAACTCGAACAAGGAACTGTGGCAAAGAAAGAAAACTGGAGCGAGTTGCGCTCCCTTCCCCCTGAAAAAATGGCCCAGGCCCGACTGGCGCTGGAAGATGTGCGCGCCGGCAAGCCGGTAGAAGAGGCGTTACGCGCCCATCTCTACCGCGCCGCGCCGTTGCACAAGTCGGCGCTGGTGGCGGCGTATCATGCCCTGGTTGCCAGCGGCGAGTGGCTTCCCGACGATTCTCTGCTGGCGCGCATCCGTCTCAAGCCGGTGCGGACGCTCTCGGGTGTGACGACGGTCACGGTGTTGACCAAGCCCTATCCCTGCCCCGGGAAGTGCATTTTTTGCCCCGACGATGTGCGCATGCCCAAGAGTTACCTGCCGGATGAACCCGGGGCGGCCCGCGCCCTGGAAAATGAGTTTGACCCGTATCGTCAGGTGATGTCGCGGCTGGAGGCCCTGGCCTCAGTGGGCCATCCCACCGATAAAATCGAACTGCTGGTGCTGGGCGGCACGTTCTCCGCTTACCGGCGTGACTATCAGGCCTGGTTCCTGCTGCGCTGTTTCCATGCGATGAACGACACCGACCCGGAGCGCTGGCGCGAGTACCGGCCCGGCGACCTGACGCCCCTGCTCGCAGCGCTCGAGCAGGAACAACGCCGGAACGAGGAGGCGGCTCACCGCAACGTTGGTCTGGTGGTAGAAACCCGCCCCGATGAAATCACGCCGGATGAACTGGCCTGGCTGCGGACTCTCGGCGTGACCAAAGTGCAGATGGGGGCGCAGAGTCTCGACGATCGCATTCTGGCCTTAAACCAGCGCGGCCATACCGTCGCCGACCTGCGCCGCGCTGTCTCTCTGTTGCGCGCCGGCGGATTCAAAATTGTCCTGCACTGGATGCCCAACCTGCTCGGCGCCACGCCCGACTCAGACCGCGCTGACTTCGCCCGCTTATGGGAGGGGCTTTGTCCGGATGAAATCAAAATCTATCCCACCCAATTGCTGGCGAACGCTCCCCTTTACGAAATCTGGCAGCGGGGGGACTATCACCCCTACACGACTGAAACGTTGATTGATTTGCTGGCCGACCTGAAGCCGACCATCCCGCGCTACTGCCGCGTGAACCGCGTTATCCGCGACATTCCTTCGACCCACGTGGTGGAGGGGAACAAGCGCACGAGTCTGCGCCAGGACGTGCAAGAAGAATTGAAACGGCGCGGGACGCGTTGCAACTGCATCCGCTGCCGGGAGGTGCGCAACGAAAGGGTGGACCCGACCACGCTGCATTTGAACGACCTGGTCTATGCGGCTGATGGGGCCGAGGAGCACTTTCTGTCTTTCGTGACCCCCAGCGACCGGATCGCGGGGTTTCTGCGCCTGTCTTTGCCAGGACCGGATTCGCCCCACACGGGCCTGCCAGACCTGGAACAGGCAGCCATCATCCGCGAGGTGCATGTGTACGGGCAGTCGCTCCAGGTGGGGCAGGAGCAGGTGGGGGCCGCCCAGCACACCGGTCTGGGCACCCGCCTGCTGGCAGAGGCAGACCGCATCGCCCGGAAAAAAGGATACCGCCGGATGGCAGTCATCGCGGCGGTTGGGACACGTCAGTATTATCTTGAACGGGGTTTCGAGCGCGGGGAACGCTATCTCGTCAAAGCGCTTTAACCGCTGCTTTTTTCCCACTCGCTTACGGAGAGCCGAATCAGGGCTTTGATTTCGGCATCGGGCACGGCATCGATGCCGTCGTAATGCTGTTTTTCGATTTGAACAATTACTCCTCCCGACAGGCCTTCAAGCAAGTGGATTTCGCGGCCAGCGAAGGCAGTGCCGCTCAGTTTTTCCTGGAGGATGTCGTCTATCTGTTCGACGATGCTTTTGAGACTGAGCGGAGGTTTCGTCTGGGCAGCCGGAGGAGGGGGAACAACCGCCGGAGAGGGCGCCACGGGTCGCAGGGTTGAGGGGCGAGGCGGGGGAGAAACCGGTGCCGGTTTCGGTTCTTTGGGCGGCACATCCAACCAGGGGCGGAGTTCTATGAGGAGGTTGACCAGGCGTTTTTTCTGCTCTGCAGTCATCTGGTCTTTTGAGTCCAGGCGTTGCCCGTCCATTTCCAGCCACAGTTTGCTGCTGCGCTGACGCCAGATGCGCAGGAGTTCGACATCCCCGGCATCCGCGAGGCTTTTCTGTGCGGGCGGTGCTGGCGGGGGAGTTTGTGATTCTTGCTCCTGTGCGGCGGGGGGGAGGGAGTCCTGGGCCATTTTCCCGGCCCTGGCAAACAAGCCTCCAATGACGATGCCGCCAGAAAGACAGACGACCAGCAGGAAAATGAGGGTGGTTATCGAAAGGGAAATTTCCATCCGTCACCTTTGCTCCCAGCCGATCCGAATGATCGGGAAAGCAGGCTGCGAAATTCAAAATTGGAGATGGTATTATTGTAATGTATTTTTGGGAGAAGTGTGTCTCCAGTCCCGGCAGTGCAAAGCGGCCTGGTTTTCAGAGGGCAGACGGCAGACCGCCGACAGCCGTAGAGCGGAGGATGGGCTTTATGATAAAGAGAGCGTTCGCCATTCGTTTTATTGCCACAGATGAATACCAATGAAATAGATTTACTCGAGAGCGTTCGGCAACTCGTTTTATTGGCCACAGATGAACACCGATGAAATAGATTTGCTCAATAAAAACCCAAAATTTGCATATCAGCAAACTGGGTTTATCAAAATCAAAGTTTATCTGCATTTATCTGTGGCTGAACTGAATTACCCAATGCTTTCTGGATGAGGTAAAATTGACCCAGTTTTCAAACCCAAAGAGTACCGCATTCCCAGCGGGAGACTTCATACTGCAGAATGTCATCACGACAAAACATGGAGTGCCATCATGCAGACCTGCTCGAAATGCAACGCTTCTTCCCCCGATACTGCCCGCCTGTGCGTCAACTGCCAGGCTGACCTGAGAGAGTTTTCTCAAACAGCCGTAGCGTTGAAGAAAATGCAGGCAAATCCGCGCGTCAAGGCCATCCGCGTGACGGTGGCGCATGACGCCTGCCCTCACTGCTATGAATTGCTCCGCACTTACCCGAAAGATGCGGTCCCGCCCCTGCCCCACCTGGGATGTTCCCACGAGAACGGCTGCCGCTGTTTCTATGAGCCGGTGCTGGCAGAGGCGGCAATTGTGGGGAAAGTAGCGAAGTAGTCATAGGTAATCAAATAGTCAAGCGGTCGCAAATAGCCGCCTTTTGGGCAGTTTGCAGGTCAGAGATGCGACAGTAGTAAAGGGGCTGGCAGGTGGAGCCGCCACCAGAGCCGCTGCCATCGCCTGAGGTGGGGTAGGGCTGGCAGCCAAAGTTGCCGCATCTTATCTGGTATTGGTTGGAGCCGGGGGCAGCACAGAAGCGGTATTCGCAAAGGTTGTCAATACAGTTGGAGCAGGAAGCACAGTACCAGGGTCCCCAGGCGTTTGAGGG
>DAOTZT010000363.1:0-3819 GCA_034434255.1 Anaerolineales bacterium | reverse complement strand
CAACGCATATCGTGAAAATGGACTCGAGTGTTCAAAATCATGCCAACTATGGTACGATAAAGGGTGAGGCTGTCCGACATTGTTCTTCTCCTGGCTCGTTTTGGTATGGAAACCTAACTTTGCCACGATTTTGGCTTGTCGGCAAGCCTCTCTTTTGTTAATTTTGTCAGTCAATCAGCATCGCAGACAATTCTTGTTCACTGTTATTCTTTAGTAACTGTTTGGTTGTTTTTTAGTGACCTTTACAGTGACCATTATATGAGCAAAAATTGCCTTGTAAAGATGCTACAAACCATTGTGCAGAAAGTGTAAGGTTGGTTATTTTCCCCGCTCAACCCTCAAACAAACTCCAAGATTTCACGCCAGCACTCCGCGCCCCAGCGAGCAGAGAGCGCGCCTCGCACAGCAGCGAAAATTAAGCGCCCACCATTTTTCAAACAAATGCGCTGGACAATTCGCACTTTTCAGACTCCTTCCCCATTTTCAACCAAATAGCGTTAAACTATACGTGCGGGATAGCGCAGTTCCTTGCCAGGAATTGGGTTTGAGATCGCCTTCTGTCGTCACTGTTTTATGGAATACACCCTCCGCCCCTCCCAAAGCGACATCCTCCGCTATCGCGGCGGCAAAATGGGCATTTCTGCCGTGCCGGGTTCGGGCAAAACCTTCACCCTGAGCGCCCTGGCCGCCCAAATTATCACCAGCGGCGTCCTCGAATCCGACCAGGAAGTGCTTATCGTCACCCTGGTCAACTCGGCTGTGGATAATTTCGCCGCCCGCATCGGAAAAATGATTGCCGAACGCGGCCTGATCCCCCACCTGGGCTACCGGGTGCGTACCCTGCACGGCCTGGCACACGACATCGTCCGCGAACGACCGGCCCTGGCCGGGCTGGACGAACGCTTCCAAATCGTGGATGAGCGTGAGGCAGAATTGATTCTCAAAGAGGCAGCCAACGCCTGGCTAACCGCCCATCCCCACGCCCTGGACGATTACCTCGCTCCAGACAGGGACGACTCGAATCGGGAACGAATCCGCCGCCAGGAACTGCCAACCCTGATCCACGACCTCGCCCTGGCCTTCATCCGCTCTGCCAAAGACCGCCGCCTCGACCCCGACGACCTGCGCCGCTTGCTGGATCAGGCCCCCGGTCCGCTGCCGCTGGTTGAGATGGGCCTGGCTATCTACGCTGATTACCAGCGCGCCCTCCAGTATCGCGGGGCAGTAGATTTCGATGACCTCATCCGATTGGCCTATCAGGTGCTCGAAACCGACCCCGATTATCTCGCCCGCCTGCAATACCGGTTCCCCTACATTCTCGAAGACGAAGCCCAGGATTCATCCCGCATCCAGGAGGCCATCTTGCGCCTGCTGGCCGGCCACGGCAACTGGGTGCGGGTAGGCGACCCGAACCAGGCCATCTTTGAGACCTTTACTACTGCCAACCCGCAACTACTCAAAGACTTCATTGCCTTCGAGGCCGATGTGCGCCGCGAACTGCCTGTCTCTGGGCGAAGCCAGCCCTTCATTATCGAAATGGCAAACTTTTTGATTGACTGGACCAATCGAGAACACCCCGTCCCGGAGTGCCGCGACGCCCTGACGCCCCCCTACATCCAGCCTACCGACCCCGACGATCCACAGCCAAACCCACCCGCAAACCTGGCAGCAGTGCGCATCATCCGCAAGAAATACTCCCCCGAAGAAGAAGTCGAGGCCGTTGTCCAATCCTTGGAAAAGTGGCTGCCAGAGCATCCCGACCAGACGGTGGCCGTCCTGACCCCGCGCAACACGCGCGGGGTCGAAGTGGTCGAAGCACTGAAAAAACGCCGAATCGAGTATGTGGAGTTGATCAACAGCACCAACCGTACCCGCACAGCCGCCGGAACGCTGGAAACTGTCCTTGCCTACCTGAGCGACCCCGGCTCGTCTGTCAAACTGGCCAAAGCCTACCAGGCCTGGCGACGCGCCTGGCGGGAGGACGAGACACAAAAAGTGGTCTATGCCCGCGTGGCTGAAATCCTGCGCAAAATCAAGGAAGTTGAGGCTTATCTCTTCCCGGCCTTTGTGAGTGAGGAGGAATGGGATGCCGCTGCCTGGTTGCCCGAAGAAAGCGAGGCGGTTTGGGCGGAACTGACCGAGTTTCGCAAAGTCATCCGGCGCTGGCAAGGAACGGCCCTTCTCCCCATCGACCAGATGATTTTGACGCTGGGGCAGGAACTTTTCACGGAACCTGCCGACCTGGCCTTGACCCATAAACTGGCCCTGGTCTTGAAACAGGCCACCAACGATCACAGCGACTGGCGTTTACCCGAACTGACCAATGAACTGGCTCTCATCGCCCGCAACGAACGCCGTTTCATCGGTTTCTCCGCCGACGACTCGGGCTTCGACCCGGAGGCATATCGCGGCAAAGTCGTTGTCGCCACTATCCACAAGGCCAAGGGCCTGGAATGGGATCGGGTGTACCTGCTATCGGTCAACAACTACGACTTTCCCTCCCTGCAGCCTAACGATATCTACATCGCCGAAAAGTGGTACCTGCGCGACCGCCTAAACCTGGCAGCCGAGGTGCTGGCGCAACTCGATGCCCTCCAGGCTGGCGATGAATACACCTGGTACAGCGAGGGGAAAGCCACCCGTGAGGCACGCGTCAATTACGTGCGCGAGCGCCTGCGCTTGCTCTATGTGGGCATCACGCGCGCCCGCCGCGAGTTGATTCTCACCTGGAATACCGGTCGGGATGGAAGCATGGGGCCAAGTTTGCCTTTTCAGGCGCTCTTGGGATGGCTGGAGAAACAAAAAAGTCAGGTCGAATGAGTCCGCCCGCGCTCCCTGCTGCTTGACTGCCAGCGGGTATTCCCTTGCTGTTGCCCAGTTCACTTCGCCAGTTGAGCAAATGCAAATAACGATGCTTTCAGAAAAGCGGGCGCAAATCGCTGGTGCAACACGCCAAGCCAGTAAGCAATTTTTGAAAAGGAGAGGTAGGAGGGTTCTGCCTCATAACCATACACCACCCCATCGAACCCATATTGTCGCATCTTTGACCTGATTTGCCAGACGCTGTTGCACCGGTACACCGCCGGAAAAACATCTTCTTCCTTCCTGTGGTCCTGGACAAGTTTTGTGACACGCCAGTGATATTGATTTGGAATCAATCTTGAGAACAGGCCAATATAACTCCAACGATTTGACGTCCGGATACAAAGATAGCCACCATTCTTGAGCACCCGGCGGGCTTCAAAAAAGAACCTGTCCACATCTACAATGTGCTCTAAAACGTAATCACTGAGGATTAAATCCACACTATCTGCTTCGATCGGCCATTCATCGTCGCCGATGAAACGGAATTCATCTAAAAACGGGTTGCTTTGAGCGGCTGCATCAACGTCAATGCCGATAACTTTTTTGACTTTGCCTTTGAGAATGCGAAGATTTCGCCTGATTGCGATGGGATCATCTTGATAGGCTCCCCTTCCACAGCCAACATCCAGAACCGTATCAGAGGGTTTGAGCAAAGCATTGACCCGCATATAAAATGCAATGGTGCCATCAATATCAGAAAAACCGCCAAAACGACTTTCGGGGTAAAAAAGTCCCTTGTATGACATGCTATCTCCTGAACTACATCCGTGTTTGGGCACGCAAACTGTTAACAAGCGAAATTGCGCCGTCTGCGTAACTCCTTACTACTTTGACAATGTCATCTTTTCGTATAGTTGTCATTGCGAGGAGCGTTTTTTGCGACGAAGCAATCCCCTCGCAAACCAGGAGACTGCTTCGCTTTGCTCGCAGTGACAAAATGCGTAGAGTTTATAG
>DAOTZT010000362.1:0-4975 GCA_034434255.1 Anaerolineales bacterium | reverse complement strand
CGCAAGGCGCTGGAGCGGGAGGTGAGGAGGATGGCAGAGGTGTATGGGATAAAAGGCCAGCAAAATGCTCCCGCCTATTTCCACTTGTGGGCAAAAGCCAAGAAGGAAAAAGCGCCTGACGTTCATCCGTTGATTTATCACCTGTTGGACGTGGGCGCCTGCGCTCAGGCAATGTGGGATTCTGCGTTCAGCCAGAAAAGACGCCTTTTTCTGGCAAGCCAACTTGGATTGGACGAGGAGGCTGCTGGCTGGCTGATTGCCTTTTGGGCCGCCCTGCACGACCTGGGCAAGGCCGCGCCCGGCTTCCAGATGCGGTATGAGCCGCGCATCTCCATTCTTCGAAATGCAGGCTTCAATTTTCCGCTTCCTCAGGATATGAACGCCAATCCCGCTTTTCACGGCGTCGTTTCCACCTGGGCACTGACCGACTTGCTGGCAAGCGAAACGGGGCTGAACCCGCGTCTGGCATCGAAGGTTGCAGCCGCCGTAGGCGGGCATCATGGCGCGTGGCCGACTTCCGACCGTTTGCAGTTTCCGGCATTGCAGCCTTCCGATAAAGGGGATGGAACGTGGGACGACGCCCGCAAGCAAATCTTCAGGGCGTTGAAAGAAATCTATCAGCCCGCTGATGCGGTGAGCCTACCCAAAGACCCCGAAGCAAGGCACGCCTTTCTGACCCTGCTCTCCGGCCTGGTCAGTGTGGCCGACTGGATTGGCTCGATGGAGGAGTTTTTCCCCTTCGTGGATGAATTCATGCCACCAGCAGACTACGCCCGGCAACATGCTGCGCCGCAGGCAGAGAGGGCGCTGAAGGAACTGGGGTGGCAAGGCTGGCAGGCAGAAGGAACCTTGCAATCCTTCGAGGCCCTGTTCCCCAAGACGCCCACCCCCAACGAAATACAGCGCATCGCCCTCAAACAGGCTTCTCAGGCGGCGTTGCCGGCCTTGCTCATCCTGGAAGCGCCCACCGGCATTGGCAAGACGGAGGCCGTTTTGGCCCTGGCCGACGCCTGGCTGCAACGCGAACGGGGCAGCGGCTTGTATGTGGCCATGCCCACGCAGGCTACCAGCAACCAGATGTATGGCCGCGTCATCGAATTTCTGCGCGGCCGCTACCCAGAGCAGACCATCAACGCTCATTTGATTCACGGCGCGGCCTTGCTGGCCGAAGAGCCGCCTGCGCCGGCGGCCATTGCTCAAGACGAAGCCCCTGCCGAGCGCGGCGTGAAAGCTGAGAGTTGGTTTCTCCCGCGCAAACGCACATTGCTGGCGCCCTTTGGCGTTGGCACGGTGGATCAGGCCCTGATGAGCGTCTTGCAGACACGGCATTTCTTCGTGCGCCTGTTTGGGCTGGGGCAAAAAGTGGTCGTCTTCGACGAAATTCACGCCTACGATACCTACATGTCCGTCTTGTTCCAGCGCCTGTTGCACTGGCTCAGGACAATCGGGACTTCGGTCATCCTGCTCTCGGCCACCCTGCCGGAAAAGACGCGCCGGGCCCTGGTGGCGGCCTGGCTGGGGAAGGAGGAGGACGATGAAATTGCGCTGCCCCCGGCGGAATACCCGCGCCTGACGCTGGTCAGCGGCGGACAAATCTCCAGCGTACCGCTTCCCGCGCCGACCTCGAGGCGGCTACTCCTCGATTGGCTCGATCCAACCCCAGAGCAGATTGTAGCCCATGTGACCGAAAAACTGAGCCAGGGCGGCTGTGCAGCAGTGATTTGCAACCGCGTCCAGAGGGCACAGGACATCTATCGGGCTCTGCAAGATGCTCAGATAGTCGAGCCAGAAGACTTGATTCTCTTCCATGCCCGTTTTCCTTTCCACTGGCGGGAGGAAATTGAGAAGAAAGTGCTGGAAAAATTCGGCAAGGACAACGCTCACCCCGGCCAGCCCAATCCCCATCGTCCGCGCCGTGCTGTCGTGGTGGCTACCCAGGTCATCGAACAAAGCCTGGACCTGGATTTCGACTACATGATTTCCGACCTGGCGCCGATGGATTTGCTCATCCAGCGCGCCGGACGGCTACACCGTCATTCACAAAACGACGCTGGCAGACCCGCCGGTCTCTCCCGTCCGACCCTGGCGGTTACTTTGCCGCCCGAAAAAGAGCACCTGCCCGACTTTGGCCGCGATGTGTGGGTGTACGACGAAGTGACGCTGCTGCGTACCTGGCTGACGCTGCGCAACCGTCAGGAACTCACCCTGCCGCAAGAAACCGCCGCTCTCATCGAGCAGGTGTACCCATTGTATCCCAAGGATGAGCAATGCGAGCCGATTTACCAGGCTGCCCTGCGCGCTGCCGCCGAAAAAGCCCGGCTGGACGAAGACAAAGATGTTCACGAGGCCGCCAGGCGGTTGATCAACAAACCCGATTATGAAGGTTTGATGACCGAGCGCAACGAAGAACTGGAAGAAGACGACCCGAAAGCCGGGCGGGCCTTCCGCGCCCTCACCCGCCAGGGCGAACCCAGCGTCTCGCTCATTTGTCTGTACCAAACGCCGCAAGGGATTGCTCTCGAACCTGATGGCAGCGGCGCCCCGCTCGACCTGACCAAACGCCCTGATGTCTCCCTTGCCAGAGAATTGTTACGTCGCGCGGTGAACGTGCAGCGCAAAGATGTTGTAAACTATATCGTAAGTCACGATAACCGCACTTCCGAATGGAAGAAATCGGCGGCAGTGCGCGACCACTTTCCTATCCTGTTCGATGTCGAGGGGGAATCTCTCCTCGAAAACGCCAGTTTCACTCTGAAACTCGACCGCAAACTCGGCTTGCTGGTCATCCAAAACGTAAAGGAGGCTCAATGACTTACTCATACAACCTTGTAGACGAAGCCTGGATTCCCTGCACCCGCTTAGACGGGCGCGTCGAAGAACTCGGCTTGCGCCAGACTCTCCTGCGCGCCCACGAATTGCGCGGCGTGCAGGGCGATTCGCCGCTGGAAACGGCGGCTCTCTACCGCCTGCTGCTGGCCGTGCTGCACAGCGCCCTGCGCGGCCCGCGCACCTGGGACGAGTGGGGCGAATTGTGGAAAAGGGGCCGTTGGGCACCGGAACTGATCAATGGCTATCTCGACCAGTGGCGTGAACGCTTCGACCTGTTCCATCCCCAGCGGCCGTTCTATCAAGCAAGCGACGATCGAGTGAAGTCTAAATCCATTGCCTCGCTAGTGCTAGACATGGTTTCGGGGAATAACGCCGTTCTTTTCGACCACCACACCGAAGAGACCGGTGTCACCCTCACACCCGCCAAAGCCGCGCGGACAGTGGTGGTTGCCCAGACGTTTGGATTGGCCGGGCTGTCGGGCATTCCAGGGCAAGCCTTCACCGATGCTCCGTGGGCGCGCGGCATCGTCTTCCTGGTAGAAAGCGATACCCTGTTTCGGGTGTTGATGCTCAATCTGATGAAGTATCCCGATACCTTGCATTCCAAAAAAGAAGACGCGCCGGCCTGGGAACAGGACGACCCCTATCAGCCGGAGCGACAGATTCCCAAAGGCTACCTCGATTACCTGACCTGGCAAAATCGCCGTGTGCGGCTCATTCCAGAAGGGGACGAAAGCTCTCCCACGGTCAGCGCCATGTCCGTTGCCCCTGCTCTGCGGCTGGATGCATCTGTCTTCGATCCTTTCAAACTCTATCGCAAAGGACAAGGGAAGGGGAGCGAGGATATCTGGTTGATTACCCGCTTCTCCGAAGACCGAGCCTTGTGGCGTGACAGCGCCTCTCTCTTCGGCTTGAAAAGCCAGCAAGGCCGCCCGCCGCAGGTCTTCTACTGGTTGGCCGATTTGGTCCATGAGGGCCTGATTCCTATCCAGCAACGTTTCCGCTTCATGGCACTGGGCATGGCCAACGACCAGGCCAAAGTCGAATTCTTTCAGGAAAATCATCTGCCCTTGCCGCTGGAATACCTGGAAAATGAAGAGTTGGTCGCAAGGCTAAGCAACGCCATCCAGAAAGCCGAACAGACTCATTTTGCCTTGAAATTTGCCAGCCAGTGGTTGGCGGCGCTCACCCTCTCACCAAACTCGGATGGCAAGAAATGGCAGGAAATAGACCGAATCACCCGCGATCAGGCAGACAGTTTGATAATGCACTGGAACGTGGATCGTGTCTACTGGCAGCGTCTGGAAATTCCCTTTCTGCGCCTGCTGGAAGACCTGCCCGGCAACCCCAACGCCGTGGATTCCTGGCACGAGACCCTGCGGCAGGCAGCGTGGGATGCGCTCGAACAGGCCGCCGAAGCCGCCGGCGACGATCCTGCTGCCCTCAAAGCCGCCGTCCGCGCCCGCGGGATGTTGGCCCATTCCCTGCAAGAAGTTTTTCCCAAACCCGATAATACTCAAAATTCTGCCGAAACTGCAAAGGAGGTATCTGCATGAACGAACAAAGAACGCACGAATTCATTGCCTACCTGCAAGGGTTGGCCGAAGCCAACGACCGCGCTGCCCTGGCCGCCCTGCGGCGCGGACTTGGCCTGCCGCCTGGCGCCGCGCCGCAAATGTTCCCCTACGTCGAACCGCTGCTGCCGCCACAACGCAGCCAGAAACTGGAGAACGCCTGCTATCTCATTGCCTCGTTGTTTGCCCTCCATCCCGAACCCGGCGGCAAGGGCAATATGGGCGATCACTTCCGCCAGGCCGACCCCGAAGGCAAGAGCCAGGACGCCCTGGAACGGCGCTTCACCATCCTGCTGGCGGCCCATCGCGAAGACCTGCCCGATTACCTGCGCCAGGCGGTCAGTTTCCTCAAGTCCAAAGATGTGCCGGTGGACTGGAATCAATTGTTCTGGGACATCCTGGCCTGGGACGACGAATGCCGCCGCGTGCAGAAGTGGTGGGCGCGCGCCTTTTGGAGCCGCGCTATCAAAGAAGAAATACCGCCGGAACAAGCCGGCAGAGAGGGTGAGTGAGTCGGCGGATGGAACAGACCTACTTTTTCAACCAGTCAATCAGCCGCTGTTTGATAGCCT
>DAOTZT010000361.1:0-5608 GCA_034434255.1 Anaerolineales bacterium | reverse complement strand
GAAACAGGGGTGTCACTGCGAACGAGCGCTTTTTGCGAGTGAAGCAGTCTCCCAAAGCATGGTTTTTCCTGTTCAACACGAGATTGCTTCGGGCAAAAAACGCCCTCGCAATGACAGCCTGAATAGTTACCCAATCTGCATCCAGCAGGTATAATTTGCAGGACAAGCCAATTGGCTTGTCCTGCTTTTTTCCACATGATTACCATCCGCTCCCTTACCTTCAATTATCCTCACAGCCTGCCCATCTTTCAGGATTTCAACTGGGAAGTCCAGCGCAGCGAGACATGGGCCATTCTTGGACCCTCAGGCTGCGGAAAGACGACCCTGCTTTACCTGCTGGCCGGATTACTCCAGCCGACCCGTGGCGAAATTCTGATCGAAGGGCAGCCGCTGAGGCGTCCGCGGCCACGCACAGGCCTGATCCTGCAAGACTACGGCCTGCTCCCCTGGGCAACGGTTCGCTACAACGCCGAACTGGGTCTGCGCGTGCGCGACTTTTACGGCCCGGACGGAACGCACGCTCCCCTCGACCACCAGTCTGCCGACGTCACCCCCTGGCTGGAGCGCCTCGGCCTGGCAGAACACGCCGAAAAATTCCCGGCCCAACTCTCCGGGGGACAGCGTCAACGCGTGGCCATCGCCCGCACCCTCGCCTTGCACCCCGACTTGCTCCTGATGGACGAGCCATTCTCCTCGCTCGATGCCATCACCCGCGAAGACCTGCACAACCTGACGCTTTCCCTCTGCGCCGAACAGAATCTGACCCTCATCGTGGTCACCCACTCCATCGAAGAAGCCGTTTCGCTGGGGCAGAAAATCCTCCTGCTGGGAGCCGCGCCCAATTCCACCGCCCACATCTTCGCAAACCCCGGCGCCGGGACAGGCACGCATCGCAACAGTGAACAATACCGCAACCTGTGTGCCATTTTGCGTGAAGAAATGCAACGGCCGTCCCTCCCCTCCCCAGAGAAGAAAGAGGGGGAAAATGAAACGCCGTGACGTATTTTTGGCCACCCTCGGCCTCTTCCTCGCCTGGCAGGTGGCGGCCATAGTCGTGAACCGCCCCATTTTGCCGACGCCGCTGGTGGTGCTCAAGGTCTTTTTTACAGAACTGGGGCAGGGATTGCTCACCCATTTCGGCTACAGCCTGTGGCGCGTTACAGCCGGGACCACCCTCTCTGTTCTGACCGCCGCGCCGTTGGGCCTGGCCATTGGCGGGTCGCAGAGATGGAATCGCGTTCTCTCCCCCGTCATCTACCTGCTTTACCCCATCCCCAAAGTGGTACTGGTCCCGATTGTCTTTTTGTTGCTGGGAATCGGCGATCTTGCCAAAATCACCATCATCTTCTTAATTTTGTTTTTCCAGATCGTTGTCCTCGTTCGGGACCAGGCGGCAAACATCCCCCCGCAACTCATCCAAAGCCTGCGCAGTCTCGGCGCGGGGCGGCGCGCCTTGTTTCGCTTCGTCTATTTCCCTGCCAGTTTGCCCGCTATTCTGACCGCCCTGCGTCAATCCATCGGCACAGCCGTAGCCGTCCTGTACGTGACCGAACTGTTTGCCACCAAATACGGCCTCGGCTATTACATCTACTACAACGGCAGCACACTGCTCGATTATCCGGCCATGTACGCCGGCGTCATCGCCATGTCCCTCCTGGGATTGGGGATGTATTTTGCAGTGGACTGGATGGAACGCAAACTTTGCCGCTGGAAATTCGTCAATTAATCGGGCCTGACCGCGGGGGGACCCTGAGACTACCCGCCCAAAAGACGAGCGACCAGCACCCCCACCCCAAACAACAGACTGAAAGCAAGGGAAAGTTGCCCTGTCCCGGCCAGCGCGGCATTGAGCGGGCGACCTGCCTGGGTAAACACCGTCCGCGTCACTTTGACCGCCAGCGGAAGCGAGAGCCACGTCAGCAACGCCGACCAGGGGATGAGTCCCCGCCACACCGCGACGGGAATGATGAGATAAGAGATTAAGAGACACAGCAAATATTCGATGCGCGTCCCCTGCGCCCCCAGCAAGACCGCCAGCGTGTGCTTTTTCGCCTTCCGGTCGTTTTCAATATCGCGCAAATTATTGACCACCAGGATCGCCGTCACAATCAACCCAATCGGCACCGACATCCACCATGCCGCCGCGCTGACCGAACCAACCTGAACGAAATACGTGCCTGCTACAGCAGCAAGGCCGAAGAAAATAAACACAAACAGGTCGCCCAGAGCATAGTACCCCAGCGGGAAGGGACCCGCCGTATAAGCGATGGCCGAAGCAATGGCCGCCAGGCCAATCCACACCACGGTCCAGCCGCGCAACGAGGCCAGATACAACCCGAACAGCGCCGCCAGACCAAAAATAACCCACATGCCGCGCTTCACCTGTGCGGGGGTCAGCAATCCTGCCTGCGTCACGCGCAGCGGCCCCAGCCGCTCGGAGGTATCGGTGCCACGCTCAAAGTCATAGACGTCATTGGCCACATTGCTCCCAATTTGCAGGAGCAAACCCACACACAACGCCGCCAGGGCAGGCAAGAGGCGGAAAGAGCCGTCCATCCACGCCACAGCGCTGCCCATCACCACCCCAGAAACTGCCGCGGGCAAGGTTTTGGGACGGATGGCGAGCATCCAGACTCGAAAAACGGATGGTTTATCTTCCATAAAGGCTCGATTGCAGGGTAAGTGTAACTTGTGTGCGCAGTAAAGAAATCAGAAAAGCAGTTGCAAGTTACCGCAAAGGATAGAGGATGTAACTTCCCATCTGCTGGCCGCGGCCAAGTATTGCTCGTAGTTTTTCCAACAAGTCCCAATCGCGCTGGGTGAATCGGAGATTCGCATCAGTATCGCGTACAAATTTGAAACCAGATTCCCAGATGAGCAGGTGAGTATAACCTTGTTCAATCCAAGCAGAGAGAATCTCATGGGCTGTACCGTGAAGATGGGTTTCATGATACCAGCGATCAATGATTTCATCCGGCTCACAACGCGGCACACAGTAAAATCCGCGCGTTTCCCACAGCATAATTATCCGGCTACCAGGAGGAAAATTTCGGATTGTTTCACTGACTGCATAGAAATCGCCCAGGTTGTGTGCAAGGTAGTCTTCCTGGCTCAACAGGCCAAAATTATAATCCAGTGACTGTTTGGGCAAGACGTCTGAAAGTGTTTCGAATACGTTGAACGAGAGAAAAAGCACAACAAAGGTGAGCAAAATTCGGCCAAATCGAACGGAGGCGACCTTGACCTGAGAAATGTGAGCAAAGCCGGCTGATGCCAATATGACCCACATAGGGAACAAAGTGATAAACAGGCGGGTTTGAACCAACAAGTTATTACGAAAAGCAACCAGCACCCATAGAACAAAACCTCCCAACAGAATGAGTGTTGCCAGAATCAGACTCTGGCGTTGTGAATCCGTTCTGTTCCGCCACCCGAGATAAGCAAGTGGCCAAAATGCCAGCAAAAGAGGTCCAATCGAAGCGGACGGGCCTACCTTTCCATCCACTCCCCAGATCGTGATATACCACGGCATGACCAGCCCTTGATACCACTTCAGATCTGAAAGGACGTTATGATAAAAATCATAGCGAATGGCATCCATTGCCCCCGCAGGAAGGAGAATAGGATAAAAAGGGTTTCCCGTCCAGGTAAAATTTTTCACCCACCAGGGCAGACTAACCAGCATTGCTACAAGGCCAAGTTTGAAAGCACGGTAAGTATTCCGTTGCCATTGACCATCAGGTTGGAAGAGCAAGGCCAGTATGCCGAGTAACAACAGAACACCCGCCGTATATTTCAGGCTGAGTGCAAAACCAGAAACGATGCCCAAAAGCGTCACCAGCACTTCCTTCTTACCATGCTTGTAAATCGCTTCAAGCAACTGCCACCACGCCAGCCCATAAAAGAGCAAAAACCATTCCAGATAAGCCGCACCCAGCAAATGAGAAAGTGTGAAGCCGCTCAACAGAGCCGCAATGGCAAACCAGGCTGTCAGACGGTCAAAGCGCTGTCGCAGATCATCGCCTAAGGCCAACAGGGTCAAAATGCCAACCAGCCAACTCAATACTGCAGGGGCCGATTTTCCCCCTAAGGCCAGCATGACCAGGTAGTGCATTTCAGCCAGTTGTGGCATGCCCCAAAACATGATTTCGGGGATGTAGGTGATACGGCCCTCCTGGAGATAGCGTAAAGGGAGAGTCAGGTGATAGACCAGTGCGTCAAAAGTCAGCGGGGGAGCGAGAGCCACCGATAAATTGAACAAAACAATGATCGTTACCAACAAAGTCAGCAACTTCTCGGCTTTGCCCACAGGCGCCAATTCTTGCCAGGCATGGCCGACTTGACGCCAGAACTCAAACATCCGTCGCCACTGCCAGGCAACCAAAATTACAAGCAGTAAGCCAAACACCCACGGATTTGCAGCAAAGAATGTGCCTGCTGCCAACACTACTAAAGAAAAAATACCCATTCCGAGAGCCACAGGCCAGGTAATCGTTAAGATGGCACTTGTCCTTCTTATCTCAGAAGGGAAATCGGCAGAAAGAAAGAAAAGTTTCAAAATTTCTTGTCCCAAAGTGGCGGCAGCGCTCATCAAAAAAATTGCCAAGATCAAAATCCAGACATCTCTACAGATAGCCAGGAACATTTGCAGCGAAAAAGGTTTGTGAGTATACCCATAAGCCAGGCTAACAAGCAGCAACCAGACAAAACAGAGACTTAAAATCAGCAAATTTCGGTTAGGGGAGTTACTCATGGTCTTTCTTGCTCCAGAAAGCGTCTTTCAAACTTATGATGCTCTCTTCAACAATAGAAAGAAAACTGGATTTTAGCCAAATTGTTTTTCGGGGACGGAAGGCAGGGGAAAACAGTACCTGACCAATCAAATTTCAAGCACTATGGACAGCATCAACGCCCTCTTCCGATCTTTGGATATGCTGGGTCTGCCGTTAGGCAGCCAGGTGTTTTTTCACACGGGTTGTGATGATGCAGAGCACAGCCCATTCGCAAGAAAATCGTTGCCCTCCTCTGGCGCACCCGTTGCAAGGTCAGGCTGCTTTATGTCTTCTGCCAGGGCAAAAGGTATCCACGCCAGCGTTTAGGACATAGTCTGATAAAAAAGCAGAACTTGCGGTAAAGATGCTGGCATCACAACTCCATTCTCCGCGAGGTCTGCTGTGGTAAGTATAACTCAGAAACCGTACAAAATCTGGCTGAAAGTGACCAATTTTGTAAAGAACTCAGCGAAGGCAAACAGATCGAGAAAATCAAACAGGAATTGGGCACATTTTTGCAAACAATTCGACAAAAGAGATTGCAAATCGTCTTGAAGGAGAGAGAACAGCCCAGAAAAAAGAAGCACCATGTGATGGCGGTGATATGGCTCAGCGATCTCTGCGGTAAAAACTTTGCTCTCAACACAAGATAGGTAAGAAGAGGCCAACTGCCCCCCTCAAGCCATTGCCAAATTGTGATTCGATTTTGACAATGTCAAGTTAAACTCTTGTTCTATAAACTCTACGCATTTTGTCACTGCGAGCAAAGCGAAGCAGTCTCCTGGCTTGCAAGGAGATTGCTTCGTCGCAAAAAACGCTCCTCGCAATGACAACTA
>DAOTZT010000360.1:0-3930 GCA_034434255.1 Anaerolineales bacterium | reverse complement strand
CCGGTTTGTTCTCCTTTGTTTTCTTTTGTTAGCGTGATTCGGGCGCTGCTGTGGCGATTCTTGACCCTCCGACCGCATCTATGCCCAGTTTTTATCAGGTAAAGTTATAGCTTTTTGCAGAGGACTCAATGTTTGAACGCTTGTTTCACCACGAACGCGCCCGTCAGCAGGCGATGTCTGCTGGGCAAGTGACCCCCGATTCCAGCCGCTGTGTGCAGTGTGGAATCTGTTCTTTCAACTGCCCAATTGGCATTGACGTTCGTCGTCATGCCTGGTTAGGTGAAGCGGTGGTCAACAGCCGCTGCCTCACCTGCGGCGAGTGTGTGGCGCGCTGTCCTCGCGGTGTTCTCATCTTCGAGCGCACCGATCTCTTCGCAGAGGGCAAAAGATAATGCGTTATCTCATCCTTGGTTCGGGGGTGGCGGCCATCTCGGCCATCGAGGCCATTCGCAGCGTGGATAAGAGCGGGGAAATTTGTGTGGTGAGCGATGACCCTCATGGCTATTACTCGCGCCCTGGCCTGGCATATTACTTGACCGGCGAGGTGGAAGAGTCGCTGCTGTATCCTTACCGAAAAAGCGACTTCGAGCGCCTGAACATACGCTTTTACCGTGCTATTGCCCGGCGCATTTTGCCTGCCGAGCGTGTCGTAGAGCTCGAGCCTGCCGCTCGCCTGCCCTACGACAAACTGCTCATTGCCACCGGTTCGCAGGCCGTGCCGCTTAGAGTAGCCGGCGCCGATCTGAAAGGCATTCATAAACTCGACCATCTGAACGACGCGCGCGCCATCCTGGCCCAGGCCCGGCGTGGGCGGACGGCCATTGTCACCGGCGGCGGTATCACTGCCCTCGAATTGGCCGAAGGATTGGCGACGCGCGGCATGAAGGTCCACTATGTCTTTCGCAGCGAACGTTACTGGCCGAACGTGCTAGACGCCGCCGAATCGCGCCTCATTGAGAGCCGCCTGCAAAGCGACGGCATCGAACTACACCGCCAAAACGAAGTCATCGAAATTTTGGGCAAAAACGGCAAATTCCAAGCCGTCAAATTGGCCGATGGCCGTCTCTTGCGCGGCGACTTGCTGGCTTATGCCATTGGCATCGCCCCGCGCATTGCTCTCGCTCAACAAGCCGGGATCGCCTGCGAACGGGGGATTCTGGTCAACGAACGTATGGAAACCGACTTGCCCGATATTTACGCCGCCGGAGATGTGGCTCAGGTCTACGATGCAGCCGCCGGCCGCTATGTTCTCGACAGTCTGTGGTCTCCTGCCCGCGAGCAGGGGCGTTTTGCTGGCTGGAACATGGCGGGCAAAACCTCCGCTTATGTCAAAACGGTGCCTTTCAACGTCACCCGCTTGGCTGGCTTGACCACCACCATCATCGGCAACGTCGGCTCTGGGCGCGATGAAGACGTGCTGGGCATCGCGCGCGGCGACAGCGAAACCTGGCGTGAACTGCCCGATGCCATCATCGCTCAAACGGGGTTCGAGGTTAATCGCTTGCGCCTCATGGTGGGAGAAGGGCATTTGGTTGGCGCCATCGTGATGGGCGACCAAAAACTTTCCTCCCCGCTCCAGGCGCTCATCGGTTGGAAAGTGGACATCTCCCCCATCCGTGCCGCCCTGCTTGCCCCGAATGCCCCGCTGGCAGATATCCTCGCCGCTTTTTGGACGCAAGTGAAACAACAATCATTCGGACAAGGTATGGGATAACCGTCTCGAAGGCTTTTGGGAGCAATTGTATGGCCAAAATCGAGCCTTCACCCTGCGGGTACTTCGCGGGACGGTTCGAAGGCTTATCCCGAATTCAGGTTATTATTACCAAACTGGAAAACTAACATGCTTCGCGGAAAAGAACTCATCCTTTCTTTTGTTGCCTGCGTTTTCATCGCCGCCTCTTACGGGGTGGTCGTGTTAGCCACACATCAGACGCCCGCCGCCAGCAGTTTCTACGGTCATCTGGTGGGCATCTTTGGCTTTCTCCTCATGTTGATGACGGAAACCCTGTACAGCCTGCGCAAGCGTTCTCGCTCGGCGCGCTGGGGGCGTATGGTCGAGTGGTTACAATTCCACATTTTCACCGGTATCGTCGGGCCGTTCATGGTGTTGCTGCACTCCTCCTGGAAATTCAATGGACTGGCAGGCGTCACCATGCTCCTCACGGTTGTCATTGTCTTTAGCGGATTCATTGGGCGTTACATCTACACCCGCATCCCCCGCACGGCAGATGGCATCGAAGACCCCGGCCTGGTGGGTCAAATGCAGGCCTCTGCCCTGGCGAATGCCCGCCGCTTGCTTGCCTTGTGGCACACCATCCATATTCCCATTGGCATGGCGCTTTTTGTGGCTGCCTTTGTCCACATGCTGGGCGCGCTGTATTACGTTGCGCTGCTCTGGTAACATCCATAAACTGGAGGCTAGTTCCCATGAATAGCAAACGACTAGGCTGTCTTTCTCCCATTGCCATCCTCAGTGGTTTCACTGCTTTGATCATTTTACTGGCAATCGAAGTCATCTCGGGAAATTCCATATTCAGCCCAGGAGAATTGAACGCCCAGGCTGGCCCTATGCTAGGCGGAATCACTTCGCATGCCGACTTGGGTAAAGACTGCGGCGCCTGCCATCCCTCTTTGCTGTCTGGACGCACGATGAGCGACCTGTGCCTGACCTGCCACAGTAACATTCAGGCCGAGATCCAGGACTCGACCAGCCTGCATGGAGTATTTGCCAAAAGCGGCGTTCTCACCTGCCAAAGTTGCCACACCGAACATAAAGGCCCCAACGGCCCGCTCACGGTCATGTCTTCCATCTCTTTCCCTCACGAGACGACCGGCTTTGCCCTCACAGCGCATCAGACACGCTCCCCCGGCGTTCCTTTCATGTGCAGCGACTGTCACACTGAAAGCATCGCGCGCTTCGACCAGCAAATCTGCGCCGACTGCCACCGCACGCTCGATATTGTCTTTACCACCGCCCATCGCCTCGAATTTGGCGATGACTGCCTGGCCTGCCATGATGGTCACGACCGTTTCAGCGATTTCGACCACAGCAAAGCGCCCTTCGCGCTCACAGGGAAACACCTCGGCCCGGCCTGTTCCGCCTGTCATCTCGATGCGCGCACGGTCGCCGATTTACAGAACACGCCGGCCGCTTGCGAATCTTGTCATCTCGAAGATGACGCACATCAAGGGCGGTTTGGCACCAATTGCGGCGTTTGCCACTCGCCCGAAGGCTGGGAACCTGCCAAGTTCGATCACAATCTGGCCGCGTTCAAACTGGAAGGGCAACATGCCAGCGTGAAATGCGAGCAGTGTCATCTCAACGGCGTCTTCGCAGGCACGCCGCAAGACTGCTATTCATGCCACGCCCAAGACGATGAACACAACGGCCAATTTGGTAAGGATTGCGCCGCCTGCCATACGCCAACCAACTGGGAGAATGCCACCTTCGACCACTCCTTGAGCGCTTTCCCCTTGACAGGCGCGCACGTCAACGTAGCCTGCCAAGAATGCCATGTCAACAATCAGTTCAAAGGGCTTTCCTCTGCCTGTGTCAATTGTCATGCCGATCCACCTTTCCATGCTGGCGCCTTTGGAAACGCTTGTCAATCGTGCCATAATACGGCTGCCTGGGCGCCGGCCTCGTTCAATTTGTCACATCCTCAGCCGGCAGTGGATGAACACGGCAGCGGCATTTTCCACGGCGGCGCATCCTGCCGCACTTGCCACCCCTCTACCGTTTATACATATACTTGTCTCTCCTGCCACAGCGACAATCAAGGCGGCGAGGGAGGCGAAGGTCATGAGGGAGGCGAAGGTCATGAGGGAGGCGATGATGATTGAAAACTTGGGCTCATTGGGAATTAGCGTGGTAGCCCCCATATCTGGGGGGTAAAATAGCAGGAAAAACAAAGGTCAACATGTCAAAAG
>DAOTZT010000359.1:0-10261 GCA_034434255.1 Anaerolineales bacterium | reverse complement strand
AACTGTTGTGTTTGTCATTGCGAGGAGCGTTCTTTGCGACGAAGCAATCCCCAAGCGGTCAAGCTGGCCTGATAAACGGGAGATTGCTTCGCCAAAAAACGGCTCGCAATGACATGGCTGAATAGTTACATTTGACGGATTGAAGTAGATTGTGTATAGTTTGTCTGTGATCTGTTGAATTTATGTAGGGAGAGCCATGACTGAGGAAAAACAAAACCCAAAAGGCGAAATGTCCAATGGCGCCAAATATGCGCTGATTGGCACGATTTTTACCGCCGTTGTCGGCCTCATTGGCACCGCGCTCACGCTATATTTCGATTACCTGGAAACCATTGAGCCGCAAAAACCGGCTTTGCAAGCCACACAAACAGCCGAGGCGCGTTGGGTGGCTCTCTCAGCGACCGTTATACCAGCCACAACGTTTACAG
The DNA here is from genome assembly GCA_034434255.1 of Anaerolineales bacterium. GTDB lineage: Bacteria > Chloroflexota > Anaerolineae > Anaerolineales > Villigracilaceae > UBA877. The sequence goes on along the minus strand of DAOTZT010000359.1, from coordinate 9,833 downwards.
CCACCTCGCTGCTCCCTACAGAAACGGCTACGTTCACGCTAACGCCGACTGTTACTGCAACCAGCATTCCTGCCACGTTCACCTTTACCCCCACTGCCTCTGCTCAGGGCACCAAATACTGCGTGGATACAGCCAGCCTGAACGTGCGCGCCGGGCCAGGGATAGACTATGCCATTGTGGGCAGACTCACGCAGGATACCTGCATTTACTTTGATGGCCGGCTGGAGAACCTGGAAAACAAATGGGTGCGGATTAGCGCCGGGTAGCCGGGCTACGAGGCAATCGGGAACATGTGGGTCTATGGCGGATTCCTCCGCCCGCAGGACTTTGAACGCCTGCCGATCGTTCCTCCCCCTGCACCGCCACCCCCCCCACTCCCACGCCTGCCGGCTAAGCGAGTTTCCCCCCCACAGCCAGCAAAATAGACTTGATGTTGACCGTCTGGGTTGCTGACGATCATCTAAAAACTTTTCTCAGGAGAGTTTATGAAACAAATTACCGTGATTGGGGTCGGCTACGTAGGGCTGGTCACCGCCGCCTGTTTTGCCGACCTGGGCAATCGTGTGATTGCAATTGATGTAAATGAACAACGTATTGAAAATTTAAAAAAAGGGATTATGCCCATCTATGAACCGGGGCTGGAAGAACTGGTGGCGCGCAACGTCCGCGCCGGTCGCTTGAGTTTCACCACCTCGTACCGGGAGGGATTGCAAGGGAGCCAATTCGTTTTTATTGCAGTAGGGACGCCTTCTGCCGATAACGGCGAAGCAGATTTGCAATACGTGGCTGCTGCAGCCAGGGCCATTGCAGAAAACATGACTGCGCCGCTAATTATCATCAACAAGTCCACCGTGCCCATCGGGACCGGCGACCTGGTAGCCGACATGGTGCGCAGCGCCCAGCCCAAACCGATTTCGTTTTCGGTCGTCTCCTGTCCCGAATTTCTGCGCGAGGGAACAGCCATCGCCGATTTCATGAATCCGCACCGGACCATCATCGGCTCTCTCGACCCGGCCGCAGCCGAACAGGTGGCGCAACTCTATCTCCCCCTCCGTGCGCCCATCATCATTACCGACTTGCGCACTGCAGAGATGATCAAGTATGCCTCCAACGCCTTTCTGGCGACCAAAATCTCATTCATCAACGAGATTGCGGATATTTGCGAAGCGCTCGGTGCTGACGTCAAAGAAGTAGCCGCCGGCATGGGATACGATAAACGCATTGGCCCAGCCATGCTCGACGCCGGAATCGGCTGGGGTGGCTCGTGTTTCCCCAAAGACATCAAAGCGCTGATTTACATGGCCGAACAACACGGTGTCACGCCGCATATTTTGAACTCGGTTACCCGCGTCAATTACGACCGGCGCAAATCGGTGGTGGAGCGTCTCTCCAAAATGATCAATGGGCTGCAGGGCAAAACAATCGGCTTGCTGGGCCTGGCTTTCAAAGAAAACACCGACGATATGCGCGATGCGCCTTCGATTACGGTAGCCCATGAACTGCTGGCAGCCGGGGCATCGGTCCGGGCGTATGATCCGGTGGCACGGGAAGTAGCACAGCCACTCCTGCCCCAGGTACAAATGTTCGATGACCCCTACGAAATGGCCCAAGGTTGCGATGCAGTCATGATCATCACTCCCTGGAACGAGTTTAAACAACTTGACCTGGAAAAGATGAAAGGCCTGCTGAAATCGCCGGTGATTTTTGACGCTCGCAACATCTACAACCCCGCAGAGATGAAAGCCCTGGGCTTCAAATACCGCTCGATCGGGCGGGGATTCAACGGTGGAAAATGACCGAACCAACCAGTCCACCTGTCTGTGACTACGAGGGCTCCGATTACCAGTCCCGCTTTTGGGAACAGGGCGGGCGCGCCTACGAAGACCGTTGCGAGGCTTACGCCCTCAAACGCCTTCTTCCCCCTGGCGGCAAACTGATGCTGGAAGTAGGCGCCGGGGCGGGACGGAATACCCCGCGTTACACCGGCTTCGAACGCATTGTGCTGCTCGATTACTCGCGCACACAATTGCGTCAGGCGCAAGAAAAACTGGGGAAATCGGATAAATATCTCTACGTGGCAGCCAACATCTACCACCTGCCGTTCGTAGATGGGCTGTTCGATGGCGCGACGATGATCCGGACTCTGCACCACATGGCCGACGCCCCCGCAGCGCTTGCCCAGGTGCGACGGGTGCTACGCCCTGGAGCGATCTTCATCCTGGAATACGCCAACAAGCGGAATCTGAAAGCGATTCTGCGCTATGCCCTGCGCCGTCAGCAGTGGAATCCGTTCACGCCGGAACCGGTCGAGTTTCTCCCCCTCAACTTCGACTTCCATCCCAAAGCGGTGCATCAGTGGCTGACCGACCTGGGCTTTGTCATCGAAAACATTCGCACCGTCTCCCATTTTCGGATTGGACTGCTCAAGCGGCTGGTGCCGGCAACCTGGCTGGCATGGCTGGACTCTCTTGCGCAATGGACAGGGAATCTCTTCCAGTACACGCCGAGCGTTTTCGTGCGCGCCCGGCTGAACGGTCCAGCCGCCGGTCCACAGCCACAAGCAGAGACAGAATTCTTCAAATGTCCAAAATGCGCCTACTTTCCTCTCCAGAGTAGAGCCGATTCACTGGATTGTTCCTCCTGTGGAACAAAATGGCCCATTGAAGATGGAATTTACAACTTCAAAGTCTGAACGTCGTGTGAACACAACAAATTCATTCCACTTTTGGCCAACAGGTTGTCAAACGCGGTTGGGATGACTATAATGATTTGAAATACCGTTCTTGCCTGGAGGACGCTCTGGAAACCCAAAAAATTAACGCGCCTTTGGACGATAACCCCAATTACAACGCCCCGGGGTCACAACTGGCTCCAGGAACGACGCTCGTAAACCGTTACGTGATCCAGGACATCATCGGCGTAGGGGGAATGGGGTCAGTCTATCGCGCCCGCGATCTGCACTTCCCGACAGTGGTCAAACTGGTTGCTGTGAAAGAGATGATCAACCAGGCTCCCGACCCGCTGGTACGTAAGACAATTGTGCAGAACTTTGAGCGCGAAGCGAACATCCTGGCAACCCTCAATCATCCTGCCATTCCGCGCATTTATGATTACTTCAGTGTAGATAATCGCTCCTACCTGGTGCTGGAATTTATTCACGGCAAAGACATGGAAGCCATTATCAACGAGACACCAGGGTTCCTGAGCGAAGAACAGGTGCTTGGTTGGGCCATCGAGTTGTGTGATGTCCTGAGCTACTTACACAACCACAAACCCGATCCAATCATTTTCCGGGACATGAAGCCATCCAATGTGATGGTGAATCAGCAAGGCCATATCGTCCTGGTAGATTTTGGGATTGCCAAACCTTTCCAGGCAGGACAAAAAGGGACGATGATTGGAACCGAGGGGTACTCGCCTCCTGAACAATACCGCGGCGAAGCCACCCCCCTGGCCGATATTTATGCCCTTGGAGCCACCATCCATCACGCCCTCTCGCGGCGAGACCCGCGACTGGAGCCGCCGTTCTCCTTCAACGAGCGTCCCCTGCGCAAAATCAATCCGGCCGTCAGCCCGGAACTGGAGATGGTGGTCAATACCGCCCTCCAGTACAACCCCCAAGACCGGTTTCAAAGCGCCGAAGCCATGAAAGAGGCGCTCATCGCTGCTGGCCGCAAAACCGGTCTGCTGGGACGGATCCATACAGTCACGGCCTCTATCCAGCCTGCCAATGGCATCAAACCATTGTGGACATTCGCCTGTGAAGACGAAATACGCGGTTCGCCGCTTTACTATGACGGCTCCATCTTCATCGGCTCCTACGACTATAATCTCTATTGCATCTCAGCAGCCGACGGAAAAATGAAGTGGAAATATGCCACGGAGGGAGGCATTGTAGGGAAACCGGCTGTTTACGAAGGCGATATCTACATCGGCTCCGAAGACCAACGGCTGCATGTCATCAGCGCTCGTTCTGGCAAAGTCAACTGGACGTACTACACCAATGGCCGGGTGCGCAGTTCACCGCGGATTGCCGAGGGGCACGTCTTCATCGGCTCTGATGATGAACGCTTACATGCAGTCAATTTGATTAGTGGGCGTGCATCCTGGCACTTCGAAGCCGATGCCCCCATTCGATCCACTCCTTTCGTCGCCAATGAACTGGTCTATTTTGGCTCAGAAAGCGGAGAATTGTTCGCGGTAAATTTTCGTGGCGAACTCAAATGGCATTTCAAAGCCAAACAAAGCGTCACTTCGTCCCCGTGGGTTGCAGAGGGACTCGTTTACTTTGCTTCTGTTGATGGATACGTCTATGCCCTGGACGCGCGCAGTGGATGGCTCATCTGGCGCTTCAGAATGGGCAAAGGCAGCATCTCTTCCCCCTGCTTCACAGACGGCATGCTCTTCGTCGGCTCTGCCGATGGACATATCTACGCGATTGATGCCCGTACCGCTAAAGAAATCTGGCGCTTCAAAACCGATCATCAGGTGAGCAGTTCCCCGACCATCTACAAAGACTGTCTTTACTGTGGGTCAGCAGATGGCAATCTCTATTGCCTGGAATACCGCACCGGTCGCCTGCGCTGGAAATTTGCCACCAAAGGCCCCATCACCGGCACTCCCCTCGTGTATGACGACATTGTCTATATTGGATCCATGGATCATTTCCTCTATGCTCTGCTCGCCTGACTCCCGCCCAAAGGAGCCACCAAATGAATAAACTTTTCGATCATCTGCGCAGAAAGAAAAAAACACAACCGCTGACCGCCCCTGAAAACATCAAAACCATCCCCCTGAACGACAGGCAAATCGCAGAAGCGTTCAAGGCAGCATCTGTCTACCAACCCGCACAACTGATACACGGTTGCGGACAATCCACCGGAAAACAACGCGAACATAACGAAGACAGTCTCTTTGCCTTTAGCATGACAAGCGGAGGGGAAGGAACAGGGTTCCCTGTGGGTCTGTTCATCGTCGCAGATGGTATGGGCGGGCACCAATATGGAGAAGTAGCCAGTTCCATTGCAACGCGAGTACTGGCGGGATTTATCCTGAAGCGTTTCCTACCCTATATCATCAACCCAGCCAACAATCTGGATGAACCACTGCAGGAAATAATGCGCTCTGCAATTGACGAAGTACAACGTTCAGTAGTCCAGACAGCCCCCGGCTCCGGCACAACTCTCACTGCTGCGTTGGTCTTTGGGCAACAAATGATTATCGGCCACGTAGGAGATAGCCGCGCCTACGCTGTGTATCAAGACGGGCGAACAGACATTCTTACGCGCGATCACTCACTGGTCAAAAGGCTGGAAGAACTGGGGCAAATCTCTGCCGATGAAGCCCTCTCCCATCCACAGCGCAATGTGCTTTACCGCGCCATTGGTCAGGGAGAGACACTGGAAGCCGACGTATTTACTGCTCCCTTTCCCCAAACTGGCCATCTGGTGCTTTGCAGCGATGGTTTGTGGAGCGTTGTGTCTGATGACCACATTGCAAAAATTATTCGCGAGGCGCCCACCCTTCACGATGCCTGCCGGGATCTTGTCCGGGCTGCTAACGATGCCGGAGGGCCAGATAACATCAGTGTCATCCTTGTGAAATCGATCGGGTAATGGCGCACAAAAAAGATTACTACGCAATCTTGGGCATTTCCAGAAACGCCTCGCCTGAAGAAATCCGGCAGGCTTATTTTGATGCTGCTCGCAGGCTGCATCCCGATAAGAACGTCGCCCCTGGCGAGACAGAACTGTTTATCGAGGTGCAAGAAGCCTACGAAACGCTGGCAAATCCCAAAAAACGCGCCAAATACGATGCTACCCTGCCTCCCGAACAGCCGGTGCAGATCCCCATAGAAACGCGGATTCTCTACAGCCGGCAGAATCTCCTGCCGCTGCAAGAATCGCAATTGGTTTACGTCTTGCTAGAACTGGCTCCCCGACCTGATGTTCCTCCCCCTCCTGCGCCGCCCTTAAACCTCTGCCTGGTCATTGACCACTCGACTTCCATGCAAGGGAAAAACATCGAGGTCGTCAAAGACACGGCTATTCAAATCATGCGCAGGCTCAGACCAGAAGATTACTTTTCGCTTGTAATCTTCAACGATAAGGCAGAAGTCATCATCCCTTCTCAAAGCGGCGCTGATGTGAAACGCATGGAATCGCGCATCCACATGATCCAGTGCGCCGGAGGAACTGAGATTTTTTCAGGACTGGAAACAGGATATAAAGAACTGTTGCGCTATATGCGCCGCTCCTCTGCCACTCATTTGATTCTCCTCACAGATGGACGCACCTATGGGGATGAAGAAAAATGTATTGAATTAGCCCGTAAAGCAGCCGAGCAAAATATCACCATTCGTGGCCTTGGAATTGGCGCTGATTGGAATGACGTTTTTCTGGATGAAATTAGTTCCCTGACTGGCGGGAACAGCATGTACATTTCCAGGCCCGAAGACATCCAGCGTATCCTGATGGACGAAATCAACCGTCTCAGCACAGTATACGCGCAAGAGACCACTCTGGAATTCAAAATTCCTGCTGACATTGAACTGCGCTATCTCTTTCGGATAAAACCAGACCCCACCTTACTGAGCTCAACCGATTCTATCAAATTAGGCCCTGTCATTCAACACGCAAGCATTCAAGTTCTGATGGAATTCGTAGTTCATCAAGCAAGAGAAAATCAGGTCCTTACCTTGCTGGAGGGAAAAATTGGCTTTACCCTTCCCCATCCGAAAACTAAAAATATTTCACTCCTGTTGAAATTAAACCGCCCGGTTAAAAACGAATTAGATGCCGAGCCGCCGCCCGCTGAGATTGTTAACGCATTATCAAAACTTATTCTTTACCGGCTCCAGGAACAAGCCCGTCAAGAAGCACAAGCCGGTGACTTTGAGCATGCAGCAGAACATTTACAATACCTCGCCACCCACCTTTTGGCTCGAGGAGAACGCGAATTGGCCAAAACTGCTTTGCTGGAAGCCGATCATTTGCGGCGACAAGGAGATTTCTCCAAAGTCGGTATAAAAGAGATAAAATATGGAACACGTGCCCTGCTCACCGCAGGGGAGAGGAAATAGCACCCCCATGCTCATTTGTCCCAATTGCAAACACCAGGAACTTAGTGGAGCACTCTTTTGCAGTCACTGCGGCGCTCAACTGGGAGATATGAATCTCGCAACACACAAAATCCAGACTGCAGAGAAAAAAGCATCAGGAAACAACTTCCGCGATGCCCAAACAACCCATCCCGCCTCGATGCAATCCTGGCTTTCGCTTCATATCATCGAGAGCGGCCAGATTGTGCCTTTGGTAGAACGAACAGAGTTCACGCTGGGCAGAATAGCCGAGGGCCAGCCAATTGTGCCAGACGTAGACCTTTCTCCCTATGACGCTTACGCAAATGGCGTTTCGCGTTTGCACTGTGCCATCAAACTCATTGACGGGCAGGTGTATATCGTTGACCTGGGATCGTCCAACGGGACTTACTTAAACGGCACCCGCTTGACCCCTTACACGGAAATGCCTGTCACAGACGGAGATATCATCCACTTGGGCAAACTCAAAATCCAACTTTTAATTGCTCGCTAAATTTCAAGAGGGTCAATCCATGCCTTACAATATCATTGTTCATATCAGCAACGAAGATCCCATTCTGGCAGAGATTGATGAATTGCCAGCAGCCAACGACACAATTGTCATCTTACGGAATCCTCGTCGACGAGACGGCAAGGACATTCACTACCTGCAATCTGACGTCACGGCTGTAATCTGGCCACTCAATCAAATTTCGTTTATCGAGATTCTCCCCAGCGAAGGGGAAGAAAAAATCATCGGCTTTGTGCGAGAATAAATGGCAGAAAAAGATCTTAAACGTCGCAAGGTACTCGTGGTAGACGATGAAGAGCGCATGGTGCGCTTCATCCGTCTCAACCTGGAACATGACGGCTTTCTGGTGACCGAAGCCTTCAACGGCAGACAGGCCCTTCAGCGCTTACGTGACGAGACCCCCGACCTGGTCCTGCTCGACGTCATGATGCCCGACATGGACGGCTTCGAAGTCTTGCAAATGATTCGCGAGATCAGCAACGTGCCCGTCATCATGTTGACAGCCAAAGGGGAAGAAAACGATCGCGTGCGTGGCCTGGAACTGGGAGCGGATGACTACGTTACCAAACCATTCAGCCCGCGCGAATTGACCAGCCGCATCAAGGCCGTCCTCCGTCGCACTGAAGGCGCAGGCAGCGGCATGCATGGCATCATTGAGGTAGACGACCGCCTCAAAATTGACTTCGACCGGCGTGAAGTATGGCTGGAAGGTAAACTGGTCAAATTACGCCCCACTGAGTACCGCTTACTGTACCACCTTGTCCAAAATGCCGGTTGGGTCGTCTCCCATGACCAGATTCTGGCAAAAGTGTGGGGATATGAATACCGCGACGAGCCTCATTACGTGCGGCTTTACATCAACTACCTGCGCCAGAAACTGGAAAAAGATCCCGCCAACCCCAAATACATTCTCACCGAACGCGGCGTCGGTTACCGCTTTGTGGACTTTCGGCGCGAAAAACCAGACCAAGGTTCCCAGACCAGCAGTCCCTCCTGAGCCGGGCGTATCTTCTAACGTATTTTTTACGCAGGGTTTGCGTTTTTCTAACGCAAACCCTTTATATTTTGCAGTGACAAAACACGAAATAAAGAACTTATCCTGAATCCAGTAAGGTTTGAAACCAGACTAATCCTGCAAATTCCAAGGTTAAAAAAGGAGGTGTGCTATGTCCAATCTTACCCGTTGGGAACCTGCTCGTGAAATGATCAGCCTGCGCGAAGCCATGGATCGTCTCTTCAACGAGGCCTTTACTCTTCCGTTCTGGCCGTCGGTCGCCATGCCGACCTTGGCAGTAGACATGTATCAGACCGATGATGAGGTTGTGATCCGCGCCGCTTTGCCAGGTCTGAAACCGAACGATGTACAGATCTCGATTACCGGTGATTTGCTGACCATCAAGGGCGAATTCAAAGAGAAGACCGAGAACAAAGAAAAGGCCTACCACCTGCGCGAGCACCGGTACGGCGCTTTCGAACGGACCATCAGCCTGCCTACCGAAGTCGTGGCAGACAAGGCCAAGGCCGAATTCGAAGATGGCATTCTGACCATCACCTTGCCCAAGGCCGAAGAAGCGAAACCGAAAGTCATCAGCATCAAAGTCAAATAAGCCTGATTTCTCCAGGGGCGGTTGATCCGACTGCCCCTGGCCTTGCAAGGAGAACTATGCCTCGCTACGAATTTGCCTGCCCTACCTGTGGACAAACGTTTGAAAAAGTCCTATCGTTTGCTGAAGACCAGTCTGGCATTCGCTGCCCGGCGGGACACCAGGGCGTACGTCGGATCTACTCTGCGCCGCCAATTATGTTCAAAGGCTCAGGGTTTTATGTAACCGACCACCGTTCTGCCCCCTCATCCACGGAATCATCCAAAGAGTCATAAAACCAGGAGCGAATGCACTGCATTGCACCTGGAAGCAAGACAGGATAAAGTCGTCCCGATGGTCATTCATCGGGACTTTTTCGTGTCATCGCCACGCCGCCTGGAGAGGAGTCCCTTCCGGCCAAGATCTCCAATAATATTTTTACTCCCATCTAACATTTCTCCAACGTGTATTCCCTATACTTTTGTAGGACAACTCTCGAGAGTTGTCCTTACAATGACTTATTGGTAGGAGTATCTTATGAACCTCGACAAATTCACCCAAAAATCCCAGGAAGCCATTTTCAGTGCGCAGCAAATCGCACAGGAATATCATCACCAGGCCATTGAGCCGATTCACCTGG
>DAOTZT010000358.1:0-2026 GCA_034434255.1 Anaerolineales bacterium | reverse complement strand
GTTCTCTGCCCGAAGCAATCTCGTCTTGAACAGGAAAAACCATGCTTTGGGAGACTGCTTCACTCGCAAAAAGCGCTCGTTCGCAGTGACACCCCTGTTTCGAGTGGATGGCTGAATAGTTACGAAAAAAGGTAAAAACATGGGCGTTTGGGCGGCATACGAGGCATATGCCTCACCAAATTCGCGATGCAATTTGCGCTCTTCAAAAATTGCGCCGATGAAGATGTAAATCGTCAGGCTGAGATTAACGGCCAGGAGATTGGCCGTCATCACCGGCATCAGCCAGAGAAACGCCAGTCCGGCCGTATAGAGCGGATGACGCACATACCGATACAGTCCATCCGTGACAAGTGAGGCAGGGGGCGCGTCAGGATGACTCGGTTTGAACACTTGCCTCAGGCCCAGAAATTCCCACACATCTGTTTGGAGTACGCCCACAACGAGTATCACACAAGCCAGGAACATCCCCAGACCCATCAGCGCTGCCCACGGCAACGGTACCCGATACAGCACCCGGTCCGGCAAGGAAAACAGGAGCGCTAAAACGGGGAGAAACGTCAGCCCCGCAAAGACGTTATAGCCCAAGCGATAAAAACGAGTCGCTTTCTCTCCCAACAGGCGCGAAACGGCCTGTTTCACCATCAGGGAGGCCAAAAAAGAATGGAGCGCCCCCCACCAAAGGACCAAGAGAAACAGCCAGACGACAGACAAATCCATCTCAATTTTCTCAGTCCAGCCCAAAGCCGGGGAGAGTGAATGTTTCTCCCTCGGCTTCGACCTGATAATAAGGCATCCACGCAATGCCAAACAAGTCGAGGTAAACATCCGATTTTTTCGCCGGAATGGGGATCTCGATGACCTGATTGACCACTTCGCCCCATTGGGCACTGGCCTGCTCGATGGCCTGCTGGCGCGCCTCCTCCAGTTGGCGCAACTCCTGGCCATATTGCTCAAGCGCCTCAATGGATTCCTGTACATCCTCTTTGGCCTGTTCGGTCAAGCGACGTTTGGTCAGAGAAGAAGAAAGCCGGCGGCTGGAACGTGATCCACCAAACAAGCCGAGCAGATTTTCGGCATGGGTGGCCAGTTCCTCACTCTTGCGCTGGCTGAGTTCGGCCTCGTCCATTTTCAGTTCTCGTTCTTCGCGGGCAATTTTATCTTTCAAAATCTTGATTTGCCGGTCGAAAGGAGCCGCAGCCTTGGCAACCGCTGCATCACGCTCCTGGCGCGCCGCCTCGGCACAAGCCTTGATAAACTCTGCCTGGCTGACATCGGGGGTAGCATACACTCCCAGGGCTTCACTGGCGCGAATCGTCACTTTGCTGGTACGATAAACCCAATCTGTAAAGTCGCGCTGGAGAGCAGCAAGCGATTTGGCATCAGAAAGCGGCGCTTCGAGCGGAGCAAACAACGCCTGCGGCACGGGGGCAGGGTCCATAGCAGTAGATTCTGGCAGAGGGGCAACGAAATTTTCCCAGCGAAGCGCACCCCGTCGGTTCAGATCGGTCACCAGCACTGAGCGAACCTGTTCCATATCAAGCCCGTATTTTCGATCCAGGAAACGCACCACCGCTGAAGCAACCAGCACGGGGCGGTACAGGATGCCGGTTTGGACCGCCTGGGGAGGCAATGCCTTGCCCATCGCTGCTGCGGCTTTGGGAAGCGAGCGATTCAACGGCAAGAAGAACTCAGCGAAACCGGTCGGGACAGGAGGCCGCGTCTGGCTGCCCACCGCCGACGAGAAACTCGCCGGCTGGGCGGAGACGGCAGGAGCCGGTACCGGCGCGACGTCCGGAATCGGCTCAAACCCTTCCGGAACAGCGTGCGGCGTCTCGACCTCGAGCGGGGCACCCGCAGACGGCAATTCCGCCCCGGCCCCCACCAGGCGATTCACGGCGGGAATCTGAGCGCGCGTCAGCGGCCCGGCCAGGAAATTCATCGTCCAGCGCGTCTGGAAGAGCACAGGCTGTTTCTCGTGGACGTTGCTCATGATAAACACGCGCTTGCCGAGGCTGGAGATGAGTTT
>DAOTZT010000357.1:0-1760 GCA_034434255.1 Anaerolineales bacterium | reverse complement strand
AAAAACTGCGGCACACCGCTGGCTTGCGCGGCTTGTGCGGCGCACTGAGCCGCAGCCAGGGATTGTTCCCCGTCACCGAGCAGACGCCACAACGCGGCGCGCGCCAGGCTGGTGAGCAAAACGACGGCGTGCAACGCATACGCGGCGGCTTCGGCTTCCAGTTCGGGCAGCGAAGCGAGCGGCGCGCTTCCGCCTGCCAGCGACGTGAGCGCCAGATAGACCCGCATCAGCACGTTCCCGTAACGGCTTTCCACCTGACGGGCAATCTCCAACCCCCGCTCGAAGTCTTTGCGCGCCTCGTCCAGGCTGCCCATGCGCAAAAAAGCGGCGCCGCGCCCGGCAAATTTGCCCCACATGCCCGGTAGGTACGATTCCCCAGCCGTCTCGATGGCGCGCGAATACAGGCGGATGGCTTCGCTGTAATGGCCCTGGTTCAAGGAGATTTGTCCAAGCATGGTCAGGGCGGCGGATTCCAGACGCTTCAAACCACCCCCCTGAGCCAGTTCGACCGTTTTCGTCAGCGTTTCTGCCGCCTGAGCGTATTCCTGCACGAAAACCAGCGCCGTGCCGAGGTGATTCAGGCTTTGAACCGTCTGCGCGGAGGGGCTGGCTGTGGATTCTTCCAGCGATAAGGCTTGATGCAAGTCCTGAATCGCTTCGTGCGTGCGCCCCAGCATCAACGCGGTGATGCCGCGAATGTTCAGCGCGTGCAGCACGGCGGGACCGTCTTCGGCGAGACGCGCAATTTCGAGCGCCTGACTGATGACCTGGTGCGCTTCCGGGTAGCGGTCACAGGTATAGAGGGCATAGGCCTGACGGATCAGGGCATGGACATACAGCGCGGGGAACTCGCGGCAGGCCGTCAGGGCATTTTCGACCAGGGACAGCGCTTCCGCTGCCTGTCCGCGATAGTGCGCCAGCACGCTGCGCAGCAGGGCGGCTTGGGCGCTCAGTTCGCGGACCTCGCGCGAGTCGCTGGACCCAATCAGGGCAATCGCCCGCTCGATGGCTTCACCCGCCTGCTCGAAGGCGGCCAGGTCGGTCAATTCCTGGGCGTGAGTCAGCCAAAAGCGCGCCGCCGCCACAGGCTGATGCGCCGCTTCGTAGTGGGCGGCAATTTCGGCGGCAAAACCCGTCTGCCCGGCGTGAACCGTTTCCAGCACGCGGCCTGCCTGTTCGTGCAAGAGGGTGGCGCGTTCCGCGGGGATGGATTCGAGGATGATCTGGTGAATAAGTTGGTGCGGAAAGGTGTAATCGTCGAAGCCTGCGGAAACTGTATCCAGAATCAACCGCTGCGCCTGTAAATCGTCCAGCACGGCGGCAAAGATGGGGGCAGGCCAGCCGAGCAGGGTTTCCAGTTCGAAATGGGCAAAGGAAAAGCCCAGCACGGCAGCCGCTTCGAGCATGTGCTGTGCCTGGTCGCCGAGTTTCGTCAGGCGCAGCCGAATCGTCTCGCGCAGGGAGGCGGGGGAGCGGCGCGCCATGCTTTGCGCCTGACGCAGGCTTTCGGCGGCTTCGCGCAGCAACAAGGGCAGCCCGGCGGCGTAGCGCTGAATTTCATCCAACAGGGCGGCGGTGACGGTCTCGCGCCCGAGCATTTTTTCCAGAAAGAGGCGCGTTTCGTTTTCATCGAAGGCGCGCAGGGGAATTTCCTGGGCGCAGCGGCGGCGGCGCAGGTCGCGTTTCAGGTTCAGCAGGGCGGCGGGGGCTTCGGCGGCGCGGTGCGTGAGCAGCAGCAGGAGCGGCAAAGTCTGGCAGGT
>DAOTZT010000356.1:0-2160 GCA_034434255.1 Anaerolineales bacterium | reverse complement strand
CGCAAGGTGGTTGTTCACGCGGATGGACGGTTAGAGCCTTTGGGATGGGTGGAGGTTCGTCTGATTCCTTCTGAGCAGAGCGATTGGTTAGCAGCAGAACGTGAAGCGCTCAAGAGCAAAAAACCCGCATCTGTGGTCCTCCAACCTTCGGCAAGTGCTGGGACGGTCGGCAAATCACCAGCGCCGGTTACTACGAAAGCGCCTATATCACCTGCCTACAAGCCGCAGCCGCAACCAATCATCGAGAGATTCGATGATGTTCCCAAAATCGGCAATCGGTTTTACGGAACGGTCTTGCAGACCGGCAATCAAGTGATGCTCGAAATTCCAGGCCGCGAAGACACTGAGGATTACGCAGTGATTGATTTGAGCAATCGGCCTATCAAACGCCCGCGCGAAGGCGAAAAGGTTCTGTGCGAAGTCATAGCCGTTAAAAAAGAGAAAAATTATTGGCGCGTTGAGTGCATATTGGGTTAATGGAGGCGTGATGAAAGTTATCAGTTTTCTGGGCGTGAACAATTACTCAAAAACCCGATACGTTTGGAATGACCAGGAAAAAGAAACCGAATTTTTTCCTGAAGCAGTGGCACATTTCGTCCAGCCAGAAAAAATTTTGATTTGCCTGACTCCTACCGCCCGCGAAGGAGAACGGTCAAATAACTGGCGGGAACTCAAACAACGTTTTGAGCAAAATAATGTCCCTTTTGAGCCGTTGCCTATCCCCGAAGGTCACAGCGAACCTGAACTATGGGATATTTTCGACACGCTGACCAATGCCGTTGATGAAGGCGAAGAGGTGATTTTCGACATTACCAACTCCTTCCGTTCCCTGCCGTTTCTCTCGTTTTTGGCGATTGCCTATTTGAAAGCGGCGAAAAAAGTTAGGGTAAAGCATGTGCTTTATGGGGCGTGGGATGCGCGCGATAAAGAAAATCGATCTCCGGTATTCGATCTAACCCCTTTTGTCAGCCTGCTCGATTGGCTCACCGCTACCGAACAATTCATCCAAACCGGCAATGCGCGTGGGCTTTCGACTCTGCTAAACCCCAAAAATGTTTCACGAGGTGTCTTGTTAGAAGCCGCGCATACATTGGATACAATCTCACAGGCTGCTCGCTTATGCCAGCCTTTTACGCTGATGCAGGAGGTGGGCAAGTTGGACAATGCTCTCGCGCAGGCGCAGCAGGAACTCCAAATCACGGCGCGACCTTTTGGTATTTTGAAAAATCAGGTTGTAAATGCTTTCGGGCAGTTTGAGAATGATGGCAAAGATGCTGAATCGATGCTGCGCACAGAGTTTCAGATGGTGCAATGGTATTATGACAAAGGTCAAATCATTCAGGCTGTTACTCTGGCGCGTGAATGGTTGATTGATGCCGTGACTTATCGCTTGGAACAGCCGCTTGATTATTTGATTGATAATCGCATTTCTTTTGAAAAAGCCATTTCGGGTATTTCTTTGCTGGGTAAGCCTGACCCCGAAAATCATGAACGTATTTTTACGGAAAATGACCTCAATCGCTGGGGCCTTGAATTGTTGAATTGGCCGGAACGGGAACAATTGTCTCAGGTTTGGGTTGATTTGAAAAATGTTCGCAACCCGCTTGACCATGCTGAACACCAGCGCAAAAAAGAAAAAGAGAAAACGCTTAAATCTCTCGAAAAACTTCAGAGAAAGATAGACGAAAAAGTCATGCCCGGCCTGCGCGAATTGGCGCAAAGATGGAATTTGACCTAATCCTCAATCCTCAATCCTCAATCTCCAATGTTACTCTCCCTCATCGGCGAACAGCCCATCCCCACTCTCCTGGCCGATCGCGCCATCCGACCGCAGCGCCATATTCTGGCACACAGCGCCAAAACGCGCCGCGTGGCCGAAAATTTACAGTCCTTGTTGCCTCATGCCGAGCCGCTTTTCTTGGAAGATGTCTATAACCTGGAAGAAATCCGCCGGCGCTTCGAGCAGGTCTATCGCCCTGGCATGATGTTCAACCTGACCAGCGGCACCAAGCCGATGGCCTGGGCGGGTTACGAGGTGGCGCGCTCACGGCAGGCGCAAATGGTGTATCTCGAAAGCGAGAAGAAGCAATCCAAACTCTACCGCCTCGCGTTCCGTGATGACGGCATCGTCCAGTCCAGCGACTTTTTGCCCGCCAGCAT
>DAOTZT010000355.1:0-1545 GCA_034434255.1 Anaerolineales bacterium | reverse complement strand
TCCGATGTAACCGTCGCCGAGCAGGTCGCCGTCCAGGTCGGGGATGCGGATGCGCTGCCAGATGTTCGCTCCGCGCAGTTGCGCGCCGTTCGTCCACAGGGAGAATTTGTCGGGGTAGTCGGGAGTCGAATGGTCGGGAGTTGGAGAGGGGGGAGTCGGAGAGGCGGTAGTCGGATAGGAGGGCGGCGGTGTGACGTCTGCGGTCTGCGGGAGGCAGGCGGCGAGGAGGAGACTGAGGGTCAGGAGCAGGCTGAGGGTCGGTGTGAGGCGGGGCATGGAGTCAACGAAAGATCAGGTCAGGAAGTCTGTGAAGTTGTCACGGTGAATGACGGTCAGCGAGGCGCCAGGATAGGCGCGCAGGAATTCTTCACGGGTGGCGCGGCGTGGGGCAGTTTCTTGCCACTTGAATTCGTAGCCGCTCAGTTGTCCGCCGCTTTCTTCAAGGTAATCTATCTCTTTCTGGTCGTAGGTGCGCCAGAAGTAAGTGTTGACCATCCGTCCGCCTATCTGGTTGGCCTTGCGCCGTTCCACAACCAGAAAGTTTTCCCATAGTTGACCGACGTCATTGCGCAGGTGCAGTGGGTTGAAGTTCTGAATCAGGCTGTTGCGCACGCCATTGTCGTAGAAATAATAGCGGAAGTTTTTGGTCACTTCTTTGCGCAGGTTGCGCGAGAAACCGCCGACGCGGAAGATGACGAAGACTTTTTCCAGCAGGTCGAGGTAACGCTCGACAGTCTGACGGTTGAGGGCGAGCGAGGCGGCCAGTTCTGCCACCGAGACCTCCTGCCCGATTTGAAAGGCGAGCAAGCGCAGCAGGTCGGCGATTTTGTCGGCGCGGCGGAGGCCTTCCCATTCGAGCAGGTCGCGGTAAAGATAGGCGCCGACCAGTTCGTTGAGCAGGCGCTGACGCAGTTGGGGCGTTTCGGCGGTGACGATGGCGGGGTAGCCGCCCCACATCAGCCAGCGTTCGAGTTGAGCACGGGCTTCGAGAGGCCCAAACGCGGCGCTGAGTTCGGGGTAACTGACGGGGTAGAGGTGGAAGGTGAGTTGCCGCCCGGTGAGCGGTTCGCTGATTTTGTTCGCCAGGTCGAAGGAGGCCGAGCCGGTGGCGAGGATACGGGCATGGGGGAAGGAATCCACCAGGATTTTGAAATTGAGGCCGATGTTGGGGACGCGCTGGGCTTCGTCAATGACCAGGAGTTCGGCGTCGCCGAGCAGTTCGCCGAGCGTCTGGCGGCTCTGGCTGGAGAGGGCTTCGCGGTAGAGCAGTTCGTCGGCGCTAACGTATTTGGTAAGGTAGGGCGAACGTTCGAGCAAGTCGAGGGCGAGAGTAGTCTTGCCGACCTGGCGGGGGCCGTAGAGGGCGACGACTTTGCCGGGTAGGAGGGATTCTTGCAGGATGGGAAGAAGGAGACGGGGAATTTTCACAAATAAATTATATCATACCATCTGAATTTTTCAAAATTTAGATGCTTTTTGTTGTGTGAGACAGGTCTCCGACCTGTCCGCGCAGGTCAAAGACCTGTGCCACGCAGGCAGCCATTC
>DAOTZT010000354.1:0-7009 GCA_034434255.1 Anaerolineales bacterium | reverse complement strand
TTCAATCTGTTGATTGTGCTGGTTTTCTCGGGAGGTGTTTTGATGGCAACCACAATCACAAAGCCGAATAATCGAAATCAAATGTCTGATCGGACGCGATTAAATTCTTTTGAATCCTCGCTCTTTTTTTTTTCGGAATTTTTATGGTGATTTTTCTCTTGCTCACAATATTTGCGTTTTGGCAACCTGCAAAACGCCCAGGGGATGGCATCCCTTACCAAACAAACGGGCGTTTTCTACTATTCTGCGCACTTGAGATCAACAAAAGCGCGCTCAAACACTCAGCCGGAACCTTGCTGAGGCCTCAGGCTCCTCCTTGCCACGGTGCTCACTCTCGAATATACTTTTGTAACAGAGGTTGCATGAACACAGTCAAGCAAAAAGTTTTACTGGTAGATGATCATGAAGTGGTGCGCCTGGGCCTGAAAGCCCTGTTAGAGCGGCATCCCCAATTCGATGTCATCGGAGAAGCGGCCACGGCGCGAGAAGCAATCGAGATGGTGAGCAATACCCATCCCGATATCGTTGTGATGGACATTCGCTTGCCGGGGATGTCTGGCATTGAAGCGTGCGAAGAGATCACCTCGCGCTTCCCTGAGACACGTGTGATTATGTTGACCTCTTATGCAGAAGACGAAATGCTCTTCTCGGCCATACGTGCCGGAGCATCGGGGTATGTTCTGAAGCAAATCGGCGGCGATGACCTGGTGCGGGCCCTGGAATCGGTGGGCCGCGGTGAAGCCCTTTTGGACCCCGCCGTCACCCAACGCGTCTTCCAGGAAGTGCGGAAAGCCGTCAAAGAAGAAGAAGCATCAGCCTTCGCACACCTCAGCCAGCAAGAAAAACATGTCCTCTTGCTCGTCTCCGAAGGAAAAACCAATCGCGAAATTGCCAAAGCCCTTTTCCTGGGCGAGGGAACCGTGCGCAACTACGTCAGCAGCATCCTCTCTAAACTGGGAGTCAATAATCGCGCTGAGGCGGCTGCTTATGCCGTTGAGCATAACTTGAAAGAATACATCTCTCTCTGATCCCGCATTGGGAAAAGCGTTGCCAGGGGGACGTGTTGAACGCCTCTATTGCAGAAGTAATGAGGCGATGATGACCCATAACAGCGATTATCGCTTTTTAGCCAGTTTGCACTGCTCTTTCTCTCCAGGCCCGCATCGAAAAGTGCCTCGCTCTTTGGTACAATTGTCCCCGATGATCTCCACAACTGAACGCTCCTCTTTTCTCGACACGCCGCTCAAGAAGTGGCTTCCGCTCAATTACGAGACCTTGCTGGTCGTCCTCATTCTCATCGCAGCCGTTGTCTCGCGTTTCTATGACCTGGGGGCGCGGGCGATGAGCCATGACGAGATTAATCACGTTGTTCCCACCTACAATCTCTACACCGGCTACGGCTATACCTACGACCCCATGAGTCACGGGCCGTTACAGTATCATCAAATCGCCCTGGCTTATGTGCTCTTTGGCGATAATGATTTCACCAGTCGCATCCCGGCGGCCCTCTACGGGATTGCCACGGTTGCCATTGGCCTGCTCTTGTTTCGCCGTTACCTGGGACGAGTTGGTGCTCTTGCCGCTGGCCTAATGCTCCTGATTTCCCCCTACCTGCTCTTCTACCAGCGTTACGCCCGCAACGAAAGTTTTATCGTTCTCTGGGCCATTCTGCTCATCTACTCGGTTCTGCGTTACCTGGAACGTAAGGATCAACTCTCTCTCTACCTGTTTATCCTCGCCAACGCCCTTCACTTTACCGACAAAGCCACCTCCTACATGTTCGCTGGCGGGATTTTCATCTTTTTGTTTTTCTACTTTGTTGACCATGTCGCCCGCCGCGAATGGCCACTGCCCAGGATGCGGATGGCTTTTCTGCTTGGGGTTGCGCTGGCCATCCTGCTCATTACTGCAGCAGCGCTCCTCTATCTCTGGCAAAAACCGACAGAGCCTGACCAATCCTTCCCGCTTGCTTTTCTGGTTGGCGTGATCTTGTTGGGATTGCTGGGCGTGGCAGCGGCGGTTGGCGCCGTGGTGGCCGCCATTCGGGGCCTCGGCTGGGCCGTTCTCCGCTCCGAACGGGCGCTGGACCTGATGCTGCTGATTGGCGCCCTGGTCCTTCCCCTCCTGTCGGCCATTCCCCTGCAACTGCTCGGCTTTGTTCCCCAAGACTACACCCTCTCCGGCAACTTGCGGATCCTGGTCGCGGTTTTGATCCTGGGCGGAATCGGCACGGCACTCGGCTGGTGGTGGTTCGGCAAACGCTGGCTGCCGATGGCGGTCGTCTTTTACCTGCCGACCATCCTCCTCTACACCACGTTTTTCACCAATCCTGCCATGTTGGGCAGCGGATTCGTCGGCTCGTTTGCCTACTGGCTGGCGCAACACGGAGAGGGACGCGGCGGACAACCCCTGTTCTACTATGCCCTGGTACAGGTGCCCATCTATGAATTCCTGCCCGCCCTGGGGACGCTGGTGACCATGCTCATTGCCTCTTTTGGAAAGTTGTGGCGGTCAGCGCCTGGCCAGCCATTTCAGTCAGCAGAGACCGATGAAAATGAGCAGCAACCAGCGCCGGTCGCGGCTCTGACCGTGTACTGGTCATTCTTCAGCCTGGTCATCTTCTCCTATGCCGGGGAACGGATGCCCTGGCTGACCTGCCACATTACCCTCCCCATGATTCTGGCAACAGCCTGGGCAATCGGCTGGCTGGTCGAAACCCGCCCCTGGACCCGGTTGCCCGCCTGGGACTGGCGCTTGTGGACCCGCGCCCTCTGGCTCGGCCTGTTTGGCCTGCTGGCCGTCATCACGGCCCGTTCGGCCTACCGCGCCGCTTACATCAACTACGATTATCCCCTTGAGTACCTCGTTTACGCCCATGGTACCCCCGACCCCAAAGCGCTCTTTGAGCAAATCGAGGAAATTTCTTATCGCATCACCGGTGGCAACGACCTCGTGGTCGCTTACGACAATATGGTGCGTTACCCCTACTGGTGGTACATGCGCCGCTACCCAAACAAAATTGATTTTGACGTGAACCCCTCACGCGACGTGAGCCGCGCCCTGATCATTGCTGTTGGCACCGAAAACTTCTCCAAACTGGCCCCTGTCGTGCAAGAAAATTACGTTGAACTCGACGGCATGCGGATGTGGTGGCAAAACCAGGATTACTGGAGCCTCAAGTGGGAAAATATCGGCTACGAATATCGCGCCGATGTGGCCAGCCAATATGCCGAACAGGGACAAGAAATCCCTGAAATGACAATTTTCGATTACCTGAAGTATGCCTGGCGACACATCCGCCCCATTTTTACCGACCGCGCCACCCAAAAAGCCGTTTGGGACATCTGGTTCAACCGCGATTTCAGCGCCTGGGGACAGTTGCGCGGCAATCCCGAAGCCTACACCCTCACCAACTGGGGCGTGGCCGACCGGATGAAAATTTACCTCCGCCGTGACCTCACCGCCCAACTCTGGCCCTATGGCGCCCCCGCCCAGGTCATCGAAGAACCGGTGGACCCCTATCAGGGCATCATCGTCACCGCCACGCCAGACCTGATCCTCGGCCTGCCTGGCAGCGAAGTCGGCTACTTCCAGGCGCCGCGCCAGATTGCTCTTGCCCCGGATGGCACTCTCTACATTGCGGACTCCCTCAATCACCGCATTCAACACATCACCCAAGAGGGGGAAGTGCTTCACGTCTGGGGCAGTTTTGGTGACATCAATACCGGCAATGCCCCTGGCGGCACCTTCTACGAACCCTGGGGAGTCGCCGTCTCGCCAGATGGAAAATTCGTCTATGTCGCCGACACCTGGAATTTCCGCATTCAGAAATTCACCAGCGACGGTCAGTTCCTGAAAATGTGGGATTCCTATCCTGCTGCGGGCGGTCAGAGTGGCATTTACGGCCCCCGCGGCCTGGCCGTTGACCGACAGGGGCGCCTGTTTGTAGCAGATACAGGCAACAAGAAAATCGTCATTTTCGACGCCGATGGCAACTATCTCGGCGAAATTGGCACGCCAGGCATGCTCCTCGGCCAATTTGATGAACCGGTCGCCATCGCTTTCGATGATTTTGGCAATCTCTACGTCACCGACACCTGGAATCAGCGCGTGCAGGTCTTCGCTCCCGATTCGAGCGGCATCTTCTTTACCCCCCTCGCCGAGTGGCCGGTCTATGGCTGGTATGGGCAATCGCTGGAAAACAAGCCCTTCATCACCGTCGCACCAGGCGGAAACGTCTTCGTCAGTGATCCGGAAATGTGCCGCCTGATCGAATTTTCTCCGGTCGGTGAACCGGTGCACGTCTGGGATGGCTGCCCGGCAGGCGCTTTCCAACTCCCGTCAGGCCTTGTCCCGGATGGTAAGGGCGGCCTGTGGGTCGCCGATGCCGCCAACGGTGACCTGGCGCATTTCATCCCGACTGTAACGCCCTCCCCTTAGCCCTTTTGCCTTGCTGCCCCTCGTTGTGGACAGGGAGGCAGAATGCAGTCCCTGAAATCTTTCGTGTGCGTCGTCCCCCGCACCATCAAAAGGTCTTGCAATGAAACAACTGTTACAAAACTTAAAAACTGGACAAACAACCGTTGAAGAAGTCCCCATTCCCACTCCCCAGCGTGGCCAGGCTCTGGTGCGTGTGGCCGCCTCGCTCGTCTCGGCTGGTACCGAGCGCACGCTGGTAGAATTTGCCGAAAAATCGCTGGTGGGCAAAGCCCGTTCCCGTCCCGATCTCGTCCGTCAGGTCTTGGACAAAATGAAACGGGAGGGCCTTCTCCCCACCCTGCAAGCCGCCTTTAATCGCCTCGACCAGCCGATGGCGCTTGGCTACTCCTCGGCTGGCACCATCGTCGCCCTCGGCGAGGGCATGGAAGGTTTCCACATTGGGCAGCGCGTGGCCTGCGCGGGGGGCAACT
This sequence comes from Anaerolineales bacterium, assembly GCA_034434255.1. Taxonomy (GTDB): domain Bacteria; phylum Chloroflexota; class Anaerolineae; order Anaerolineales; family Villigracilaceae; genus UBA877. Next base: position 2,099 of record DAOTZT010000354.1, on the reverse strand, counting down.
ACGCCGTCCACGCCGAATATGACGTCGTCCCGCGCCACCTCCTTACGCCTCTGCCCGACAACGTGGATTTTGAATCGGCGGCTTTCACCACATTGGGCGCGATTGCCCTGCATGGCTTTCGTCTGGCCATGCCGCAAATCGGCGAAAACATCGCCGTCATTGGCATGGGCCTTTTGGGATTATTGACGGCGCAGATCGCCGCCGCGGCCGGCTGCCGTGTCCTGGGCGTGGATACCAACCCCCAGCGCGTCGCCCTCGCTGCGTCTCTTGGACTTTTGGCCTGCTCCCGCGACCAGGCCGAGGAGGTGGCTCAGGCCTTTACTGCCCACCGCGGTTTCGACGCCATCATCATCTGCGCCGACACATCTTCCAACGATCCGGTCGAACTGGCGGCGCGCATCGCCCGCGACCGGGCACGCGTGGTCGCGACCGGCGCGGTCGGCCTGAACCTGCCCCGTAAGCCCTACTTTGAAAAAGAACTCAGTTTCATCAACTCGCGCTCCTACGGGCCGGGGCGCTACGATCCCTCCTACGAAGAAGCCGGGCACGACTATCCCATCGGCTATGTGCGCTGGACAGAGGGACGCAACCTCGAGGCCATCGTTGACCTGCTGGCGGCTGGCAAATTACAGGTTCAGCCGCTGATTACGCACCGCATCCCCATTGAGCGCGCCACCGAAGCCTATGAAATCATTACCGGCAAGAAAAAAGAGCCGTTCCTCGGCGTCCTGTTAACGTATCCCAAGCCAGACGCGGAAGAAGAGAAGCCGGCGATCGTCCGATTCAACCGTCCTGCTCTGCAACCCTCCACCCGCAGCGTTTACCGGCTTGGCGTGCTTGGCGCTGGCAACTTTGCCACCGGCGTTTTGCTGCCGATTCTCAAAAAGATGGATGGCATCGAACTGGTCGGGATTGCCTCCGCAGGCGGTCTCCATGCTGCCCACGCTGCCAAAAAGTTCGGTTTCGCCTATGCCGCTTCCAGCGAGGCCGAGATTCTGAACGATCCCGACGTGGACATTGTCGTCATCCTGACCCGCCCCGCCATGCACGCCGACATGATCCTTCGCGCCCTGCAGGCAGGCAAGCATGTCTTCGCCGAAAAACCGCTGGCCGTCAATCGCCAGCAGTTAGACGCCGTTCAAGAGCAGTTACTCAAGACACAAGACCGCTTGCTGATGATTGGCTTCAACCGCCGCTTTGCCCCGCTCACTGCTCCCCTGGCGGCTCACTTTGCCAACCGCACCGAACCACTCTACCTGCATTACCGCATCAATGCCGGTTACATTCCTGCCTCCAGTTGGATTCATGAACCGGACCAGGGCGGTGGGCGAATCATCGGCGAGGGCTGCCATTTCATTGACTTTCTCACCTTCCTGGTTGGCGCTGTGCCGCGCTCTGTCAGCGCCCACGCTTTGCCCGATGGCGGAAAATATCGCCAGGATAACGTCTCCATGACCTTCACCTTCCCCGATGGCTCGGTCGGCGTGGTGGATTACCTCGCCAATGGCGACAAATCCTTCCCCAAAGAGCGCCTCGAGGTCTTCTGCAACGGGCGGATTGCTGTGCTGGATGATTTCCACCGCCTGGAACTGATTCAGGATGGCAGGCGCAAAAGCCTCACCCAGGCCCAGGACAAAGGCTGGCGCAACGAGTGGCAGGCATTCCTCGCTGCGTTGCGTCAAGGAAGCGTGCCGCCCATTCCCTATGAGCACCTGGTGGGCGTGACACGCGCCTCGCTGGCCGTCATGGAATCGCTCAAAACGAACGCCCGGTGTGAGATTGACTGAGGCAGTGCCTCGGTAGCGACACAGGGAAATGTCCCGGCGGTTTTCTGCAACACTTCCTGGCAGGCGGGGGCCTGCCTTCCAACCGCATGAACTGGACAAGTCAGTTCTTAGCAACGGTCTGGCTATTCAGTTTTTAAGCTGCAAAAGTCGAGTAACAACAGTCATATTCTCAAACCAAAGAAGGAGAAAACGCATCATGCTTAAGAAAATTTTTACCCGTCAGTGGTCGTTCTTTTGGTCTGGCGTTGGGTTTGGCGTCGCGCAGATCATTTTCATGATCGCCAAGTTCATCCAGCAGGCAGAGGCAGGCAA
>DAOTZT010000353.1:0-3014 GCA_034434255.1 Anaerolineales bacterium | reverse complement strand
GCCAGCGCATAGGCCGCCAGCGCCATCATCTTTGTGCCGCCGGTCAGGTTGAATTGAACGGTCTCTTCGTTTGCCAGTCGCTCTTGCAGCCTGGCAAGGATTTTAGGGAAATCATACGCATCCACCAGCAGATCATCGCGCAAATCCTCGTGACCGCCAATGAGACGGCGCAACAGGTGTGCGCGTTCTCTGGTTTTGCTGGTGTAAACGAGCAAATTCCGCGCCGGGTTGAGGTAGCGAATGGGAAGCAGGTTGGGGATGGGCTGTTCGCCGATGAGGGAGAGTAACATTGGAGATTGAGGATTGAAGATTTGAGATTGAAGATTTACGGCTGTGGGCTGTCCAGCGGCAAAGAGTTTAGTGTCTCAATATAGTTGGCAATATTTTTTATCAGATTTTCGGGCGTTTCGGGGTTTTCACGCATTCCGGCGTGGTCAATGTCGTTGCGAGTGTCGGTGAGAGACTTCCAAAGTCCCAACACTGTTTCCAGGCAAGGAACCGATTTAAGGAACACCGGTTGAAAGGCTGCGCCTGACTTTTTGGCTTTGAGGAATTCTTCCGCTTCGCTGTTGACCACGCCTTCAATGCGGTAACGGTCGCTCAATACAGTGAGCGAAGTCAGCCCAAGATGAAGCATAATCCAACTGACCAGCCATTCGCGCGCCAGCGAAGCAGCCTGCATCCAGTGTTCGCGCCTGGCATACCATCGGATGAGTTCGCGCTGGGTCAGCAAATCCTGGCGGCTATCTGCCGCAGGGTCAGCCAGAGCCAGCGGTTGATAAGTTTTGAGCGTAGCATCCAACAGCATTTGAAACGGCAGCGCCGCGCCGCTTTGGGCAAGAACCGAAAGAGCATTTTGGGCTTGTGGCGCGAGTTGTTCTGCCTGTTGCATCACCTGGTGGGGGCGAATCAAGGATAGGGCTTGCGAGAGATTGTTCAAGGCGCCGACAAGTTTGCCAATCTGCCCAATTTGTGCCAATCGCTGAGGCTGATTTTGCGCTTGCAAGGCCAGCCGTTTCTGTTCATCACGCAACAGGGACGCAAAATAGCGCGAGTCGCCGGTGCGGTTAAATCGGTCGGCAGCCGCGGCCCATTCCAGCAGGGTGAGCATAGGGGTTAAGTCAAACACCGGGGTTCGATTGGGCGTCACACTCTGGTCACGAACATCGAATGCGCCATAGTACACCGCCCGGAGTTGAATGCCAAACCCGACGCGCAAAAAAGCCGCGGCGAGCAAGCCAACCAGCGGGAACGAACGCAGCCCATGTGTGACATCGAAAGCCAGCTCTTCACCAGGAACAACGCTCTCGGCCACGCCGCTAAAAATTTGCCAGAGTTCGGTTTCATTTTTGCCTTTTGGCACGGGGATAAAGCGCACATTTTGCTCGGCAATGCCCAAGGCTGCTGTCAAAGGCTGGCGATGCGCTTGTTCAGCCTCCTCTGTGGCAAACACCACCACAGAATCCGCCTGGGCGAAATGCCTCGACGCAACCGGCGAATATTCCGCAACAACAGGTGGGTGCCCGTTCAGAACATATTCGGTCTTCTGGTATCCTCCCACGCCAAGAAAAGTGATGAGTTTCACCGCAGCCTCCAATCGTCAACCTACAATCGTCAATCTACAATCGAAAATCGTCAATCGCTTATCTCCACCAGCACCCAGCCGAGCGGCAGGGCGGGGATTTCGCCAATCACTTCACCCTGCGGGTTGCGGCGGTACGCCATGGCAATCCGGCGGCTGATGGGAAAATCTTGCACGTTTTTGACGGTGTGACCGCGTCCGACATCATAGCCATTCATTTTACGGGGCTTGAGTATGGTGCGCATGAAGCCTTCGTCCTGTTTCAGGCGCGAACCAAAGGTTTTCTGCTCCCAGCCGCCGCCCCAGCCCAATTGCAGGAAGAAAGCATGGGGCGCGAGCGCATAATTCAACATGCTCTGGTAGTGTGCAACCAGATTCTTGCCCTCGTTCAAGCCCTTCGACCAGGCCAGTTCACGCTGAATGGTAGCACGGCTGTGCTGACGGGCAATTTCAGCAAAGTTGAGCAAGGCATCAGCGTTGGGCAGGTACAGTTCGCGCGCCTTTGCCCACTGCGAGAAGAGCGCCGTATCCAGTTTGAGTTCGCTTTCGATGACAGTCTCGCGGCGGATGGCTTCCACTTCCACCGGCGAGCCGGGCTTGCCGCGCTGGGTCAGCACGCGCACATTGACCAGCATCAGTGCGGCGGCATCCAGCAGGGCGCTGTCGGCGACATGCAAGGCGCGCAATAAGTCGTTGTTCGGATTTTTGCCAAACAAATCGCGCTCGTAACCCGAAGCAGCGAATTTGGGACTGCCGCCCAATCTGCCGATTTCCGGGCGCAGACCTTTCTTCTCCCACAAATGCCAGCCAAGCGCCGTGCGCAGCGCACCTTTGACGGTCGTGCCGGGCAGGTAGGGGTGGTCGAAGGCATCTTTGATATGTTCCCGCACCACCGCCCCTTCTGCGCTGGACTTGGGCGTGCCTTTCAAGACATAACGGAAATAGGGGCTGCCCTCGGTGAAATCCTGCGATTTGAGCAACTGGGCTGGTTTGACACGCGCCAGCATCTCGGCGGTGTGGGGGTCTTCTACATTTTGGTCACCAAGCAGGGCATTTTCATTGATGCGCCAGGTGCGACCACCGTAGGTAGCATAATCATAATCTTTGAGCATTTCCCGCCCGTTGCCGATATGAACGGGCGTGAGGACGGTGATTTTCAGGCGGTAGCGTTTGTAATCGGGCATAGTCATAACCTCCTGTCATTGCGAGGGCTGCCGGTCGAGTAGGACAAAGTCCGTATCGAGACCCAGCCCGAAGCAATCTCCTCCTAAAACGGGGGACTGCTTCGCCGCTGGCGCGGCTCGCAGTGACATCAATGTTTGCGTTTCCAATCCAGCGCGAGCGCAAAGCCGGGGCGATAGACGGGATGCTGAATCGTTTCGCCGCTTTTGGCATCATATTCCGGTTTCACATCGGGCGCGTCCCCTTGCGG
>DAOTZT010000352.1:0-2309 GCA_034434255.1 Anaerolineales bacterium | reverse complement strand
GGGGGTTGCGTTTGGAGCCGTGGCAGCAGGCATCCCGTCCGCGGCGCTGGCGGGAGCAGTGGCACTGGCCATCGGCATCGGGTTACAGAACTTTCCAGAGGGCGCAGCCGTCTCTATTCCCCTGCGGCGGGGGCTTCGGTAGCGGCGGGGGCGGCTTGCTGTCCGCCACAGGCCGTAAGCGCCATGGCTATTACAGCCAAAAGGCTCAAGGTGGTTATCCATTTTTTCATGTTCTCCTCCAAGAGAATGAGTTATTGGTTGTCGAACTCTGTAAGGTTGTTACAAAACATCACATCCAGGGCACCTCCTTTGGTTAAAGTCAAGATGGAACGTGACAGGATAAGAATAGACGATTTTCCCAAATCTTGCAAGTCTTTTGGCCGACCTTTTTTCGACTTTTTAATAACGCCAGGTCGGGATAACCGTCCCGAAGGCTTTTTAGAGCAATTGTATGGGCAAAACCGAGCCTTTGGGACGGTTCAAAGACTTATCGCCGTTGGCGACGCCAGGGAGTTCCCTTCAGGATTTGCTCAGTGTCTCATGGGTGCGGTTTTTACCTTTATCGCTTTCCCACCCTCCTTGTTGTATAATTCTTTCACGAAAGCGATTTCGATTGCGTAACGACCGTCCTCGGGTTCTCTCAAGGCTTCTGGAGGCCGTAAGTCCAGCGAGAGGTATTTTGCTATGTTGTTCGAGTATGCCCCTATTGCACTCATGGAGCAGGATTTCAGCGCCATCCATTCCCGCCTCGATGCGTTGCGCGCCCAGGGAGTACGCAACCTGGCGGCACATTTGGATGCCCATACGGAAGAAATTGATAGCTCCCTGCTGCAAGAAGCCATCGCAGACAATCCTCTAGCCACCACCCAAAACATCGGCATCATTCGCCCTGGTTACTCCGCCGAGTTAGATAGCATCCTCTCCGCTTCGGCCCATGCCCGCGAGTGGATCAACAACCTGGAAGCGGTCGAGCGCGAACGCACCGGCATCAAGACTCTCAAGGTGGGCTACAACAAAGTCTGTGGCTACTACATCGAAATTTCTGCCGGGCAGGCCGCCAACGCCCCCAAAGAATACATCCGCAAGCAAACTCTGGTCAACGCCGAGCGCTACATCACACCGGAGATGAAAGAATACGAAACCCTGGTGCTGAACGCCGAAGAGCGTATCCACGAAATCGAACTGCGCCTGTTCAAAGAGACCTGCGCTGTGCTCTCGACGCACGCCTCGGCCCTGCTCAACACTGCTCGCGCTCTGGTCGAGTTGGTTAGTTTGGCTTCGCTGGCAGAAGTGGCTGCGCTGAACGGCTACACCTGCTCCGAAGTGAGCGATACGACGATATTCGATATTCGAGAGGGTCGCCACCCGGTCCTAGATGCCAGCCTCGAGGGCGAGCGATACATCCCCAACGACATCATCTTCGAGCCGGGTGAAATCGTGCGCGTCATCACCGGGCCGAACATGTCGGGCAAAAGCGCCTACTTGCGGCAAGCCATCATCATCACGCTCATGGCGCAAATGGGCAGTTTCGTCCCGGCGGCTTCGGTTAAAATCGGGCTGATTGACCGTATCTTCACCCGCATCGGCGTGCAAGATGAAATTCACGCCGGACAATCTACCTTCATGGTAGAAATGATTGAAACCGCAAGCATCTTGCATCATGCCACCCAAAGATCACTGCTCATCCTGGATGAAATTGGACGCGGCACCAGCACCTACGATGGCGTTTCCATCGTCTGGACAGTAGTGGAACATATCCACAATCATCCACATTTGCGCGCCAAAACCCTGTTCGCCCCGGTGGCGGCCCAGCAAATGGACTCTTCCCCGAAACTAACCCGCTCCTCGAAGAACTGAACGGCATAGACATCCATTCGCTTTCGCCCATCGAAGCGTTGAACAAATTGTTTGAGTGGCAGAGGAAATATGGAAAAAAGTGACCAACCAGACCTTGAGTTAAGCATCGTCTTGCCCTGCCTGAACGAGGAGCGTACCCTGGCGGTGTGCCTTCAAAAAGCGCACTCTTCGCTCGATAAAAATCACATTGTGGGTGAAATTATCGTGGCCGATAACGGCAGCAGCGACCAATCTGTCGAAATTGCGCGCGCCAATGGTGCAAAGGTTGTGCATGTGGCCGAAAAAGGCTATGGCAGCGCGCTCAAGGGTGGCTTTTCGGCAGCGCAAGGCAAATATATCCTGATGGCCGATGCCGATGACAGTTATGAGTTGGATAACCTGATGCCTTTTGTGGAAAAGTTGCGCGCAGGCTATGATTTGGTCATGGGCAATCGCTTCAAGGGTGGAATTAT